>CAMAWG010000156.1 GCA_945861855.1 Rhodoplanes serenus
TCGGTCAGGTCACTCGGGTATCGCAACTTGCTGCGGTCGTAACGTCCGCGGTTCTTCGCCGTCCACATCGGTGACCCTCCTCGAATCAGGCCACCACTCTTGAATCACAACTGATTCAAGGAATTCAAATTGTTCCCGGACAGACACTATGACTTCGGCTCAATTCGCAAAACACATCGCCGACGAAGCCGACAAGTGGGCCAAGGTGATCAACGCCCAGGGCATCAAGATCAACTGAGCCCTGGCTGCACTTTCCACGGGTGCGCGCGGCGGCATTGGGTTGCCGCCGCGGCTTAGCTCTTCCCCGGCATCGACACGCTGCGCCCGGACGCCTCCGGCCGCGGCAACTGGCCGTGCGAGGCCTTCATCTGGATCAGCCGCCGCGTCACATCGACGGGGAACGGCGCGGTCTTCTTCGCCGCCATGTCAACATGCAGCGACATGTTTTCGGAGGTGGCGGAGACCCAGCCCTCCTCGGCGTGGAACAGTTGCTCGAAGTAGTGCATGCGCTTTGAGTCGTAATCGAGCAGTTGGAAGGTGACGCGCACCGGGTCGCCTTCCTTCAATTCGCGCAGATAGCGCACGTGCACCTCGGCGGTGAAGGTGGAAAATCCCTTTTTCACATAGTCGGCGCCGCAGCCGAGCAGCTCGAACACCTCGTCCACCGCGCGGTCGAACAGCACGTTGTAGTAGGCCATGTTGAGATGGCCGTTGTAGTCGATCCAGGCGGGGTCGACCTTCATCACCGAGGAGACGAAGGGGGCGAAGAACACGGGCTCCAGGTCGAGGCGGTCGAGCATGGCGGTATTCTGCCAGATGCGCGTGGGCGGTCCAGAAATATCGACAATTGAGTCGGCACTTTGCCGGCGCCGCTTTCGTTCTGCTAACCTGCCGCCATGCCGGTAGTAACATCCGCGCCCCTGCGGCGCGACCCCAAGGCGATCGAGGCGGCGGTGGGCGTCCTCGCCGCGCGATTCGGCAATCGCCTCGTGACCTCGCAGGCGGTGCGCCAGCAGCATGGCAACACCGTCACCTGGATCGAGAACCAGCCGCCGGACGCCGTGGTGTTTCCGCAATCGACCGAGGACGTGCAGGAGATCGTGCGCATCTGCGCGGTGCATCGCGTCCCGGTCATCCCGTTCGGCACCGGCACCTCGCTCGAAGGCCATGTCAACGCGCCGTTCGGCGGCGTGTCGATCGACGTGCGCGACATGAACCGGGTTTTGGCGGTGCACGCGGAGGACCTCGACTGCGTGATCCAGCCGGGCATCACCCGCAAGGCCCTCAACGAATATCTCCGCGACCAGGGCGTGTTCTTCCCGATCGACCCCGGCGCCGACGCCTCGCTCGGCGGGATGGCCGCGACCCGCTGCTCGGGCACCAACGCCGTGCGCTACGGCACCATGAAAGACAATGTGCTGTCGCTCAAGGTGGTGATGGCGAACGGCGAACTGATGACCACCGCGCGGCGGGCGAAGAAGTCCTCCGCGGGCTACGATCTCACGCGAATGGTGGTCGGCTCCGAGGGGACGCTTGGCGTCATCACCGAGCTGACGCTGAAGCTCTCCGGCATCCCGGAAGCGATCTCCGGCGGCACCTGTCCGTTCCCGTCGGTGGAGGCCTGCTGCAACGCCGCCATCATGACGATCCAGTCCGGCATTCCGGTCGCGCGCATCGAACTCCTCGACGCGCTGCAGGTGCGTGCGGTCAATCTCTATTCCAAGCTGGGGCTTGTCGAGACGCCGATGCTGTTTCTGGAGTTTCACGGCACCGAGGGCAGCGTTGCCGAGCAGTCGGAGCGTTTCGGCGAGATCGCGGAGGAGTTCGGCGGCGGACCGTTCGAATGGACCGTTCGCCCGGAGGAGCGCACGAAACTCTGGGAGGCGCGCCACAACGCGGCGTTCTCGACCTTCACCTTGCGGCCCGGCGCCAGCATGATCCCGACCGATGTCTGCGTGCCGATCTCGCGGCTCGCCGAATGCGTCACCGAGACCCAGCGCGACATCGCCGAAAGCAACCTGATCGCGCCGATCGTCGGCCATGTCGGCGACGGCAACTTCCACCTGACGCTGCTGGTGGACATGCAGAGCCCCGACGAGATCAAGGTCGCCAAGGCGTTCAACGAGCGGCTGGTCGAGCGGGCGCTGGCGATGGACGGCACCTGCACCGGCGAACATGGGGTCGGGCAGGGCAAGATGAAGTACCTGCTGGCCGAGCACGGCGCCCCCGCGCTCGAAGCGATGCGGGCGATCAAGCGGGCGCTCGATCCGCAGGGCATCATGAACCCGGGCAAAATCTTCGCTTTGAGCTAAACTGTCCAAAGATTCGGCGGACACACATTTGCCGCCAACGACGCCAATTGTGGGTTGCAGGCCGGCCGGCAAGGGTCGCGCCTGCCTGTCAAAATGCATAGTTTGGTAGGCTGATGTTCGGCCCGAGCCGGGGGCCGCGCGCACCGGAGCAATTGTGCAGACGACGCTGTTGAGCTTTGCGATCGCCATGATTCTGGCGCTGCTGGCGGCGCTGGTGGGGCCGCACGTCATCCGTTGGAACGACCACCGCGCCTTCTTCGAGGCCGAGGCCAGCCGGCTCGTCGGGATCAAGGTCATGGTCGGTGGCGATATCGACGCGGCCCTGCTGCCGTTTCCGTCGGTGACGCTGCGCGCCATCGCCATCGGTCCGGTCGGCGAGGGCAGCCGGATGCGGGCGCGCTCGCTCCGTATCGAGTTGGCGCTCGGCTCCCTGATGCGTGGCGAGCTTCGTGCGGTCGAGATGAGGCTCGTCGCGCCGCAGTTCAACATCGGCCTCGATGCCAAAGGCCAGATCGACTGGCCGGCGCTCGCATTGGCGAACGAGACACTGTCGATCGACCGCCTGAGCATCGAGGACGGCCGCGCCACGCTGACCGACGTCACCAGCAAGACGCGGCTGGTGCTCGATCAGTTGTGGTTCTCGGGCCAGGTCCGCTCGCTTACCGGCCCGATCCAGGGCAAGGGCGAGTTCGTCACCGGCGGCGGCGGCGGCCTCTACGGCTACGACATCTCCGCCGGGCGGGCGACCGCCGAAGGCACGCGGCTCAAGTTCGGCCTGAAGACCGACGAGCGCCCGCTGACGGTCGAGGCCGACGGGCTGCTGGCGTTCGAACGCGGCACGCCGCGCTTTGACGGCGCGCTCTCGCTGTCGCGGCCGGCCGGCACGGTGCTGGCGAACGGCAAGGCGGTGGCCCACGAGCCGTGGCGGCTGACCAGCAAGGTCAAGGCCGGCGTCTCGTCCGCCGCGCTGGACGAGGTGTCGTTCCAGTACGGGCCGGAGGAGCGCGCGGTGACGCTCAACGGCTCGGGCGAGTTCACGTTCGGCGCGCAGCCGCAATTGCAGGGCACGCTCGCCGCCCGGCAGGTAGATCTCGACCGGCTGCTGGCAACGCCGGCGGCGGCGCGGCGGCTGCCGCTCGCGGCGGTGCAGGCGTTCGGCGAACTGCTCGGCAGCGCGCTGCGGCCGTCGTGGCCGGTGAAGCTTGCGCTCAACGTCGATTCCATGATGCTCGGCGGCGCGACGGTGCAGAACGTCGGCAGCAACCTTCGATCCGACGGCGCCACCTGGACCCTCGACAGGCTTGAGTTCCGCGCGCCGGGCTTCACGCAGGTCAAGGTCGACGGCCGTCTCTATCCGCTGGGCAAGGGGCTCGGGTTTGCCGGCGGGTTGAACGTCGACTCCAACGATCCGAAAAACCTGGTGGCCTGGCTCGCCGGGCACGCCACCGCCACCGCGCAGTTCAAGCCGTGGCGCGCCAAGGGCGACGTCACGCTCCGGTCGGACCGGATTGCGGTCGAGCGGCTGCGGACCGAGATCGATCGCGGCGTGGTCGAGGGCAGCGTGTCCTACGCCTGGCCCAGCGGCGACCGGCCGGCGCGTCTCGATGGCGAGCTCCGCGCGGCCGAACTCGATCTCGACGGCGTGCTCGGATTCGGCGAATCCGCGCTGTCGGGCCTCGGGCTGGAGCGGCCGGGCGAGGTGACGCTGGCGATGGAAATCGGCAAAGCCAAGATCGCGGGCTTCGACGCGCGCAACATCGCCGCGCGCCTCAAGCTCGACGCGGGCGGGCTTGCGATCGAGCGGCTGTCGGTCGGCGACCTCGGCGACACCAGTTTCGTGGCGACCGGCCGGATCCAGACCCAGTCGTCGCCGGGCGGCAGCATCACGGTCAATCTCGACGCGCGCGACCTCAACGGCGTGATCGCGCTTGCGGAAAAGTTTGCGCCGGCGCTGGCCGACCCGCTGCGCCGGATTGCGGCCCGCCAGAAGACCGCCACGCTGCAGGCCCATGTCAGCATGGAGAGCAGCGGGGCTGACAGCGCCAACGGCAAGATCGGCCTGACCGGCAGGTTCGGCGCCATCCGCGTCAATGTCTCGGCCAGCGCGACCGGGAAGCGCGAGGCCTTCACCTTGACGGACCTCAGCGCGCTCACCGGCGCCGATGTCCGCGTCGACGGCCAGTTCGAGGCCGATGGATCGGGCCCGCTGCTCGGCCTGCTCGGGCTCGACCGGGCGATCGTGGCGGAGCCGAAGTCTTCGCGGCTCAACGTCTCGGCGAATGGCCCGCTCGGCCGCGAGCTTTCGTTCGAGGGCAAGCTTGTCGCGGGGCCGATCGACGCCAGCGGCAAGGGTACGCTGCGGTTTGCGTCCAATCGGCCGGCCACGATCGAGTTCGATCGGTTCGGCGGCACCATCGGCGGCCACAAGATGCAGGGCCGCTGGGCGCTCCGCTTCGAAGACACGCCGCGGATCGACGGCTCGGTCGAGGCGGAGTCGCTCGATGCGCCGGCGGCGATCCTGGCGGCGATCGGAATGCCGGGCCGGCGCGGCGCCAGCGCGGCCGGCTGGTCCACCGAGCCGATAGTCTGGAGCGCGACCGGGCTGAACGGCCGCATCGCCTTCAAGGCGCAGCGCGCGGTGTTCTCGCCCTGGCTGACGGCGCAGGATTTGCGCGGCACGGCGCGGTTCAACGGCTCGGAGGTGGTGTTCGAGGACGTCGCGGGCGAGATGGGGAAGGGCCGGTTCGAAGGCCGGCTCACGGTCTCCAACGATGCGGCCGGCCTCATGGCCCGGCTTCGCGTCGGGCTGGCCGACGCCGAGCTCGGCGCGATCTTCCCCAGCGCCGACCGCCCGGCGACCGCCGGCCGCTTGGCCTTGCAGGCCGAGCTTGAGGGCAACGGCCGCAGTCCCGCCGCGTTCGTCGGCTCGCTTACCGGCTTCGGCACGGTCACGCTTGAGAAGGCGCAGCTTGTCGGCCTCAATCCGAATGTATTCGGCGCCGTGACGCGCGCGGTGGAGCTCGGCATTCCGACCGAGGGCCGCCGCATCCGCGAATTCGTCACCGGCGCGCTCGACAACGCCGGCCTGCCGGTGCCGAAGGCATCCGCCGCCATCAGCATCAGCGCGGGGCAGGCGCGGTTGCGCGATATCGTGATCCGGGCCGACGGCGCCGATCTGCAGGCGACCGTCAACGTCGATCTCGCCGATGCCATGCTCGATGCGCTGCTCACGCTCAATGCCCCGTCGGGGCAGGGCGCGGCGCAACCCGCCGTGCTGGTCGCGCTCAAGGGGACGCTGCCGGCACCCAGGCGCAACATCGACACCGACTTGCTGACGAGCTGGCTGACACTGCGCGCAGTCGAGCGGCAATCCCGGCAGATCGAAGCGATGGAGCAGGCGGCCCGCGAAGCGGCGGCAGCCGCGGCTGCTGCGTCGCCGCCAAAGCCAGTTGAGCCCGCTCCGCCTCTCGTGCCGGACAGCGCGCCGCCGGCGCCGAATGCAGCCAGTGAAAGTTCAGGAGCCGCTCAGGCTCCGGCGCTGCCGCCGCCGGTCACCATTCCGGCTGCGCCGAAGCCGCGCGCCGTGCCTCGGGCCGACAACGCCGCGCCGGCGCGTGCGGCCGCGCCGCCGCCGCTCTCACTCGGCGCGCAGAACTGACGTCGCGGTCCGCATCCCGATCAGGTCGCGCTGCGCTGCGGGCTCCCGGGCGAGGGACATGTGGCTGCGATAGTGATCGAGCACGAACAGCCGGATCGCCGACGAAAGGTTGCCTTCATGGCGGTCGGTGTCGATGGTGGACACGAGGTCGGACAGGGTTACGTCGCGGCCGTCGGCGATTTCCTTCAGGCTTTTCCAGAATGCATCTTCAAGACTTACGCTGGTCTTGTGACCGGCGACGACGATGGAGCGCTTGATAACCGGCGACGTCATCGACGGTCTCCTGTTTCAATTCGATGCTGATCGAGTTTTTGGCGGGCCTTGTCGCGGTCCGCCGCCGCACGATCGCGCTCCGATTTGGGGGCACCGTGGGCGAGCCGCCGTTCGGCGGCCTGGGCTTCGGCCTTGCTGCTTGCGGCGCGCTTGCGGGCGGTCCGCAGATTGACGATCTCAGCCATGCCAGAGCTCCACCTTTGCTGAATGCATGATGGCGAGCCTCAGAGTCCCCACCCGACAGCAATCGGCGACAATTGCGCCGATACGGTGGCAGCCGCAGCGCCGGATTTCTCGAATCTATTTCAAATGGTTAGCGGTCCCGCCCTGGAAAGGATGGGGCTGGGGCGGCTAGCGCCGGTCTTCGCATTCGCGTGCGACGATGGACGAAAGCACATGCCCTTGTTCTGATGTGTATGTGTACTCAATTTCGCCCTTTAAGCGCACGAAGGCGGCCAGTGTGGAATGGCCGCATAGGAAATTGGCGGTCATTCTTTTAGCTTTGAAAGACAGCAGGGTTTCCGTCATGCCGCCGCTCAGCAGGGCGTCGTTGATCTGGGCCTGGGTCAGATGCCAGACGGCGGTCAGCTCCAGGCGGGGACCGGATGCTTTGACCTCCACGAGGGTCACGTCTGCGTCGATCTTGAAGGGCAGTGCCGGCATCTGAGACTGAATTTCGCGTGCCTTCTGACAGAGGTTGGAGGGCGTCTGCGTTGCAAAGCACTCCGGCCCGTCCGCGGCGCTGCTGCGTGAAGCGTCCCACGACAGCAAAAGAACCAGCCCGGCGGCCACCCCGGTCAATGCGACGATGAAGGCGCCGACGAAGCTGGCGCACGCCCGGAACGAGGCAAGCCAGTCCTCGCCTCCCACTTGAAATGCCGGGCCGTCTCCCGGGCTCTCTTGGACGTGACCGCCGCCGAACAGCGTGAATATCTGGTTGGTGTGTGTGATAGGTCGCATGGAGGCCCGCTCCCAACTCGTCATCCTTCTTTGATGACGGGGTGGGCCACGCCCGCGTTACACCGGCCTTCGAGTTTTCTGTGCCCTAGCCCGGCCGGGTCATTCGCTCCGGCCGCACCAGCCCGTCGAACTCGGCGCCGCTGAGATAGCCGAGGCGGACGGCCTCCTCGCGCAGCGTGGTGCCGTTCTGGTGCGCGGTCTTGGCGATCTTCGCCGCCTTGTCGTAGCCGATCTTCGGCGCGAGCGCCGTCACCAGCATCAGCGAACGCTCCATCAGCTCGCGGATGCGTTTCTCGTCGGCCTTGATGCCGACGACGCAATGGTCGGTGAACGAGCGCGCCGCGTCGGCCAGGAGCCGGATCGACTGCAGCATGTTGGCGGCCAGCACCGGCTTGTAGACGTTCAGCTCGAAATGGCCCTGGCTTGCGCCGATGGTGATCGTGGTCTGGTTTCCGAACACCCGGCAGCACACCATCGTCAGCGCCTCGGCCTGGGTCGGGTTGACCTTGCCGGGCATGATCGACGATCCCGGCTCGTTCTCCGGCAGGATCAACTCGCCGAGGCCTGAGCGCGGGCCGGAGCCGAGCAGGCGGATGTCGTTGGCGATCTTGAACAGGTCGGTTGCGAGCGCGTTGAGCGCGCCGTGGGCGAACGCGTAGGCGCCGTGCGAGGCCAGCGCCTCGAACTTGTTTCGGGCGCTGGTGAACGGCAGCCGGGTGATCGCCGCGACCCGCTTCGCAAACAGCGAAGCGAAGCGCGGATGCGCGTTCAATCCGGTGCCGACCGCGGTGCCGCCCTGCGCCAGCGGATAGAGCTGCTTCAGCGCGAGCCGATTGCGGATGATGCCGCTTTCGACCTGCGAGGCGTAGCCGGAGAATTCCTGGCCGAGCGTCAGCGGCGTCGCGTCCTGGGTGTGGGTGCGGCCGATCTTGACGATGCGCGCGAACTCCTTGGCTTTTTTCTGCAATGCATCCTGCAGATGCGCCAGCGCCGGGTCGAGCAGGCGCGCGATCTCCTCGGCTGCGGCGATGTGCATCGCGGTCGGAAAGCAGTCGTTCGACGACTGGCTCATGTTGACGTGATC
This sequence comes from Rhodoplanes serenus, assembly GCA_945861855.1. Taxonomy (GTDB): domain Bacteria; phylum Pseudomonadota; class Alphaproteobacteria; order Rhizobiales; family Xanthobacteraceae; genus Z2-YC6860. Next base: position 8,288 of record CAMAWG010000156.1, read on the forward strand.
GTTGGGATGGACCGGCGACTTCGTGCCGAGCTTGCCGCCCAGCATCTCGCTCGCGCGGTTGGCGATCACTTCGTTGACGTTCATGTTGGTCTGGGTGCCGGAGCCGGTCTGCCAGACCACCAGCGGGAAATGATCGTCGAGCTTGCCGTCGATGACCTCCTGCGCCGCCTTGACGATGGCCTTGGCGCGGCGCGCGTCGATCAGCTTGAGCGCGAGGTTCACCTCGGCCGCGGCGCGCTTGACGACGGCGAGGGCGCGGATGAGCGGCCTCGGCATGCGCTCGGTGCCGATGCGGAAGTTCTCGATCGAACGCTGGGTCTGCGCGCCCCAGTAGCGGTCGGCTGGCACCTCGATCGGGCCGAAGCTGTCGGTTTCGGTCCTGGTGCTAGCCTGGCTGGGAGCCTTGGCCATCACTTCTTGCGGAAGCGGTCGAGCCGCACCACTTCGGCGCCGCCCTTGTCGCCGGTCTTTTCCGGCGGCGAACTTTCGGCTGCGCTGGCCACGGGCAGCGGGCTCGCCGGAACACTGGTGCGGCTGCCTTCCCGGCGCTGCGGTGTCGGGCGCTTGTCTTTCGGTTGCTGGGCCGCCGGGGCTTCGGCCTCGTCGGCATCCTCGTCCGGCGTCTCGGCGAGAGTCTCGAACTGCAGCGTGAACTGAACCGAAGGGTCGGCGAAGGCTTTGATCGCGTCGAACGGCACCAGCAGCCGCTCGGCCACGCCGCCGAACGACAGCCCGACCTCGAACGCTTCGTCGGTCACCTTGAGGTCCCAGAACTGGTGCTGCAGGACGATGGTCATCTCTTCCGGATATTGCGCGCGCAGTCGGTCCGACAGCCGGGCGCCTTCGTCGGTCGTATCGAAGGTGATGAAGAAATGATGCTCGCCGGGCATGCCCTTGTTCTTGGCCGCTTCGGTCAGCACCTCGCGGACCATGCCGCGCAGCGCCTCCTGAACCAGAATGTCGTAGCGGATGTGATCGACGGGCATGGGCGCTCGGAACTGGAGACTCGGGAGTGTTGCGTGTGATGCTAACGCGCCGGATGGCAAATGACACCCGCCGGCGGAGCGGGCCGCTGCACAAATATAGGCAGAGTCGATCGGGAAGGGAGAGGTGGAGGCTTCTGTTGCCAGGTGCCTCCGGACCCCGCCTGACGGAGCTTAACCCGTCAGGACTTTAAGTTCGGTCTTTCAAGCCGCATTACGCAGCTTGAGCAACCGGAGCATAGTTGTCGTTGGCAACTATGGTTTAGGCCCATAACGTCGGACCCATTCCGGGCAAAAGAGCGCCTTTTACACCCTCGTCGATCCTAGTTCGGCCCCGCCGA
>CAMAWG010000157.1 GCA_945861855.1 Rhodoplanes serenus
CCGATGCCTGCGCCCGGACGCTGTTGCGGGCGGGCGCGCGAAGCGTGGACCTCGTGGTGTTCGCGCGGGTTGTCGACGCGGTGCGAGCCCCCATATAAAGTGGTTGCCGGAACCCGCGAACCAGATCATGGCCCCCGTCGAAATCTACACAACGCCCTATTGTCCCTATTGCCTCGATGCCAAGGCGCTTCTGAAGAAGAAGAACGTCCCCTTCACCGAGATCGACGTGTCGCGAAACCGGGATTTGAGAACGAAGATGACGCAGCGCGCCAACGGCGGCTATACCGTGCCGCAGATTTTCATCGGCACGGTTCACGTCGGGGGCTGCGACGATCTCTATGCGCTCGAAGGTGAAGGCAAGCTCGACCCGTTGCTGAACGGACAGGCCGCTCCATGACCGGCTCCACCTTTCGCGTTGGCCTCGTTCAGACGCGGGCCGCGCGCTCGCCGGCGGCGAATCTCGACGCCGTCGTCAAGCTGATCGGCGAAGCCAAGGCGGCCGGCGCCGACTACGTTCAGACTCCCGAAATGACCAACATCATGGAGGTGAGCCGCGACAAGCTGTTCACCACCATCGTGCCGGAGGAAAGCGACACGAGCCTCGCGACGTTCCGCGAGCTAGCGCGTAAACTTTCGATTCATCTCCACATCGGCTCGCTGGCCATCAAGGTCACGCCTGAAAAGGCGGCCAACCGCTCCTTCCTGATCGATCCGCGCGGCGAGATCGTCGCCCGCTACGACAAGATTCACATGTTCGACGTCGATCTCGCCAACGGCGAGAGCTACCGCGAGTCGCGAAGCTACCGGCCCGGCGAGCTCGCCGTACTGCACGACCTGCCGTGGGGCCGGCTCGGGCTGAGCGTCTGTTACGACCTCCGCTTCCCGTCGCTCTACCGGGCGCTGGCGGAGGCCGGCGCGTCGTTCCTCGCCATTCCCTCCGCCTTCACCAAACAGACCGGCGAGGCGCACTGGCATGTGCTGATGCGCGCGCGCGCGATCGAGAACGGCTGCGATGTGTTCGCCGCAGCGCAAGGTGGCAAGCACGAGAACGGCCGCGAGACCTTCGGCCATTCGATCGTGGTCGATCCGTGGGGCCGCATCGTCGCCGAAGGCGGCACGGCGCCCGGTGTCATCATGGCGGAGATCGATCCGGCCGAGATTGCCGCGGCGCGGAGCCGCGTGCCCTCGCTCCAGCACGGCCGCCGCTTCGAGGTGGTCGAGCCGCTGGCCGAGCCGACGCATCTGCGCGCCGTGCGAGGCCCGGCATGATTCGCTATTCGCTGATCTGCGAGCGCAAGCACGACTTCGAAATCTGGTTCAAGAACTCCGCCGACTACGACAAGCAGAACAAGCGCGGCCTGGTGGCGTGCCCAGCCTGCGGCTCGGCCAAGGTCGAGAAGGCGATCATGGCGCCGTCGCTCGGCCGCAGCAGCCGCAAGGGCGCGAGCGCGCCGCCGCCGGATGTTTCGCCGCCCGAAGTGCCGGCTTTGGAGGCTCCGGCGGAGAACAAAACGCCGGTGGCGATGGTGTCGCCACAGGAGCGCGAGTTCCGCGCCAAGCTCAAGGAGCTGCGCGACCACCTCACCAAGAACGCCGACAACGTCGGCGGCAAGTTTCCCGAGGAGGCGCGCAAGATGCACTACGGCGAGATCGAGCACCGTTCGATCTACGGCGAGGCCTCGCCGCAGGAGGCGAAGGACCTGCTCGAAGAAGGTGTGGAGCTGCACCCGCTCCCGGTGCTGCCGGACGAGCGGAACTGACCGCGTTCACTGTGCCCAGATCAGCATCGTAACGCCTGCAACAATTAGCGCCATGCCGATCACCTCACGCCGTGAGGTCGCCTGCTTGAAGATGAAATACGAGATAGCCTGGGCGAACAGCACTTCGGCGAGACCGACCGTGCGGACATTGGCGGCACTAGTGAGCGCGAAGGCCAGGAACCAGAACTCCGACGCCGTCGCTCCCATGAAGCCCGCGAAAAGCGATGGCCGCCAGGCACGCGCGATCGCAATCAGAACGCCCCGGTCGCGCAACGCAAGATAGGTCGTCAGCAGGGCGGACTGGAGCACCAAGCCGCAGGCGAGCGTGAACGTCGCTGTCAGCACAAAATCGGGACGGCCGAGTGATAGAATCGCACCGCGATAGCCGGTGGCCGACAACGCAAGCATCGCGCCGGACACGAGCCCCAGCAGCGTTGGCTTCAGGCCGCCTTGCATCGGGGCGTTGCCCTTGAACGACATCAGCCAGACGCCGGCGGTCGCCACCAGGATCGCGACGGCAATCGGCACGGTCAGCGGATCGCCCAGGAAGATCAATCCGAATACGGCTGCCTGGATCACCTCGGTCTTGGTGTAGGCGATGGTGACGACGAACGATCTATCGCTCATCGCTGCCAGCATCGTCGCGGTGGCACAGATCTGGGTGAGCGCGCCGAGCAGGATCCAGGGCACGAAGGCGAGCCCCGGGCGCGGCAGGCCGCTGCCGGTCGCGATCAGGACCACACCAAGGAACACGAGCGCGAACGGAAAACCGAACAGGAAGCGCACATGGGTCGCACCGACCGTGCCGAGCGCGGCCGTCAGTTCCCGCTGCATGGCGTTGCGCGCGGACTGGCCCGCAGCGGCGAACACCGTAAAGACGGCCCAAAGCCAAGGCGCAGCAATCATTCCAGGGTCACGGCCTTTCCGCCACAAGCATGTAATTCACGTCCATATCGCCGGAGAGCTGCCAGCGGTCGGCGAGGATGTTGTAAATCACACCCTGGCTGCCGGTCACGCGCAGGCCGCCCTGCTCCATCGCGATCTCAAGCTCGTTCGGCGTGACGAACTTGTCCCAGCGATGGCTGCCGACCGGAAGCCAGCGCAGGATGTATTCCGCGCCGACGATGGCGAGCGCGAAGCTCTTCAGCGTCCGATTAAGCGTCGCCGCGATCATCAGCCCCCTGGGCCTCACCATGTCGGCGCAACTCGCGACGAACAGCGGCACGTTGGCGACATGCTCGACAACCTCCATCGCCAGCACGATGTCGAACGCCTCGCTGGCCTCGGCCAGCTCCTCGGCGGTGGTACAGCGGTAGTCAATGGCAAGCCCGGACAGGCCTGCGTGCTCCTTCGCCGCCGCGATGTTGGTGGCGGAGGGATCGACGCCAACCATCTCGGCGCCAAGCCGGGCCAATGGCTCCGACAAAAGCCCGCCGCCGCAGCCGATGTCGAGAATGCGCAGGCCCTTCATGGAGTCGAGTTTTTTGGGGTCGCGGGCGAAACGCAGCGCCGCCTGGTCGCGGACGTAGCCGATTCGCACCGGATTGAACTTGTGCAGCGGGGCCATCTTGCCGCGCGGGTTCCACCATTCGGCGGCGAGCGCAGAAAAGCGCTCGACCTCGGCCGGATCGACCGTGCTCGGGGCGCTCTGACGCTGCGGCTTTTGGGCCATTGCTGCTCTCGGATGGTTAACGGGGCGGCGCGGTTGCAGCCCCCCGACCCCGCCGGTATGTATACGCGCCTTTTTGGCCGGCGCTCCAGCACCTTTGCGCCGCCGGCCTATGTGCTTGCGGGGATGCGTTACCCACCATGGCTCGGCTCGTGATGAAATTCGGCGGAACGTCGGTCGCCGACATCGACCGCATCCGCAACGTCGCGCACCACGTCAGGCGCGAGGTCGAGGCCGGCCACGAGGTCGCCGTGGTGGTGTCGGCCATGTCCGGCAAGACCAACGAACTGGTCGGCTGGTGCCGCGCCGCCGCACCGCTGCACGATGCCCGCGAGTACGACGCCGTGGTCGCCTCCGGCGAGCAGGTGACCTCCGGCCTGCTGGCGATCACGCTCGAAGGCATCGGCATCAACGCGCGCTCCTGGCAGGGCTGGCAATTGCCGATCCTGACCAGCAACGCGCACGGCTCCGCGCGCATCCTCGACATCAATGGCGCGGAGCTGATCAAGCGCTTCAAGGAGCGCAAGGAGGTCGCCGTCATCTCCGGCTTCCAGGGCGTGCACAAGGACACCGGCCGCATCACCACGCTCGGCCGCGGCGGGTCCGACACGTCGGCCGTGGCGATCGCCGCCGCCATCCAGGCCGACCGCTGCGACATCTACACCGACGTGGACGGCGTCTACACCACCGACCCGCGCGTGGTGCCGCGCGCCAGACGGATGGACAGAATCGCGTTCGAGGAAATGCTCGAATTTGCTTCGCTCGGCGCCAAGGTGCTGCAGGTGCGCTCGGTCGAGCTCGGCATGCTGCACAAGGTGAAGATCTTCGTGCGATCGAGCTTCGACAAGCCCGAGGACATCGACCCGCACGGCACGCCGCCGGGAACCCTCATCTGCGACGAGGAGGATATCGTGGAACAGCAGACCGTCACCGGCATCGCCTTCTCCAAGGACGAGGCCCAGATATCGGTCCGTCATGTGCCGGACAAGCCGGGCGTGGCCGCTGCGATCTTCGGCCCGCTCGCGGAGGCCAGCATCAACGTCGACATGATCGTGCAGAACGTGTCCGCCGACGGCGCGACCACCGACCTCACCTTCACGGTGCCGTCGGCCGATTTCCAGCGTTCGGTGGACGTGCTGAACAAGTCCAAGGCGGCGATCGGCTTCGACCACATCGACGGCTCGATCGACGTCGCCAAGGTGTCGGTGATCGGCATCGGCATGCGCAGCCACGCCGGCGTCGCCGCCGACGCTTTCAAGGCGCTGGCCGGCCGCGGGGTTAACATCCGCGCCATCACCACCTCCGAGATCAAGTTCTCGGTGCTGATCGACGCCGCCTACACCGAGTTGGCGGTGCGGACGCTGCATTCGCTCTACGGACTGGACAAATAGGGGAAGGTTGTCCTCTAAACACCGCCGGGGCTGCGCAAGGCGGCGGGAAACACCTTTCCGGGTGCGCTGCAACCTTTAACATCCCGTCGTATCAGCAGCTTAGAAGGCGCTTTGGCTTGCGGTTTGCATAGCGCATTCGCTATAGCCCTTGGATCAATGCGGCCCTGAGGAACATGCCATGCGTGGCGCGCTCGGCGGTCCGCGCGTGCTGTTGCGCCGGCTCCGCGAGGTGATGGCGGAACCGGTTAGCGCGCAGGAACGCCTCGACAAGATCGTCGTGCTGATTGCCGCCAACATGGTGGCGGAGGTCTGCTCCGTCTACGTGTTGCGCGTCGACGGCACGCTTGAGCTGTACGCCACCGAAGGCCTCAAGCCCGAAGCGGTCCACCAGACCGTGCTGCGGCAGGACGAGGGCCTGGTGGGCCTGGTGGCGAGCGAGGCCAATCCGATCAACCTGTCGGAGGCGCAGACCCACCCGGCCTTCTCGTTCCGGCCGGAAACCGGCGAAGAAATCTACCATTCGTTCCTCGGCGTGCCGGTGCTGCGCGCCGGCAACACGCTCGGCGTGCTGGTGGTGCAGAACCGGGCCAGCCGCGCCTATTCCGAGGAGGAGGAAGAGGCGCTGCAAACCACCGCCATGGTGCTGGCGGAGATGATCGCCTCGGGCGAGCTCCTGTCGATCGCCAAGCCCGGCGCCGAGCCCGCGATCAGGCCGCGGCTGCACCTCACCGGCCAGCCGCTGGCCGAAGGCATCGCCCTCGGCCACGTCGTGCTGCACGAGCCGCGCGTCACGGTGAAGAACGTCATCGCCGACGACGTGGGGGCTGAACTGAAGCGCCTCGACGATTCGATCACCGCGCTGCGCGCCGATCTCGACCTCATGCTGGAGCGCCGCGACGTCGCCGACGGCGGCGAGCATCGCGAGGTCCTGGATGCTTACCGCAGCTTTGCAAACGACCAAGGATGGCTGCACCGCCTGCGCGAGGCGGTCAGCACCGGCCTCACAGCCGAGGCCGGCGTCGAGCGCGTGCAGTCCGACAACCGTGCCCGCATGCTGCGCGTCACCGACCCCTACATCCGCGAGCGGCTGCACGACCTCGACGACCTCGGCAACCGGCTGATGCGGCAGCTCATGGGCCAGGACCACGCGCCGCCGCGCGAGCAATTGCCCGACAACGCCATCCTGGTCGCCCGTTCGATGGGCCCCGCAGCGCTGCTCGACTACGACCGCCGGAAGCTGCGCGGCCTGATTCTCGAAGAGGGCGGCCCGACCTCGCATGTCGCGATCGTGGCGCGTGCGCTCGGCATTGCAGCGGTTGGCGAAATCGACAACATCGCGGGCCTGGTCGAATCCGGAGACGCCGTCATCGTCGACGGATCGACCGGCGACGTTCACTTGCGGCCGGCGGCCGACGTTGAGTCGGCCTATGGCGAGCGGGTGAAGCTGCGCGCCCGCCGCCAGGCGCAATACCGCGCGCTCCGCGACAAGCCCTCCGTCACCAAGGACGGCCAGCCGATCGCGCTAATGATCAACGCCGGCCTCCTCGTCGACCTGCCTCACATCGCGGAAACCGGCGCCGCCGGAATCGGCCTGTTCCGCACCGAATTGCAGTTCATGATCGCCACCGAAATGCCGCGCATCAGCGAGCAGCTTTCGCTGTACCGCTCCGTGCTTGACGCTGCCGGCGGCAAGCCCGTCACGTTCCGCACTCTCGACATCGGCGGCGACAAGGTGCTGCCCTACATGCGTGCCGAGCAGGAGGAAAATCCCGCGCTCGGCTGGCGCGCGATCCGGCTCGGCCTCGATCGGCCCGGCCTGATGCGGAGCCAGATCCGCGCGCTGCTGCAGGCTGCCGCGGGCCGCGACCTGAAGGTCATGTTCCCGATGATCGCCACCTGCGCCGAGTTCGACGAAGCCAAGGAACTGATCGAGCGCGAACTCACTTCGCTGCGCCGCCGCCGCCACAAGCTGCCCGATCGCGTCGAGGTCGGAGCCATGGTCGAGGTTCCCTCACTCCTGTTCCAGCTCGACTCGCTGATCCCCAAGGTGGATTTTCTTTCGGTCGGCTCCAACGATCTGGTGCAATTCATGTTCGCAGCCGATCGCGGCAACCGGCGCGTCGCCGAGCGATTCGACCCGCTTTCGGCGCCGATCCTGCGTGCGCTGCTGCTGATCCTCGACAAGGCCCGTGCCGGCGGCAAACCGGTCGCGCTGTGCGGCGAGCTTGCATCCAAGCCGATCGGAGCGTTGGCGTTGATCGGCCTGGGCTTCCGCGCCATGTCGCTGACCCCGTCGGCGCTCGGCGCGGTAAAGGCCATGCTGCTCGATCTCGATGCGTCGAAGGTCGAGGCGCTGCTGCGCCCGCTGGTGGAGACCCCGCCGACCGACGGCACCATCCGTGAAAAGCTGGAAGCGTTCGCGGCCGCCGAAGGGCTGCAGTTGTGACCACGCTGCCGGAAATCAAGCTCGACAACCTGCTCACCCGCCACGCGATGGTGGAGGCCGAGCTGTCGCGCCAGCTTCCGCCCGAGCAGTTTGTGAAGCTGTCGCGCGAGTTCGCCGAGATCGACCCGGTGGTGGGCAAGATCAAGGCCTACCGCGAGGTCGCAGCCGAGCTGGGCGATCTGGAGGCGCTGATCGCCGATCCCAAGACCGAAGCCGCGATGCGCGAGATGGCCGACGACGAGCGGCACACGCTGGTGGCCAAGCGCGAGCGGATCGTCGAGGAATTGCGGCTCGCGCTGCTGCCCAAGGACGCGATGGACGAGCGCAACGTGATCATCGAGATTCGCGCCGGCACCGGCGGCGACGAGGCATCGCTGTTCGCCGGCGACCTGTTCCGCATGTACGAGCGTTTCGCCGCTCGACAGGGCTGGACCACCGAAATCCTCTCCCTCACCGAAGGCACCAAGGGCGGGTTCAAGGAAATCGTCGCCGAAATCAAGGGCCGCGGCCCCTTCGCCCGGCTGAAGTTCGAGTCCGGAGTGCATCGCGTGCAGCGCGTGCCCGACACCGAGGCACAGGGCCGCGTCCATACGTCCGCCGCGACCGTCGCGGTGCTGCCCGAGGTCGAGGACGTCGACATCGAGATCAAGCCCGACGATCTCAAGATCGACACCATGCGGTCCCAGGGGGCCGGCGGCCAGCACGTCAACAAAACCGAATCCGCGATCCGCATCACCCACATGCCGAGCGGCATCGTCGTGATGGTGCAGGAGGAGCGCTCGCAGCACAAGAATCGCGCCAAGGCGATGACGATGCTGCGCGCCAAGCTCTACGACGCCGAGAAGACCAGGATCGACAAGGCCCGCGCCGCGGAACGCAAGGATCAGATCGGCTCGGGCGATCGCTCCGAGCGCATCCGCACCTACAACTTCCCGCAGGGTCGCGTCACCGACCACCGCATCAACCTGACGCTCTACAATCTGCCCAAGGTGATCGAAGGCGAGGCGCTGGGCGAGATCATCGACGCGCTGATCACCCATCATCAGGCCGAGCTGCTGGCGGCCGAAGGCGTTTGATGCCGCAGCTTTCGCGGGACATGACGATCGCACAGGCGCGCCGCGCGCTGGCCGATTCATTCCGCCTCGCCGGGCTGGACTCTCCCGACCTCGACGCCCGGCTGCTGACAGGCCATGCGCTCGCCCTCGATCACACCGGGCTCATGCGCGAAAGCAGCCGGAGCCTCGGCGAGACGGAGGCGCATGCGCTGTCGGCGCTCGCCGCGCGGCGGCTCAACCGCGAGCCGGTCGCACGCATCCTCGGCCACAAGGAATTCTGGGGACTGTTGCTGCGGCTCAACGAAGCCACGCTGGTGCCGCGGCCGGAAACCGAGACCGTGGTCGAGGCGGCCTTGGCCGCGATCGACTCGATCAACCAAGGCCTGGACGGACCGCGCACCCGCGCATTGCGGATCGCCGATCTCGGCACCGGCTCCGGCGCGCTGCTGGTTGCGCTGCTGCACGAGCTGCCCAACGCGCTCGGCATCGGCACCGACGTGAGCCGCGAGGCACTTGCCGCCGCCCGCGACAACGCCGATCGCCTTGGCCTATTGCCGCGTGCCAAATTCATGGTCAGCGATTTCGGCGCGGCGCTCACCGGCCGCTTCGACCTCGTGGTGAGCAACCCGCCCTATATCGCGAGCGGCGACATGGCCGCGCTGCCGCCCGAGGTGCGTCTCGACCCGAGCCGGGCGCTCGACGGCGGCGCCGATGGGCTCGACTGCTATCGCACCATTGCGGGACAGGCACCCCGGCTGCTCAAGCCCGACGGCCATCTGGTGGTCGAGCTCGGCATCGGCCAGGAGCCCGCCGTTGCCACGTTGTTCCGCGCGGCAGGGCTTACCCCTTCGCCCGCGCGGCCTGATCTTTCGGGCATCCCGCGTGCGCTGCATGTTCATGTTGCCACAATGACGCCATGACACATGAACATTGCGGATAGGCAAAAAAGCGCTTGGATTATCGTTTGAGACGGACTAGCTTCGGGTCACGGAATCGACCCGAAGGTTGCACTGCGCGGGGCCCGGAGCGGATTGCTCGGCGAGGCTGGCAGTGGACCGGAGAAGAGCCGGGTCAGACGGCAAACAGGATCGCCGAATTCGGGTCTAGCCAGCGGTCGAGCGCGCATCGGACTTTACGACGCATTAACGACAACGAAGCGCATGGTGAGAGACAAGCGCCGCCGCGGCAAGATCGCGGCCGAGGGGTTGTTGCGGCCAACGCAATCATAATGGCCAACGAACGAACATCAGGGTCCGA
>CAMAWG010000158.1 GCA_945861855.1 Rhodoplanes serenus
ATCACCGAGATCGCCCGCGGCGTGGTCAAGGACATCGGCTACGACCAGAACGGCTTCTCCTATCACGGCGCCGACGTCGAGGTGCTGCTGCACGGCCAGTCGCCCGACATCGCCATGGGCGTCAACGCCAAGAAGAAGAAGGGCGGCGAAGAGGAAGGCGCCGGCGACCAGGGCATGATGTTCGGCTACGCCTGCACCGAGAGCGAGGTCTATGAGAAGGGCTCCTACATGCCCGCTCCGATCTACTTCGCCCACAAGATCCTGAAGGTGCTGTCCGAGAAGCGCCGCGCCGGCCAGCTCTTCGATCTGCAGCCCGACGCCAAGAGCCAGGTGACGGTGCAATACGTCAACGGCAAGCCGACCGGCTGCACCAAGGTTGTGGTCTCGACCCAGCACAATGAAAAAAGCCGCAACGGCAAGAAGTACACCCCCGGCCTGATCAAGGAGATGATCGGCACCGCGGTCGAGTCCGCTTTGCCCAAGGGCTGGATGCCGAAGAAGCCGTCCGACTTCCTGGTCAATCCGACCGGCAACTTCGTGGTCGGCGGACCCGACGGCGACTGCGGCCTGACCGGCCGCAAGATCATCGTCGACACCTACGGCGGCTACGCCCCGCACGGCGGCGGCGCGTTCTCCGGCAAGGACCCGACCAAGGTCGATCGTTCGGCCGCCTATGCCGCGCGCTACCTTGCCAAGAACGTGGTGGCCGCCGGGCTCGCCAGCCAGTGCACCATCCAGATCGCCTACGCGATCGGCGTCGCCGATCCGATGTCGGTCCTGGTCGACACCCACGGCACCAGCAAGATCGACGAGCGCAAGCTCGCCAAGGTGCTGCCGGAAATCTTCCGGCTCACGCCCACCAACATCCGCCGCTCGCTCAAGCTGAACCGGCCGATCTACACCCGCACCGCCGCCTACGGCCACTTCGGCCGCGCGCCGGAAAAGGACGGCGGCTTCTCCTGGGAGCAGACCAACCTGGTCAGCCAGCTCAAGAGCGCGTTCAAGTAAGGCATCTTGTCCCGGGCGCAGCGCAGCACGAAGTGATGCGCTGCAGACCCGGGACCGTTCCAAACCCGGAATCTGGTACGGTCCCGGATCAGCGGTGCACCGCTGCGCGCTGCACCGCGTCCGGGACACGCGATGTCTGATTCGGAAAATGATCGCCACAACCGAACCGGCGCCTTTTTCGGCCGGCGCAAGGGCCACCCGCTGCGCGCGCGCCAGGCGGCGCTGTTCGACACGCTGCTGCCGCGGCTGGCGCTCGACCTGTCCACTCCCGCGCCCGCCGACCTCCGCGCACTGTTCAAGAGCGTGGACGAGGTTCGCCTGGAAAGCGGCTTCGGCGGCGGCGAGCATCTGATCGCGGAGGCTTCGCTGCATACGCGCACGGGCTTCATCGGCATCGAGCCTTTCATCAACGGCATGGCCAAGGCGCTGGCGGCCATCGACGAGCGCAAGATCGAGAACATCCACCTGTATCATGGCGACGCGACCGACCTACTGGCCTGGCTGCCGCCCGCGAGCCTCGCGCGGTTCGATCTGCTCTATCCCGATCCGTGGCCGAAGCGGCGGCACTGGAAGCGGCGCTTCGTGCAGGACAAAAGCATCGCGGAGATCGCGCGGATCGTGCGGCCGGGCGGCGAATTCCGCTTCGCCAGCGACATCCCCGATTACGCCGCCTGGACTCTGATGCGGCTCAATCGCTCGCCGGATTTCACCTGGACCGCGGAGCGGGCCGATGACTGGCGGCAGCCGTGGCCGGGCTTTTCCGGCACGCGCTACGAGGCCAAGGCCAAGCGCGAAGGCCGCGTGCCCTGCTATCTGATTTTCAGAAGAAAATGACGCTAACCCGCGCCGCCGTCGGGCTGGCGCACCTGCCAGAACCGCACCACGCGCTGCGCGGTCGAGGGCGACAGCTTCTCGAAATTGCTGAAGGCCGCATCGAGCGCCGGGGTGGACGTGCCCTTGGCGCTCGGCCGCGCCATGATGATCGCCCGCGCCGTGGTCCAGCCGAAGCTCGCCGCCTTGCAAAGGATCAGGATCGGGTCGGGACGGTCGCCGGCCATCAGCCGGTCCGCCGTCTCGATCGGAATACCGCTGAGCAGCGACAGCGCCGCCACCGTCTCCTCGAATTTCTTCTCCTTGGCGAAATCGGCGAGCTGGGGCTCGCCTAGAGTCCCAGCCTGATGCAGCGCGAGGACCGCACGCTGCGCGGCGGCGTAATCGCGCGCCGGCTCGCTCTTGGCGAATTCCTTGGAGACCTTCTCGAGGACGCGCTGGATCTCGCTGCGGGTCTCCGGCTTGGCCGCCTGCAACAGGCGCTGCTGCACCACCGCGGTCGCGCGCACCAGCAGATCGCGGAACAGGTGGGCGGGGATGTCCGACCGCTGGCCGACCTTCTCGGCCAGATCGCCATCGCCCTCCGCGTGCTTGACCAGGGCGGAGAAGCCGCCCTCGGACAGCCTGGCGGATTGATTGTCGGCAACGCTGTGCATCACCCCGGCGTCGCCGCGGCGGACCAGAACGTCGGTGACGGCTTCGCCGATGCCTTCGCGGCCGGCGATCGCGGCCAGATGCGCCTGCCCCTTGGTCCGGGCCAGCTCGACCAGCTCGGTTTCCTGAAGCCGCACGGACTTCGTGATGACCGGACCGGCCACCGCGATGTCGTCGTCGTGCGCGAGCTTGCGCATCAACTCGAGCGGCGCGTTCGCCATCGGCGCAAACGTCTGCGCCATCTCGGCGCGCGCCTTGGTCTCGATCTCGACGATCAGCCGGCAAAGGACGTCGTCGAACAGCCCGATGTGATCTTCGTTGAAGTGAGGCGAGCCATCAACGAACAGATTGGCGATGCGCTTGACGGTCGCCGCCCGCTTGTCCTGCGAGCCATGCTGAATGACGTCTTCAAGCTCGGGGATCAGTGACGCAGACGCGGACATTCGACATTCCCACCGGCCCGAAACACTCCGGCCGCACCGCGGTCGAATTTAAGTGGGGTTTGTGAACGAACCGTTAGCCAAACCTGCCCTTGCACGAGGATCGCAAATCGCTATATTCCGCGCGTCTATCCAGACCGTCTGGTTAGATCCTCATAAGGCCAATCGGCTTTTGAGAGTGGGCCCCCCGGGACCCGCTCTTTTTTGTTACCTGAATGTCCCCCGAGGTCAAAAGGGGACGAAATGGCAGCAGAAACAGAGACTTATAGAACAACGGGCGAATGAACGAAGCTGTCGAAACCGCACCGGGCGCCGAGCCGCGCCTCATTGTCGATCCGGGCCTGAGCGCCCGGGTGGCCGCCATCGTCGAGCCCGTGGTCGAGGGCCTCGGCTACCGGCTGGTGCGTGTGCGCGTCTCCGCCTCCGAGGGCTGCACCGTGCAGGTGATGGCCGAGCGCGCCGACGGCACCATGACGATCGAGGACTGCGAAATCTGCTCGCGCGCGCTCTCGCCGGTCCTCGACGCCGCCGATCCGGTGGACCGCGCCTACCGGCTGGAAATGTCCTCGCCCGGCATCGACCGGCCGCTGGTGCGCCAGTCGGATTTCGTCCGCTACGCCAACAATTTCGTGAAGATCGAAATGGCCGTGCCGGTCGAAGGCCGCAAGCGCTTCCGCGGGCAGTTGCTCGGCGCCGAAGGCAACGTCGCCCGCATCCGCCGCGACGATGCGCCGGCGGGCGAGACGTCCGACATCCTGCTGCCGATCGAGGAAATGGCGGAAGCCAAGCTCGTGCTGACCGACGCGCTCATTGCCGAAGCGCTCCGGCGGAGCAAGCAGGCCGAACGGCTGATTCAAGAAAATTCGGCCCTCAACGACAACCAACCGGCGGAAGATAACTCCGCGGCTCCACCCCGACACAAAAAACCGTTCCAGCGCGCCCCCGGCCAAGCCACGTCCGGCCAGCCCCGGCACCGCGCCCAGCACGAAGGAGAATGAGCGATGGCTGTCAGCGCCAACCGGCTCGAGCTGTTGCAGATCGCGGATGCAGTCGCCCGCGAGAAATCGATCGACCGCACGATCGTCATCACGGCGATGGAGGATGCCATCGCCAAGGCGGCGCGGTCGCGCTACGGCGCCGAGACCGACGTCCACGCCGAGATCAACAACAAGACCGGCGAGCTGCGGCTGTCGCGCCACATGCTCGTGGTCGACGCCGTCGAGAACCCGGCCAACCAGATCAGCATGGATGAGGCGCGCAAGCGCAATCCCGCGGCGCAGGTGGGCGACACCATCGCCGACACGCTGCCGCTACTCGAATACGGCCGCATCGCCGCGCAGTCGGCCAAGCAGGTGATCGTGCAGAAGGTGCGCGAGGCCGAGCGCGACCGGCAGTACGTCGAGTACAAGGATCGCATCGGCGACATCGTCAACGGCATCGTCAAGCGCGTGGAATACGGCAACGTGGTCGTGGACCTCGGACGCGGCGAGGCGATCATCCGCCGCGACGAGATGCTGCCGCGCGAGACCATGCGCAACGGCGACCGCGTGCGCGCCTTCATCTACGACGTGCGGCGCGAGCCGCGCGGGCCGCAGATTTTCCTGTCCCGCACGCATCCGCAGTTCATGGCCAAGCTGTTCGCGCAGGAGGTCCCTGAAATCTATGACGGCATCGTCGAGGTGAAGGCGGTGGCCCGCGATCCGGGCTCGCGCGCCAAGATCGCCGTGATTTCGCGGGATTCCTCGGTCGATCCGGTCGGCGCTTGCGTCGGCATGCGCGGTTCGCGCGTGCAGGCGGTGGTGAACGAGTTGCAGGGCGAGAAGATCGACATCATCCCGTGGTCGCCGGACATCGCGACCTTCGTGGTCAACGCGCTGGCGCCCGCCGAAGTCGCCAAGGTGGTGCTCGACGAGGACCGCGAGCGCATTGAAGTCGTGGTGCCCGATGCCCAGCTATCGCTTGCGATCGGCCGCCGCGGACAGAACGTGCGGCTCGCGTCGCAGCTCACCGGCTGGGACATCGACATCCTCACCGAGCAGGAGGAGTCCGAGCGCCGCCAGGCCGAGTTCCAGAACCGCACCAAGGTGTTCATGGAAGCGCTCGATGTCGACGAGGTTGTCGGGCAGTTGCTCGCATCGGAAGGATTTGGATCAGTGGAGGAGCTTGCTGTGGTGGACGAGAAGGAACTGGCGTCGATCGAGGGATTCGACGAGGACACCGCGCGCGAGCTGCAGACCCGCGCCCGCGAATTTCTCGGCAAGGTCGAAGGCGAGCTCGACGCCAAGCGCCTGGAGCTGGGCGTCGAAGACGCACTCAAGGACGTGCCCGGCGTCACCACGGCGATGCTGGTCAAGTTCGGCGAAGGCGGCGTCAAGACGGTCGAGGATCTGGCCGGCTGCGCCACCGACGATCTGGTCGGCTGGACCGAGCGCAAGGACGGCGAGAGCAAGCGCGAGCCGGGCATTCTCGACGGCTACGAAATCTCGCGCGAGGACGCCGAGGCGATGATCATGCAGGCTCGCGTCAAGGCCGGCTGGATCACCGAAGCCGATCTCGCGGCGCCTGCGGCGGAAGCCGCTCCGGCCGAGACCGAAGCGACACCTGCTTAAAGCAAGACTTGCGTAACAGAGAACCATCGCACCGATGCTGGCACTGACGCCCAACGACGAACTCGATGCTGGACCGCGCAAAGGCGGTCCCGGCACCGAACGTCTGTGCGCCGTGACCCGCGCGGTGAAGCCGGTCGACGACCTGATCCGCTTCGTGGTCGGGCCGGAGGGCGTGGTGCCCGATCTCAAGCGCAAGCTGCCGGGCCGCGGCCTGTGGGTCACGGCGGACCGGGCGACGCTCAAGGACGCCATTTCAAAAAACGTGTTTGCGCGCGGCTTCAAGCGCGAAATCCGGGTGACGCCGGAGCTGCTGGATCAGACCGAGCGCCTGCTGGTGCGCTCCGCGCTCGATGCGCTCGCCATCGCCGGGAAATCCGGGCTGGTCGCGGCCGGTTTTGCCAAGGCCGAGGCGGCGATGACCCGCGACCGGGTGGTGGGCCTCATCCACGCATCGGATGCCCGCGCCGACGGCGTCTCCAAGCTCGCCGGCGCGCTGCGGCGGCGGGACGACGCGGCGGAGGTCGCGGTCATCAAGGCTTTCACGACGGCCCAATTGGATTTGGCATTGGGCCGGTCAAATGTGGTACATGCAGCCCTGCTTGCCGGGCCTGCAAATGACACGTTTTTGGCGCGCTTTGCGCGCCTGGAGCGCTTTCGGGCCGGCGGGACGGGCCAGGGTGGCACCGGCCGCGAGCGGAACTGACAGGATTCGGAACTGAATGTCTGACACCAAGACCCCTGACGGCAAGACGCTGAGCGTCGGAAAATCGACGCTGTCGCTCAAGCCGCGCACCGAAACCGGCGTGGTGCGCCAGAGCTTCAGCCATGGCCGCAGCAAGCAGGTGGTCGTGGAGGTCAAGAAGCGCCGCACCCACGGCCCCGACGGCAAGCCCGAGGTCGTGGCCCCGGCCCCCGCCGCGCCGGTGGCGCCCATTGCCAAGCGGGCGGCGCCCGCGGCCCCCGCCGCAGCCCCCACCGCCACTCCCGCCCCGGCCCCGCCCGCTGCGCCCAAGGCATCCGGCGTCGTGCTGCGCACGCTCACCGAGGAGGAGCGCAGCCGCCGCGCGCACGCGCTCGGCGACGCGCGCCTGCGCGAAGCCGAAGAGCGCAAGATCGCGGAAGAGGACGCCAAGATTCGCCAGCAGCGCGAGGCCATCGACAAGGCCGATCGCGACGCCGCCGAGGCCCGCAAGCGCGAGGAAGAGGAACGCCGCAAGCACGACGACGAAACCAAGCGCAAGGCCGACGAGGTCGCCAAGAAGCGCTTCGGCGAGGGCGAGACCGCAACCCCCGCGGCGAAGGCGCCCGGCGTGCGTCCCAAGCTCGAAGCCGAAGAGGATGAAGGCCCGCGCATGGTTCGCCGCGGCCCCGGCGGCGCGATGCGCCCCGCCGCCCCGCCGCAGCGGCCGACCCGCGCGGCGAAGACCGCGACCGAACGGCCGCGCGGCCGCCTGACGCTCGTCACCGCGCTCAGCGCGGACGAAGTGCGCGAGCGCTCGGAGGCGTCGTTCCGCCGCCGCGTGCAGCGCCGCACCTCGGAGAAGAGCAACGAGCCACGGGAAAAGCTGGTTCGCGAAGTGACCATTCCGGAAGCGATCACCATCCAGGAGCTCGCCAACCGCATGGCCGAGCGCGCGGTCGATGTGATCAAGATTCTGATGAAGCAGGGCCAGATGGTGACGATCAACGACGTGATCGACGCCGACACCGCGCAGCTCATCGCCGAGGAATTGGGCCACAGCGTCAGGCGCGTCGCCGAAGCCGACGTCGAGGAAGGCGTGTTCGACACCGCCGACGATCCGGCGGAGCTGACGCCGCGCGCGCCGGTGGTGACCGTGATGGGTCACGTCGATCACGGCAAGACCTCGCTGCTCGACTCGATCCGCTTGACCAACGTGGTGAGCGGCGAAGCCGGCGGCATCACCCAGCATATCGGCGCCTACCAGGTGGACTCGCCGTCGCACGGCAAGATCACCTTCATCGACACGCCGGGCCACGCCGCCTTCACGGCGATGCGCGCCCGCGGCGCCAAGGTCACCGACATCGTCGTGCTGGTGGTCGCCGCCGACGACGGCGTGATGCCGCAGACGATCGAGGCCATCAACCACGCCAAGGCGGCGAAGGTGCCGATGATCGTCGCCATCAACAAGATCGACAAGCCGGACGCCAAGCCCGAGCGCGTGCGCTCCGAGTTGCTGCAATACGAGGTTCAGGTCGAGTCGCTTGGCGGCGACGTGGTCGACGTCGAACTGTCGGCGACCAAGAAGACCAACATCGACAAGCTGCTGGAAATGATCGGGCTGCAGGCGGAAATCCTCGATCTCAAGGCCAACGCGTCGCGTCCCGCCGAAGGCACCGTGATCGAGGCCAAGCTCGACCGCGGCCGCGGCCCGGTGGCGACCGTGCTGATCCAGCGCGGCACGCTGCATGTCGGCGATCTGGTGGTCGCCGGCGCCGAATGGGGCCGCGTCCGCGCGCTGGTCAACGACAAGGGCGAAACCGTGCACGAGGCCGGCCCCTCGGTGCCGGTCGAGGTGCTGGGCTTTGCCGGCACGCCGGAAGCGAGCGACCGCCTCGCGGTGGTCGAGACCGAGGCGCGCGCCCGCGAGCTCACCGATTACCGCGTCCGCCAGAAGCGCGACAACACGACCGCACGCAACACCGGCATGCGCGGCTCGCTCGAGCAGATGATGTCGCAGCTCAAGACCTCGGGCCGCAAGGAATTCCCGCTGATCGTCAAGGCCGACGTGCAGGGCTCGCTCGAAGCCATCGTCGGCTCGCTCGAAAAGCTCGGTACCGACGAGGTCGGCGCGCGGGTGATCCACTCCGGCGTCGGCGGCATCACCGAATCCGACGTGACGCTGTCGCATTCGACCGGCGCGGCGATCATCGGCTTCAACGTGCGCGCCCACAAGGAAGCGCGCGCGCTCTCCGAGCGCGACGGCGTGGAGATCCGCTACTACAACATCATCTACGACCTCGTCGACGACGTGAAGAAGGCAATGTCGGGCCTGCTCACGCCGGAGCGGCGCGAGACCATGCTCGGCAACGCGACGATCCTGGAGGTATTCAACGTCTCGAAGGTCGGCAAGGTCGCCGGCTGCCGCGTCACCGACGGCAAGGTCGAGCGCGGCGCGGGCGTGCGGCTCATTCGCGACAACGTCGTCGTCCACGAGGGCAAGCTGAGCCAGCTCAAGCGCTTCAAGGACGACGCGCGCGAGGTGACCGCCGGCCAGGAGTGCGGCATGGCCTTCGAGAACTACCAGGACATGCGGCAGGGCGACGTCATCGAGTGCTATCGGGTGGAGACGGTTCAACGCTCGCTCTGAGTTCGAATCTCAGGCTCGCGAAAAACCACCGCCCTTTCCACCGTCATGCCCAGCCTTGTGCCGGGCATCCACGCCTTCCTTCTTTGAAGAAAGAAAGACGTGGATGGCCGGGACATAAGGCGAGTGAAACGACGCCGTCTTAGCCGGCGATGCCCGGCCATGACGAACGCAACCATCGGAACGGTCCCGTGAAACGCAAAGGTCATCGCGAAAGCACGCCCGGAGGCTCGCAGCGCCAGTTGCGCGTCGGCGAGCTCGTCCGCCATGCGATGGCCGAGATGCTGACGCGCGGCGACGTGCATGACCCCGTGCTCGAAGGCCATCTCATCACCATCCCCGAGGTGCGCATGAGTCCCGACCTGCGGCTCGCGACGATCTACGTCATGCCGCTCGGCGGAAAGGACATCGAAGCGGTGCTCGAAGCGCTGGAGCGCAACAAGCGCTTCCTGCGCGGCGAGATCGCGCGCCACGTTAACCTGAAATTTGCTCCTGACCTTCGATTCCACGCCGACGAACGATTCGACGAAGCGGAACGAATAGAGAAATTACTGAGAACACCCGCGGTCCAGCGCGACCTCAAACGCGGGGACAATGATGAATGATCCCACGCGTGCTGCGGGTCCTCTTGCCTCCCCCCTTGAGGGGGAGGCCGACGTGCAAAGCAC
>CAMAWG010000159.1 GCA_945861855.1 Rhodoplanes serenus
CGGTTGCAGGCTGCGAGGAATCAGGCTTCGTGGTATTGCTTGTCATGGCGTGGTCTCCAGTCCGGCGCTTCAACGCCGGATGATTCGAGGTTGAACACCCCGGAGACTACGCCACCCTTAATTCCTACCAACCTCGCGACGGCACCTGCCCCGCGCAATTCTTGAGACTGTCACATATCGTCCCGCATTCGCTGAGTGAACTCGCCAAGTTTCGCAGCGCTTACCCCGATTCAGACGCAGGTATCATGCTGCAGCCGCCACCGACGCCTGCGCAAGTTGCAGGATGCCCGGAAAAGCAACACTTCATGCCGCTCGGGAAATTGGGAATCCCGTCATACGATGCGGATTTGATGCGTCTTCCTAAGTTCCCAGCCCTCGCCATCCTCAACTCCGCCAAATCCGACGGTTCGATCCGCAACCATGACAAGGCAGCGCGAGGCAGACCTGCGCCCGAAACGGCCATGAGGACAGCAAGTTATCCGGGAATCCTGCGCTATGGCGGCCTTCCCGGGCATTCCCGCGAATTGTATTTCGCGGACCCCGGCCGTGATGGTAACCCTCCGGCATGATGCTCTGGTTCATTCTGGCGTTGATGACGGCGGTTGCGATCGTTGCGGTCCTGTGGCCGCTCGCACGGCGGACGCCGCTGCGCACCGGCAGCGATGTCGCGGTCTATCGCGACCAACTCGATGAGATCGAGCGCGACCGCGCCGCGGGCCTGATCGGCGAGAGCGAGGCCGAAGCCGCGCGGGTCGAGGTCTCGCGGCGGCTGCTCGCGGCGGCCGACGCGGTGACCGCGGCTCCGAAGGGTGACGCGGTCCGGCGCCGGCGGCTCGCCTCGCTCGCGGCCCTGATCCTGCTGCCGCTCGGCGCGGCCGGCCTCTATCTGCAACTCGGTTCCCCCGACCTGGAGCGCCAGACGCAAGCCGCGCAGCGCGAGACGCCGGCGGAACCGCGGCCGATGGTGGAAATGGTCGGCCGGGTCGAGGAGCATCTGGCGAAAAATCCGGAGGATGGCCGCGGCTGGGAGGTGCTGGGGGCGGTCTATATGCAGCTCGGACGTTACGGCGAGGCCGCGAAGGCGCGGCGGAACGCACTGCGGCTTCTGGGTCCGACCGCCGAACGCGAATCCGATCTCGGCGAGGCGCTGACCGGCGCGCAGAACGGCATCGTCACCGCCGAGGCGAAGGAGGCGTTCGATCGCGCCGCCCGCCTCGATTCGCGCGAGGTCCGGGCGCGCTATTTCATCGGCCTCGCCGCCGAACAGGACGGACGCCCGCAGGAGGCCGCGACGATGTGGCGGGCGCTGCTGGCGGAGGCGCCGGCGGATGCGTCATGGACCGGCTTCGTGCGTGAATCGCTGATGCGCGTCGATCCGAGCGGCGCCGCGCCGCAGCAGCGGGGCCCGAGCGCGGAGGACATCGCGGCGGCGAACCAGATGTCGCCCGAGCAGCGCAACGAGATGGTGCGGGGCATGGTTTCGCGGCTTGCGGAACGGCTCAAGCAGGACGGCTCCGACGTCGAGGGGTGGCAGCGGCTGTTGCGCGCCTACAAGGTGCTGGGCGACGCCGAGCAGGCTCGCGCCGCGGCTGGAGACGCGCGCCGCGCGCTCGCGGGCGATCCGGACAAGCTGCGGCGGCTGGAGGAATTCATCGCTCATGAAGCGGCGGCAAGCGCCGCTCCCGCCGCCGGCGCGGCGCCGCCACCAGCACCGAGTGCTGCGCCAGCGTCGCCGCCGGGGCCAAGCGCCGCGGACATAGCCGCGGCGAGCGAAATGTCGCCCGAGCAGCAGGAAACGATGATCCGGGGCATGGTGGCGCGGCTCGCCGGCAGGCTCCAGCAGGACGGTTCCGACGTCGAGGGATGGCTGCGCCTGCTGCGCGCCTATATGGTGCTGGGCGACAGAGATCTGGCGCGCGCCGCCGCAGGCGACGCCCGCCGCGCGCTCGCGAGCGATCCGGACAAGCTTCGCCGCGTCGACGATCTGATCAAGGGGCTGGGGCTCGAAGGTTGAGCATGATCCCGAAAAGTGGGCACCGATTTCCCGCCTTCGCGAAGCCCGCTTCGGCGGGCGAAGGAAGGTCGGACGAGATCATGCTCCAAAAAGGAATGCTATGACGCGCAAACAGCGGCGCCTGGTTTTGATTGGGTCGAGCCTCGGCGTGCTGGCGCTCGCCGCCGTTCTGGTGCTGAGCGCGCTGAAGGACTCCATCGTGTTCTTCAATTCGCCGACCGACGTGGTCGAGAAGAACGTGCAGCCCGGCAGCCGCATCCGGCTCGGCGGCTTGGTCAAGCCCGGCTCGCTGCAGCGTGGCGACCAGTTGGCGGTGCGCTTCGAGGTGACCGACGGCAACCGCGCCATCGCGGTCAGCTATCAGGGCATCCTGCCGGACCTGTTTCGCGAGGGACAGGGCGTGATCGCGGAAGGCATGCTCGACACCGGCGGCGGCTTCAAGGCCGACTCCGTGCTCGCCAAGCACGACGAGAACTACATGCCGAAGGAAGTCGCCGACGCGCTGAAGAAGCAGGGGCACTGGAAAGACGACGCCGGGAAGAAAAAATGATCGCAGAGATCGGCCATTACGCGCTGGTGCTGGCGCTGGGACTGGCGCTCATCCAATCGGTGGTGCCGATGGTGGGAGCGAGGCTGCGCGACGACACGCTGATGGGCGTCGGGGGGCCGACCGCGCTCGCGCAGTTCGCCTTCGTGGCGGTGTCGTTCACCGCCCTCACCGCCTGCTACGTCGGGTCCGACTTCTCCGTCACCAACGTGTTCGAGAATTCGCACTCGGCGATGCCGCTGGTCTACAAGTTCACCAGCGTGTGGGGAAATCACGAGGGCTCGATGCTGCTCTGGGTCCTCATCCTGGCGCTGTTCGGCGCGCTGGTGGCGGCGTTCGGCACCAACCTGCCGGCAACGCTGAAGGCCAACGTGCTGGCGGTGCAGTCGTGGATCGCCGCTGCCTTCTATTTTTTCATCCTGATGACCTCGAACCCGTTCCTGCGGCAGGCGCAGACGCCGTTCGAGGGCCGCGACCTCAATCCGATCCTTCAGGACCTCGGGCTCGCGATCCATCCGCCGCTGCTCTATCTCGGCTATGTCGGCTTCTCGATCTCGTTCTCGTTCGCGATCGCGGCGCTGGTCGAGGGCCGCATCGACGCCGCCTGGGCGCGCTGGGTGCGGCCGTGGACGCTCATGGCCTGGATGTGCCTGACGGTCGGCATCGCGATGGGCTCGTACTGGGCCTATTACGAGCTCGGCTGGGGCGGCTTCTGGTTCTGGGATCCGGTGGAGAACGCCTCGCTGATGCCGTGGCTCGCGGGAACCGCGCTCCTGCATTCCGCGGTGGTGATGGAGAAGCGCAACGCGCTCAAGGTCTGGACCATCCTCCTCGCCATCCTGACCTTCTCGCTGTCGCTGATCGGCACCTTCCTGGTGCGCTCGGGCGTGCTGACCTCGGTGCACACCTTTGCCAGCGATCCGACCCGCGGCGTTTTCATTCTGATGATCCTCGTCCTGTTCATCGGCGGCGCGCTCGCGCTGTACGCCTGGCGGGCGCCGGTGCTCAAGCAGGGCGGCCTGTTCGCGCCGATCTCGCGCGAGGGGGCGCTGGTTTTCAACAATCTGTTCCTGACCGCGGCCTGCGCGACGGTGTTCGTCGGCACGCTCTATCCGCTGGCGCTGGAAGCGCTGACCGGCGAAAAAATTTCGGTCGGCGCGCCGTTCTTCAATCTCACCTTCGGGCCGCTGTTCGTGCCGCTGCTGCTGGTGGTGCCGCTCGGCCCGCTGATGCCGTGGAAGCGCGGCGATCTGCTCGGCGTGGCGCAGCGGCTGATCGGCGCAGCGGCCTTCGCCCTCGTCGTCATTGCCGTGACCTTCGCCGCGACCAGCGGCGGCCCGGTGCTGGCGCCGTTCGGCATCGGCCTTGCCGCCTTCGTCATGGCCGGCGCCGTGACCGACTTCATCGAGCGCACCGGGTTGCTGCGCGTGCCGTTCGCCACCGCGCTGACGCGCGCGCGCGGCCTGCCGCGCTCGGCGTTCGGCACCATGCTGGCGCATTCCGGCCTGGGCATATCGGCGCTCGGCATCGTCTGCGCCTCGACCTGGGGCGTCGAGCAGATCGTGTCGCTCAAGCCGAATGCGGCCGTCTCGCTGCGTTCCTATGATCTCACCTTCGACGGCATGGTGACGCGCCAGGGCCCGAACTACAGCGAAACGATCGCCAAGTTCACCGTGCGCCAGGGCGGCGCCGTCATCGGCATCATGGAACCGGCCAAGCGCACGTTCCCGGCGCGGCAGAGCTCGACCACCGAAGCCGCGCTGCTGACCCGCGGGGCGAGCCAGCTTTATCTCTCGCTCGGCGATCCCGCCGACGACGGCTCGGTCGCAGTCCGGCTCTATCACAAGCCGCTGGTGCTGCTGATCTGGCTTGGCGCGGTGGTGATGTTCCTCGGCGGCGGATTGTCGCTGTCCGACCGGCGGCTGCGGATCGGCGCGCCGAAGCCGGCCGCCAAGCCCGCGATGCAGCCGGCGGAGTGAGTTGTGAGCGTCACGCCGCACCGGTGGGTTTCGATTTTGCTTGTCGCGATCGTGCTGATCGGGTCGCCGCACGCGCTCGCGGTCCAGCCCGATGAGATTCTTCCCGATCCCGCGCTTGAGACGCGCGCGCGCACGCTGTCGCGCGAGTTGCGCTGCATGGTGTGTCAGAACCAGTCGATCGACGATTCGGATGCGCCGCTCGCCCGCGATCTCCGTCTTCTGGTGCGCGAGCGCCTCAAGGCCGGCGACAGCGATTCCCAGGTGCTCGACTTCCTGACCGTGCGTTACGGGCAGTTCGTGCTGCTCCGACCGCGCTTCGGCTGGGACACGGCGCTTCTCTGGCTCGCGCCCGCCGGCGTGCTGTTGATCGGAATGGGTTCCCTCGTCGTCCTGCTCCGGCGCCGGCGCCGCACGCCGGACAGCGCCGAGCCGGAACCTTCCGGGCTCACCGCCGCCGAGAGCGGACGGCTGGCCGAGCTTCTCGGCAAAGGCGGACGGCCGGCGGGAAAAACGTCACCGCGCACAACCCGCTGACTTGCGGCCAAGTCCCGTCTCGACAAGCAGCGTGGAAGCCTTCTAAAAAGGAAGCCTCGGGGCGCGGAGCCGGAAACGGCGGCGGGAGAGGCGTGGAATTCCCATGAAGTACGATGCGTTTTTCACCGGCGCCCTGAACCGGTTGCACGAGGAGCGGCGCTACCGGGTGTTTGCCGATCTGGAGCGCATCGCCGGCCGCTTTCCGCATTCGATCTGGCACGCGCCGCAGGGGCCCCGTGAGGTGGTGATCTGGTGTTCCAACGACTATCTCGGCATGGGCCAGCATCCCAAGGTGATCGGCGCCATGGTCGAGACCGCGACCCGGATGGGCACCGGCGCCGGCGGCACCCGCAACATCGCCGGCACCAACCACCCGCTGGTCGAGCTTGAGCGCGAACTCGCCGACCTGCACGGCAAGGCTTCGGCGCTCGTCTTCACCTCGGGCTACGTTTCGAACCAGACCGGCATCCCGACCATCGCCAGGCTCATTCCGAACTGCCTGATCCTGTCGGACGAATACAACCACAACTCGATGATCGAGGGCATCCGCCAGGCCGGCTGCGACAAGCGGATCTTCCGGCACAACGATCTCGCGCATCTGGAAGAGCTCTTGAAGGCCGCGGGCGACCGGCCGAAGCTGATTGCCTTCGAGAGCATCTATTCGATGGACGGCGACATCGCGCCGATCAACGCGATCTGCGATCTGGCCGAGCGCTATGAGGCCATGACCTATATCGACGAGGTGCACGCGGTTGGCATGTACGGCCCGCGCGGCGGTGGCGTCTCCGAGCGCGACGGGGCGATGCACCGCATCAACGTGATCGAGGGCACGCTCGGCAAGGCGTTCGGCTCGCTCGGCGGCTATATCGCGGCCAGCGCCGACATCTGCGATGCGGTTCGCTCCTACGCGCCGGGCTTCATCTTCACCACCGCGCTGCCGCCGGCGGTCTGCGCCGCGACGGTCGCCGCGATCAAGCATCTGAAGACCTCGACCTGGGAGCGCGAGCGCCATCAGGAGCGCGCGGCACGGGTGAAGGCCGTACTCACCGCCGCGGGCCTGCCCGTCATGGATTCGCCGACCCATATCGTGCCGGTGATGGTCGGCGACCCGGAGAAGTGCAAGGCGGCGAGCGACCGGCTGCTCACCGAGCACGGCATCTACATCCAGCCGATCAACTATCCGACCGTGCCGAAGGGCACCGAGCGGCTGCGCATCGCGCCATCGCCGTACCACGACGACGGGCTCATTGACGCGCTGGCCGAGGCCCTGGTCGAGGTCTGGCAGCAGCTTGGCCTGCCATTGAAGCGGCGCCCGCTCGCCGCGGAATAACCGGCTACTTGCCTTCCAGCGCGTTGACCGGCTGCCAATCCGGCCCCGGCGGATGCAGCGCATACTCCTGCGCGCGCTTGAGAAACAGGGCGGACGGCGGATCGTTTGCAGCCACCCGTGCGAAGCTTTCAGCGGCACCGGCGAAGTTTCGCGCGCGCCAATGGCCGAGCCCTTCCACATAGGCAGCCGTGTGTGCCGACTGCTCCGGCGTTTCCTGCCCCGCCGCGGCAAGCGGCTCGTAGATCCTGATCGGCTGTCCGCGGCCCTTGACCTGAATGGAATCGAGCTCGCGCCACGCAAACTCGGACCCGGTGCGTTGGACCGTGACCTCCGACGCCATGATGGAGGTCGCAAAGTATTTGTTCGCCCCTTCGAGCCGCGAGGCGAGGTTCACCATGTCGCCCATCACGGTGTAGTTGAACCGCTGCTTCGAGCCAATGTTGCCGACCAGCGCCTCGCCGGAATTGAGCCCGATGCGCTGGCCGAGCTTGAAGCCCCGGAAGGCAACGGCGGTGTGGTTCAGCTCTTCCAGCCGCGCACGGCAGTCGAGCGCGGCCCGCACGGCGTTCCTGGCGTGATCCGGATCGTCCAGCGGCGCGCCGAACACCGCGACGATGGCATCGCCGATGTACTTATCAACGAACCCGCCGTACCGCTCGATGATGTCCGTCATCGCCGAAAGATACTCGTTCATCAGCGCCACCAGCTCGCCAGGCGTCATCTTCTCCGAGAACGAGGAAAAGCCCGCGACATCGGAAAAGAACACCGTGACGGTACGGGATTCGCCGCCCAGCACCGGCGGCTTGCTCGACGCCATCATTCTCTCGATGAGGGCGGGCGGCAGGTAAAGCGCAAAGCTCTTGCGCAAAAGCCTCTTGTCCTTGTCGGCGATGCCGAAGCGGTAGCCGATCGTCACCGCAAGCGTGAACAACCCGGCCAGCACCGGCTCGACGAGCGGCAGCACCGTCGCATGACGGAACGCGACGATTGAGCCGCCGGTCCAGGCCACAGCGACGCCGAGAAATGCGACAGCCGCGCCGATCGGCGCCAACACCAGCGCAGCCAACGCTGCCAATGCAGCGAGCAGGGTGGCGACCGCGCCGGAGCCGATGCGGCCAAACTCAACCAGCGCGTCGCGGCGGATCAGATTGTTGACAGCGGTGGCATGGGCGTAGACGCCGGAGATGGAGTCGCGGACGAATTTCTTGCCCGACGGCGCCGGCGGCAGGGCGCAGCGCGGCGCCAGTGCGCCTTCGTCGGCGGCGGTCGCGAACCGCTTGGAGGTGATCGACCGGTCCTCGGCGTCCAGCACGGTGCCGAACAACACCACCTTGTCCTTGAAGTGGCGGCGAAAATATTCAGCGTCGCCCTTCTCCGCGCAGGCGCGCAGATCGGCAATCGAGAAGGTCGGGATGTCGCCGCCGCCTTCGAAATTGAGCGCGAAGGTGTTCGGCACCTTGGCCGGTATCCGGTAGCCGGCGAGCGACATCGCCCCGCCGGGGGCCGTCTCGAGCGCCGCCCCGAGCGCGCGCGCGGCAAGCTCGACCGACATCGACGGCGTCGGCGCACCGTCGACAATGAACGTCAGCGGCACCCGCCGCACCACGTCATCCGGATCGTTGTAGAAGTTGAGCGCGCGGATGTTGCGCTGCTGGCCGACGGCGATGCGCTGGCCGGGCGACGGCAGGATCGGGTTGGCGCTGTGCTGAATCTGGCCCAGCACCAGCTTGTCCGCGCGGCCGGCCAGCGCAACGGCGCGCAGGAAGTCGCGGTCGAAGCCCCGCACCCGTGAACCCAGCGTCTCGTCCCCGAACGGAATTTCGGACTGCTCGATCGATGTCGGAAAAAGCAGATCGAAGCCCACGACTTTCGCCCCGCCGTCGACCACGGCGGTCAGGACGCGGCCGATTTCCCGCGTCCAGGTGATGTTCGGCGTGCCCGCGAACGGAGGGGTGCGATAGCTCTCTTCGTCGAGCGCGACGACGACGGACGGCGACGTGACCGGCTGATGAATCTGGCCCACCGTTCGCCAGCGCAGCGCGGTGAGCGCGTCGATCGACAGGCCGCGCAACGCATCGAGCAGGGGCGACGCGGCAGCGATGCCCGATAGGAGCGCAATGGCAACCCCGAACAGCGCGTCTCGCGTGCGTATCGGTCCCATCGGCGTGGCGCGTTGCCTTCGGTCAGCGCGGCGGCTGCGGCCGCAGCAGTCGTCCGGCCAGGGGCGTCTTGCCCGGCTTCGCGTCGGGATCGACCTTGAACAGAAACTGAGCGTTTCCGACCGTCGCCATGTAGACGCCCGATGGCACAAGCGCCTTCTTATTGTCGGCGAAGTCGTAGAACGCGCCACGCGTGAGCTTCTCGCCAGCGCTCGGAACTTGGTGGAGCTCGCCCGCCTTGTCCACGCGCTCGATCACCACCGTGCTGCCCTGCTTGATCTCGACCACCGGCGAGAGACCGTAAATCGTGAACTGCGGTTTCGGCAGCGGCGCCAGCCGGGACTGCTGCGGAGCGGCGCTGTTCACGTCGCGAAACACCTTGGCCCCGCTCTTGCTCGCGAGCTCGAACGTGAGCTGCATCTTCCCGGCGTCGCAGGCGATCTGCATGCGGTTGACGCGGCCGCCCTCCACGTTGCTCCATTCCGCGCCCACGGTCACCTTGCCGCCGGTGATCGTCTCGCGCCAGCAGGATTTCAGGTATCCGAGCACGATGCGGTCCTTGGCGCCGAGCTGGATCACCTTGCCGGCTTCGACATAGTCCATGAACTCCACGCCGGGGGGAGTGCCCTGGACGTCCTCGATCATGGCGACGAGGTTTTGCGCTGGCGCCTCGATCGTGAGCATCGCCCAGATGAGGGCCGCGGCCGATGCGGCTGGAGCTGATTTCATGGCGCGCCTTTCAAGAATCCGGCAGTTCCCAGCATGGCAATTCTGAGCGCGGGACGCCGATGCCGCAAGCCCGAATGCCACGATCGTTATCGGCGCCATTTGCCGCGGTATCCGGGTGTGAATGTCGATTTGGAGTGGTAGCGGGGAGTGGACTCGAACCACCGACCTCCGGATTATGATTCCGCTGCTCTAACCAGCTGAGCTACCCCGCCATCCAAG
>CAMAWG010000160.1 GCA_945861855.1 Rhodoplanes serenus
ACGCAAGTGGTTCAACCAGCCGGTGGTCGAGATCAAGCAGATTTCCGCCTACTCCTGCCGCGGCATGAACGGCCAGACCGGCGCGCAGATCTCCGAGCACGCTTTCGGCAATGCGCTCGACATCGCGGCCTTTGTGCTTGCCGACGGCCACCGCATCACCGTCAAGGACGGCTGGAAGGGCTCGCCGGAGGAGCAGGGCTTCCTGCGCGACGTGCAGGCATCGGCCTGCGACCAGTTCACCACCGTGCTGGCGCCGGGATCGAATCAGTTCCACTACGACCACATCCACGTCGACCTGATGCGGCGGGCGAGCGGCCGGCGCATCTGCCAGCCCGGCGCGGTGGACGGCGATCTGGTGGCTTCGATCGCCCGCAAGAACCCGAGATATGCGTCGTCGCGGCCGATCGAGCCGCCGCCAACGCGCCGCTACGATCCGCCGGTGGAGCCCGGCAGCGACCCGTTCGCCTGGCGCGGCGACGCCCGCCGCGGCGACCCGGCCACCACCGGTTCGATTACCGCGCGCCGGCCGGGGATCAAGGATCCGGCGGCCGACGATCTCGACTGGGTCGAGGAGCCGGGGCCGAGGCCCGCCATCGACTGGAGCAGGAACGACCGCCACAAGGTGCAATGACCGGCGGTTTGGGCGGCTTGAACGAAGTTGTATCGCCGGTATCGCGGCGTCGAACCCGAAAGCCCGCCTGGACGACCCATGCGTATCAGGGGGAAGAACCATGATCCGCATCGCACTCATTGCTGCCGCCACGCTCGCAACGATCGTCACCGCGAGCCCCGCGCTGGCTCAGGCCGGTGCGCCCGTGCGCACCCTCGGCTCGCCCGACGCGGTCGCAGGCGCGACCGTCACGATTGCCGAACGGAAGGCCGCGCCCTGTGCCGACAGGGGCTGTGCCGGCAAGCCCCTCAAGCGCAGCGGCTACGTCGCGGCCGCGCCGCTCGGCTGGTAACGGCTCGAAAGGTGTATTGCAGTGCGGTAAGAGGCCGAAAGCGACCGAATGGGTGAAAACCAGCCGCAAAACCTGCGACACTATGCAGCGCCCCTTCACACGGCGCTGGTACATTCCAATATAATAGCGCGAGGTACAAAGAATCGGGCCCAGAGCCCTCATGCGAGGAAACACCATGTTCCGCACTTTTCGTCCGATGCTCGCGCTCCTGGCCGTCGTGGCCGCGCTGGCAGTCACAATTGCATCGGTAGACGCGCGCCCAGGCGGCAGTTCCGGCAGCCGCGGCAGCCGCACGTTCTCGGCGCCTGCGGCAACGCAGACCGCGCCGCGCGCCGCTCCGATCGAGCGCACCATGGCGCAGCCGGCTCGTCCAGGCGCTGCTGCAACCCAGACCGCAGGCGCTGCAGGCCAGGCCGCAAGGCCCGGCTTGTTCGGCGGCATGTTCGGCGGTGGCTTGCTTGGCGGTCTCGCCGCCGGCTTTCTCGGCGCCGGCTTGTTCGGGATGCTGTCCGGCAGCGGCTTCATGGGCGGCATGGGCGGCTTCGCCTCGATCCTCGGCCTGCTCCTGCAGGTCGCGCTGGTCGTGATCGTCGCGCGCCTCGCCTGGGCCTGGTGGCAGCGCCGCAATCAGCCGGCGATGGCGAGTGGGCCGTCGCTCCGCGACAACCTGTCGAATGACCGCCCGAACACCGGCGGCTTCGC
This sequence comes from Rhodoplanes serenus, assembly GCA_945861855.1. Taxonomy (GTDB): domain Bacteria; phylum Pseudomonadota; class Alphaproteobacteria; order Rhizobiales; family Xanthobacteraceae; genus Z2-YC6860. The sequence continues at coordinate 1,665 of CAMAWG010000160.1, forward strand.
AGGCTTTGGCGGCGGTGCATCGGCGCCTCCGGCCGACGAGCCGATTGAGGTGACGCCCGCCGACTTCGATGCGTTCGAGAAGCTGCTCGGCGACATCCAGACCGCCTACGGCAAGGAAGACCTCGGCGCGCTGCGCGTGCACATGACCCCGGAGATGCTGTCGTACTACTCCGAGGAACTGGCGCGGAACGCCAGCCGTGGCGTCGTCAACCAGCTCTCCGACGTGAAGCTCCTGCAGGGCGACCTGTCGGAAGCCTGGCGCGAGATCAACGACGAATACGCCACCGTGGCGATGCGCTATTCGCTCAACGACAAGATCGTCGATCGTGCGACCGGCCGCGTCGTTTCGGAGGAGCCGTCCGAGGCCACGGAGTTCTGGACCTTCCGCCGCGAGCGCGGCGGGAACTGGGTGCTCTCGGCGGTCCAGCAGACCTGATCGCGTAATTCAGATTGAATGCAGATGGCCGGGCCAAAAGCCCGGCCATTTTGTTTTCAAGGGAGGCTCTTCAAAAACTCGATGTGCTCCGGCTCGTCGAAGGCGCGCATGGTCGTCGTTCGCACGTTGCCCTTGGAATTGACGCTCAGCACGTATTTGGCGACCGCTTCGTCGTCGGGTGCCTCGATGACCTGGACGAAATCATAAGGTCCGAACGTCATGTAGACGTTCTTGCGGACGATGCCGAGTTTCGCCGCTGTATCCCGGGAGGACTGCTGCCGGTTGGGAATGTCCGCGATGTTTTTGGCGCCGTGATCGGTCGAGTTTACCAGCAGGATGTAGGTGCCCATCGTTCGTTCCTCTCACGGCACGTAGCCGATGGCCTCGACCTCAAGCCCGCAATCGAACGGCGTCCGCCCGGCCTGCATGCGGGTGCGCGCGGGGAGGGTTTCCTGGCTGGTGAAATAGGTCCGATAGATGCGGTCGAATTCCTCCTGCTGCCGCTGGTCCTTGAGCCAGACGATGACCTTGAGCAGGCAATCCATGTTGGAGCCGGCGGCTTCGACCAGTTTCTTCAGGTGATCCATCACGATCCGCACCTGCCGCTCGAACGGGATGTCGGGGAACGCCGGGATTGGCTGCTTGTTGGCGCGCGCCGCCTTGAGGGTGGCGGAGAATTCCGCATCGAACGGCGGCAGGCCGGAGACATAGATCATGTCGCCGTGCCGGACGCAGAGATTGAACGGCCCGCCGGTCTCGGGCACGTCGGCCTTGATGATTTGCTTCTGCATGATGCTTCTCCGAGCCAGAGATATCAGGGCGCGATGCCCCGCGCAGCCCAAGCCACGCTGACGAAGCTGCGTGGCCCGTCCGGCTGGCCACAGAGGTAGGCGGATCGCACCGCCGCTTCGATCTGCCTCCGCGTGGCGTCCGGCAGACTGCCCAGAAGCTCGAAGATCGATCCTTGACCGGTCGTCTGCGGGATCCAGTAGTCGTCGAAATTCTCGAAATCCATCCGGACGATGAGCGTCGCCTCGGTGACATCGGTGAAGCCTGCCCGGGAAAAAGCTTCGCGCAGCTCGCCAGCCCGCGTCATCGGACGAATCAGGGCGGCGCTGCGCCGGTCGTTGGCTCGTGGCTCGATTGCCGCGAGTGTGTCGTAGAACATCCGGATGCTCGGCTGCCCGCCGAAATTGTCCCACACGGTCGCTGCGGCGATACCGCCGGGCCGCACGACACGTCGCATCTCCGCGACGGCGCGATGCGGGTCCGCTACGAAATGCAGCACCAGCATCGACAGCGCGCGGTCGAACTGGCCATCGGGAAACTGCAGATTGCAGGCGTCGCCTTTCTGGATGTTGATTCTCCGATCGGTGTTGCGCTCGCGTGCGGCATCGACGAACTGTTGTTCGTAGTCGATAGCCTCAATGCGCGCGATATCGGCGCGGCGTGGCATCTCGAACGTCAAGCTGCCGGTGCCGCACCCTACGTCGATAACCCGCTCGCCAGCGGCGAGACCTGCGAAATCGATGAACGGCCCGGCGAGCCTGCGGCTCCATCGCCCCATATAGCCGTCGTACTTGTCCGAGCCACGTGCGACAAATTGCGAACTCATGTCTAGCTCCCCGGCTTCCCATACCCGCCCGCCGTCGGCGTCTGGATGATGATCGCTTCGCCGGCATCGACCACCGTCGCGTCGGCGCCCTTGAGGCGCTGCATCGTGCCGTCGTGGCGGCGCACCCAGTTCTCGCCGATCTGGCCGTTCTCGCCGCCGGCCATGCCGAACGGCGGGATGCGGCGGTGGCCGGACAGCACGGTGTATTCCATCTTTTCCAGGAAGCGGATGGTGCGGCGGATGCCGTCACCGGCGTTCCATTTTCCTTTGCCGCCCGAGCCCTTGCGGATGTGGAAGTCCTCCAGCACCACCGGATAGCGGAATTCCAGAATCTCCGGATCGGTGAGCCGCGTGTTGGTCATGTGGGTGTGCACAGCGTCGGTGCCGGGGAAACCAGGACCGGCCGGCGAGCCCGAGCAGATCGTCTCGTAGTACTGGTACGTGTTGTTGCCGAAGTTGACGTTGTTCATCGTTCCCTGCGCGCCGGCCATGGCGCCGAGCGCGCCGAGCAAGGTGTCGGTGACCATCTGCGACACCTCGACATTGCCGGCGACGACAGCGGCGGGGTAGTGCGGCCGCAGCATCGAGTTGTCGGGGATGACGATGTTGATCGGGCGGAGGCACCCTGCGTTCATCGGGATGTCGTCGTCGACCATGACCCGGAACACATAGAGTACGGCGGCGCGGGTGACCGGCTCCGGCGCGTTGAAGTTTGTGCCCTGCTGCGGCGAGGTACCGGTGAAATCGACGGTGGCCTCGCGCTTCTTCTTGTCCACCGTGATCTTGACCTTGACGACGTTGCCCTGGTCGGCCTCGTAGCTGAATTCACTGTCGTGCAATCGGTCGATGACGCGGCGCACGCTTTCGTCGGCGTTGTCCTGGACGTGCTTCATATAGGCGTGAACGACGTTCAATCCGAACAGCGCCACCATCTTGTGCAGCTCCTGCACGCCCTTTTCGTTGGCGGCGATCTGCGCTTTCAGGTCGTTGACGTTCTGGATCGGGTTGCGCGCCGGATATTTCGCCTTGGTCAGCAGGTCCATCAGCGCGGCCTCGCGGAATTTGCCGCGATCCACCAGCTTGAAGTTGTCGATGTAGATGCCTTCCTCCTCGATCGAGGTGGCGATGGGCGACATGGAGCCCGGCGCGATGCCGCCGATATCGGCGTGGTGGCCGCGGCTCGCCACCCAGAACAGCATCTTCTTCTGCGCGCGGTCGAACACCGGCGTGCAGACAGTGAGATCGGGGATGTGGGTGCCGCCGTTGTAGGGCGCGTTGATCAGGTAGGAATCGCCGGGCCGGATATTGCCCTTGTTCTCGCGGATGATGGTTTCCACCGCGCGGTCCATCGAGCCGAGATGCACCGGCATGTGCGGCGCATTGGCGACGAGCGTTGAGTTGGCGGCGAACACCGCGCAGGAGAAGTCGAGCCGCTCCTTGATGTTGACGGAATAGGCGGTGTTCTGCAGCGACACGCCCATCTGCTCGGCGATCGACATGAACAGGTTGTTGAACACTTCGAGCATGATCGGATCGGCCTTGGTGCCGACCGCCCTGGTGCGTTGGAGTGCCACGACGCGCTTGAGCACGAGATGGTTCTTCGCGGTGATCTCAGCGCGCCAGCCATCCTCCAGAACGATGGTTTGATGCGGCTCGATGACGATGGCGGGACCTAAAACCTTGTGGCCGGGTGAAAGCTGCTCGCGGGTGTAGACCGCGGCCTTGTGCCATTGTCCGTTCGAGAAGAACTGCGTCGTGCGGGCCGGTGAGGGGAGCCTGCTCCTGGTCTTCTTTAGCGTCTTTTCGCGGAACTTGGCGCCGCCGCCGACCGCCTCGACCGACACCGCCTCGACCACCAGTTGCTTGGCGCGGTCGATGAATCCGAACCGTCCCTTGTGGGCCTTCTCGAAGGCAGACCTCATTTTCGCGAGCGTGCCCGCTTCCACCACCAGCGGCGTGTCGGTGCCGGCGTAGCGGATGTGTGCGCGGACGATCACCTTGATCTTCCCCGCGGGCACGCCCTGGCCTGCGACCTCGGCCTTGGCGTCCTTGCCGAGGCGGCTGCCTTCGCGCTTGAGGGCGGCAAGCGCCTTGCCGCCGAGCGGCTCCTCGATCGCCTGCTGGCGGGTGGCGCGGATGTCGGCCAGCCCCATGCCGTAGGCCGACAGCAGAGACGAGAACGGGTGGATCAGCACCTCGGTCATGCCGAGCGCATCGGCGACGAGGCAGGCGTGCTGGCCGCCGGCGCCGCCGAAGCAGTTGAGCGCATAGCGGGTGACGTCGTAGCCGCGCTGCACCGAGATTTTCTTGATCGCATTGGCCATGTTCTCGACCGCGATCTTGATGAAGCCGTCGGCGATCTCTTCCGGCGATTTGCCGCCGACCTCTTTCGCCAAATCCGCGAAGGCATTTTTTACCGCTTCGGCGTCGAGCGACTGGTTCTGGTTCGGACCGAAGATCTTCGGGAAGAAATCGGGGATGAGTTTCCCCACCAGCACATTGGCGTCGGTGACGGCAAGCGGCCCACCGCGGCGGTAGCATTTCGGGCCGGGATTGGCGCCGGCGCTGTCGGGGCCGACGCGGAAGCGCGCCCCATCAAAATGCAGGATCGAGCCGCCGCCGGCCGCGACGGTGTGAATGAGCATCATCGGCGCGCGCATCCGCACGCCTGCGACCTCGGTCTCGAACGCGCGCTCGTATTCGCCGTCGTAGTGCGACACGTCGGTGGAGGTGCCGCCCATGTCGAAGCCGATCAGCTCGCGAAAGCCCGCCTCGCGGCCAGTCTCGGCCATGCCGACCACGCCGCCGGCGGGGCCGGACAGGATTGCGTCCTTGCCTTGGAACAACTCGGCGGCGGTCAGGCCGCCCGACGACATCATGAACATCAGCCGCGCGCCGGATTTCTTGGCGTCGAGCTCATCGCCCACGGTGGCGACATAGCGGCGCAGGATGGGAGACAGGTACGCGTCAACGACAGTCGTGTCGCCGCGGCCGACGAGCTTGATCAGCGGCGAGACCTCGTGGCTGACCGAGACCTGCGAGAAATTCATCTCGCGGGCGAGCTTTGCGACGCGCTGCTCATGCTCCGGATAGCGGTAGGCGTGCATGAACACGATCGCCACGGCCTTGATGCCGTTCGCCTTCGCCCGCTCCAGCTCGGCGCGTACCGGCGCACGATCGAGCACGCGCTCGATCGTGCCGTCGGCGAGCACTCGCTCGTCGACCTCGAACACCTGCTCGAACAGCATCTCCGGCTTGATGATGTGCTTGGCGAAAATCTTCGGCCGCGCCTGATAGCCGATGCGCAGAGCGTCGCGGAAACCCTTGGTCGTGAGCAGCAAGGTGCGGTCGCCCTTGCGCTCCAGCAGCGCGTTGGTTGCGACCGTGGTGCCCATCTTCACCGCACCGACCAGGCCCGCCGGGATTGGCTCGCCTCTTGCAAGGCCGAGCAGGTCGCGGATGCCCTGGACGGCGGCGTCGCGATAGGCCTCCGGGTTCTCCGACAGGAGCTTGTGGGCCGTGAGCGTGCCGTCCGGCCGCCGTCCCACCACGTCGGTGAAGGTGCCGCCGCGATCGATCCAGAAGTCCCAAGCTTTCGGGTGCGCTTTCGCCGAAGCTTTGTTTTGGGGTTTCGCTTGCTTCATGCCAGTCTCAAACGCCATCATTGCCGTTGTTCATAGGGTTCAGGGGCATCATGCGGGTTTTTCTTGATCGTCTCTACCTTTTCTCGGGCTATCTCGCCGGCGCGTTCATGGTGGCGATCTTCGCGCTGATGATGCTCCTGTCGGCCGGCCGGCCGATCGGTCTGAACATCCCGGCGGCCGACGACTTTGTCTCGTGGTGCATGGCGGCGATGGCGTTCCTCGGCCTCGCACACACCTTCCGCAACGGCGAGATGATCCGGGTCGGCCTGCTGATCGACAAGCTGCCGGAAAAGAGCCGGCGCTGGACCGAGATCGCCTGCCTCGTCATCGGCATCGGCTTCATCGGGTTCTTCTCGTTCTACGCCTGTCAGCTCATCCGCGATTCCTGGCGCTTCCACGAAATGTCGCAGGGGGTGATCTCGATCCCGATGTGGATTCCCCAGATCGGCTACGCCGCCGGCCTGGTCATCCTGCTGATCGCGTTCATCGACGAGTTCATCCACGTCGCCCGAGGCAACCTGCCGCGCTACGAGAAGCCCAAGCCCACGACCGCCGAAGAGGTGGTCGAACGCGCCGTGCAGAGCGGGGTCTGACGGTGGACCTGCTTTCGATCGCGCTCCTGCTGCTGCTGATCCTTACCGTGCTGCTCGCGGGCGGCGTGTGGATCGCCATCGCGCTGATGGCCTGCGGCTATGCCGGCATGATGTTCGTCGGCGGGAATGTGCCGCCGGGCGCGGTGCTGGCGACGACGGTGTGGGGCAACAGCGCGTCGTGGTCGCTGGCGGCGCTGCCGCTGTTCATCTGGATGGGCGAAATCCTGTTCCGCACCAGGCTGTCGGAGGAGATGTTTCGCGGGCTGGCGCCGTGGCTCAACCGCATTCCCGGACGGCTGATGCACGTCAACGTGCTGGCCTGCGGCATCTTCGGCTCGGTGTCGGGCTCATCGGCGGCGACCACCGCGACCGTCGCCAAGATCGCGCTGCCGGAACTGAACAAGCGCGGCTACGACGAGAAGATCAGCCTCGGCTCGCTCGCCGGCGCCGGGACGCTCGGCATCCTCATCCCGCCGTCGATCATGATGGTGATCTATGCGGTGCAGGCCAACGTCTCGATCATCCAGGTGTTTCTCGCGGGCTTCCTGCCGGGCCTTCTGGTGATGGTGCTTTATTCCGGCTACATCGCTCTGTGGTCGATCCTGCATCCGGAAAAGACGCCGCCGCCCGAGCCGGCGATGACGTTCCGGCAGAAGGTCGCCGAGTCGGCGCAGCTCATTCCGACGCTGCTGCTCATCGCGCTGGTGTTTCTGTCGCTGCTGATGGGCTGGGCGACGGCGACCGAATGCGCGGCCTGGGGCGTGCTGGGTTCGCTCGCCATCGCCTGGTGGCACGGCATGCTAAGCTGGGACTCGTTCTTCAAAAGCGTGATGGGCGCGACCCGAGTCACCTGCATGATCATGCTGATCCTCGCGGGCGCCTCCTACATGTCCACCTCGATGGCCTACACCGGTGTGCCGCAGGCGCTCGCCGGCTGGGTCGGCGGGCTGGGACTCAGTCCCTACGCGCTGATCGCGGCTCTCACTGTGATGTACATCGTGCTCGGCACGGCGCTCGACGGCATCTCCATGATCGTGCTGACCACCGCCGTGGTCATCCCGATGATCAAGGCCGCGGGCTTCGACCTCGTCTGGTTCGGCATCTTTGTCATCCTGGTGGTGGAGATGGCGGAGGTCTCGCCGCCGGTCGGCTTCAACCTGTTTGTGCTGCAAACCATGAGCGGCAAGGATTCGAATTTCGTCGCGCGGGCGGCGCTGCCGTTCTTCTTTTTGCTCGTCCTTGCGGTTGCCATCATCACCGTATTTCCTGATATCGTGATGGTGCTCCCAAGGATGGCTTTCCCACCCTGAACATCAACCGAAAGGGACTT
>CAMAWG010000161.1 GCA_945861855.1 Rhodoplanes serenus
GACGCCCGAAGGGACGCCTGCGCCAGCTTTGGGGGAGCGCTCCGGCGTCCCTTCGGGCTTGCGCCCTTCATCATTCGTCATGTTTGACACTCCGGTTGAGGTTAAATTTACCTCAGCCGAGTGTCTCATCTATCCGTGCCGCACCCCAGTCCCTACCTACTTCATACTGTCCGAAACGAAGGCCGGGTCATGGACAATCTCAAGCTCATTGCGCTTGATAGGGAAGACATTGAGGTCGTCTCTGCGCATCTACAGGACGCTGTGGTCAAGTCGGCGGACATCCGCTGGCGTCCGGCTGAGAACCGGGTGGTCGTAGCTCTCAACCGGTTCGACTGGGAGGCTGCCAACTGCGCTCCGCCGCAGTTCCGCCGCCGCCGCGCCGCGCTCCGTTTCGAGCGGGTGTCGGCCTGCAAGTGCCGCGAACTCAATGCCGCCCAGAAAGACCAGGTGCTGAATCTGCTCGCGGTGTCCTTCGAGGAGACCGATCAGCCCGCCGGTGTGGTGACCCTGATGTTCTCCGGCGGGGCAGCGCTCCGGCTCGAGGTCGAGTGCCTTGAGGCCGAACTGGCCGACCTCGGCCCCACCTGGGTGACCGAATGCTGCCCGGCACACGCGGTGGAAGGCGAAGTCGCCGAGCCGGCTCAGATGTCCTCCCAGGCGGCATCCAAACAGGGTTGACGCGCCTTCCGGCGCGGGCCATTGACCGGTGAAACCGGGGATGGCCCCGGCCGGACAGCGCGCGATGCCGATACGTCTCGACAGCCGATCCGCTGACTTTCCCGCGCGCTTTGCCGCCTTGCTCGCCACCAAGCGCGAGGTGTCCGAGGACGTCGAGCAGGCGGTGCGCGCCATCATCGCCGACGTTCGCAGCAACGGCGACCGCGCGCTGATCGAGCTCAGCCGGAAATTCGACCGCATCGACCTGGACAAGATCGGGCTCCGCGTCGCTCCGGCCGAGATCGAGGCGGCGACCGCCGCATGCGACCGCCGCGCGCTCGACGCGCTCACGCTCGCGCGCGATCGGATCGAGGCCTATCACCTGCGGCAGAAGCCCGCCGACGACCGCTTCACTGATGCGCTCGGCGTCGAGCTTGGCCATCGCTGGAGCGCGATCGAGGCGGTCGGGCTTTACGTGCCGGGCGGCACCGCGGCATATCCGTCGTCGGTGCTGATGAACGCGGTGCCGGCCAAGGTCGCGGGCGTGCCGCGCGTCGTCATGGTGGTCCCGGCGCCGGACGGCAGGCTCAGCCCGCTCGTGCTCGCGGCCGCAAAGCTCGCCGGCGTCGATGAAATCTATCGCATCGGCGGCGCGCAGGCGGTGGCGGCGCTGGCCTATGGCACTGCGACGATCAAGCCGGTGGCGAAGATCGTCGGCCCGGGCAACGCCTATGTGGCGGCAGCCAAGCGCATCGTGTTCGGCATGGTCGGCATCGACATGATTGCCGGCCCCTCGGAGGTGCTGATCCTGGCCGACAAGACCGGCAATCCGGACTGGATCGCCGCGGACCTGTTGGCGCAGGCCGAGCACGACACAGCGGCGCAATCGATTCTCATGACCGATGACGCGAGCCTCGCCGACGCTGTGGAAAAAGCCGTGACTGCGCAACTGACGACCTTGCCGCGCGTCGCGGTCGCCGGCGCGTCGTGGCGGGACTTCGGCGCGATCGTCATCGTGCGCAATCTGGACGATGCGATCCCGCTGGTCGACGCGCTGGCTCCGGAGCATCTGGAGATCGAGACCGCCGACCCCGAGCGGCTCTCGGCGAAAATCCGCAACGCCGGCGCGATTTTCCTCGGCGCCCACACGCCCGAGGCGATCGGCGACTACGTTGCGGGCTCCAACCACGTTCTGCCGACGGCGCGCTCGGCGCGATCCTCGTCGGGCCTCGGCGTGCTCGACTTCATGAAGCGCACCTCGATCCTCAAATGCGGGCCGGAGCAGTTGGCGGCCCTGGGGCCTTCGGCCATCGCGCTCGGCGAAGCCGAGGGCCTCGATGCCCACGCGCGCTCCGTCGCCATTCGACTCAACCGGCGATGACTCCAGCGAAAATAATCGACAACAACCGGCTCGTCGCGGTGACGCTCGACGAAGCCTCGATCGGCAGTTCCAGCCGCGATATCGAGCATGAGCGCGCGGTCGCGATCTACGACCTGATCGAGGAGAACTCGTTCGCGCCGGTCGGTCATGACAAAGGCCCTTACGCATTGCACATCGGCATCAAGGAGAATCGGCTGGTGCTCGACATCCGGCACGAGGGCGGCAAGCCGGTGATCGCGCATCTGCTGTCGCTCACGCCGTTCAAGCGCATCGTCAAGGACTACTTCCTGATCTGCGACAGCTACTACGCCGCGATCCGCACCGCGACGCCCGACCGTATCGAGGCGATCGACATGGGCCGGAGGGGTCTGCACGACGAGGGCTCGCGCATCCTCCAGGACGCGATCAAGCGCAAGGTGACGGTGGATTTCGACACCGCGCGGCGCCTGTTCACCTTACTCTGCGTGCTGCACTGGAAGGGCTGAGCATGATCCCGAAAAGTGGGAACCGGTTTTCGGACAAGATCATGCTCAAGACGAAAGCCTAGTTTTCATGAAGGAGGGCGCGCGCAGCACGAAGCCGCAGGCGGTGCTGTTCGCCTGCGGGCTCAATTCGGTGCGCTCGCCGATGGCGGCGGGGCTGTTCAAGCAGATCATGGGACGCGCGAGCTACGTCGCCTCGGCCGGCGTGCGCAAGGACGAGCTCGACCCGTTCGCGGTCGCGGCGCTGGAGGAGGTCGGCATCGACATCTCGCGCCACCGGCCCATGACGTTCGAGGAGCTTGAGGACTGGGAGGGTTTCAATTTCGATCTGATCGTCACGTTGTCGCCCGAGGCGCATCACAAGGCGCTGGACCTGACGCGCACCGCCGCAGCCGACGTCGAATACTGGCCGACGCCCGATCCGACCGCGGTGGAGGGCACGCGCGAGCAGCGGCTCGCCGCCTACCGGGAGGTGCGCGACCAGTTGACCGAGCGCATCAAGAGCCGCTTCGGCTGGCATGCCGGCGCCAATGAATAGCGTCCGGCGCGCCGCCGTCGCTCGCCCGGTGCCGCAGTTGTGAAAATCCCTCGATTCCGCTAGTGAGCCTCCCGCAGAGGCATTTCGCAAAAATGATCATTGGCCGTCCCAAATTCGTGCTGGCTTCGGGTTCGCCGCGCCGGCTCACCCTGATCAACCAGATCGGCATCGAGCCGGACGCGCTGCGCCCCGCCGATATCGACGAGGTGCCGTTGCGGGGCGAACTACCGCGCGCCTGCGCCAACCGGCTCGCGCGCGGCAAGGCGGAGGCGGCGCTGGCGGCGGTCAAGCTCGACGACGAACTCGCCGGCTCCTACATCCTCGCCGCCGATACGGTGGTGGCGGTCGGCCGCCGCATCCTGCCCAAGGCGGACCTTTTGGACGAGGCGGCGCAGTGCCTGCGGCTGCTCTCGGGCCGCAATCACCGCGTCCACACCGGCGTCTGCCTGGTGACGCCGAAGGAGGCGTTCCGCCAGCGGCTGGTCGAGACGCGCGTGCGCTTCAAGCGGCTGTCGGAGCAGGACATCGAAGCCTATCTCGCCTCCGGCGAATGGCGGGGAAAGGCCGGCGGCTACGCGGCGCAGGGGCTCGCCGGCAGCTTCATCGTCAAGATCGTCGGCTCCTACACGAACATTGTCGGCCTGCCGCTGTATGAGACAGCGACGCTGTTGTCGGGCGAGGGCTTCCCGATCCATTTCGGCTGGCTCAACGTGGTCTAGCTGCACCATGAATCTCGCGCTCTCACTTGATCGTGCGGGCAGGGACGATCCAGGGCGCCCCGCGCTTGGCGTGGGGGCGCGCGTGCTGCGGACCTACGGCGAGACGGCGGGCCGGGTGGCGCGGCTCGCGGGCGCGCTGCAACGCCTTGGGCTCAAGCCCGGAGATCGCGTCGCCATCGCTGCAAAGAACAGTCCGGACTATCTCGAAGCGCTTTATGCAATCTGGCACGCGGGATTGGCCGCGGTGCCGGCGAACGCCAAGCTGCACGGCGCGGAGTTGGGCTACATTCTCGAACAATCCGGCGCGCGGGTGTGTTTCGCTTCGGCCGGTCTTGACGGCGAGATTGCTCCGCATGCGCCCCAGAGTCTTGAGCGACTGATCTCCATCGGCAGCGCGGAGCATGAGAGATTGTTCGCCGCCGACCCGATCGACGTCATCCCGCGCGGCGGCGACGATCTCGCCTGGCTGTTCTACACCTCGGGCACGACCGGGCGGCCGAAGGGCGCGATGCTCACGCACAAGGTCCTCGCCGCAGCGAGCGCGGCCTATGCCAGCGAGGTCGACACGGTCTTGCCCGGCGACCCGATCCTTCACGCCGCGCCGATGAGCCACGGCTCCGGCCTTTACATGATGGCGCATGTCATGAACCGCGGCGTCAACGTCGTGCCGGAATCCGGCGGCTTCGAGCCGGAGGAGATATTCGCCTTGTTCCGCGCTTGGCCGCGCACCTCGATGTTCGCGGCACCCACGATGGTGAAGCGCCTGGTCGAATGCCCCGCGGAATGCGTGAGCGGGAACATCCGCACCATCGTCTATGGCGGCGCGCCGATGTATGTCGAAGATGCGCGGCGGGCGCTGGAGCGGTTCGGCCCGCGCCTCGCGCAGATCTACGGCCAGGGCGAAAGCCCGATGACCATCACCGTGCTGACGCGGGGCAAGATTGCCGATAGCGATCATCCGCGCTGGAGCGAGCGGCTCGCCTCGGTCGGGCGGCCGTTCCGCGCGATCGAGGTGATGGTGGCGGACGAGCACGACGCCCCGCTGCCGGCAGGCGAAGCCGGCGAAATCCTCTGCCGCGGCGATACGGTGATGGCGGGCTACTGGCGCAATCCGGAGGCCAGCGCCGCCACCTTGCGCGGCGGCTATCTGCACACCGGCGACGTTGGCGCCTTCGATGCCGACGGCTATCTCACGCTCAAGGACCGTTCCAAGGATCTCATCATCTCCGGCGGCTCGAACGTCTATCCCCGCGAGGTCGAGGAGATTCTGCTCAGGCATGGCCGGGTGCGCGAGGCGTCGGTGATCGGCCGGCCGGACCGCGAATGGGGTGAGGTGGTGGTCGCCTATGTGGTCGGTGACGCGCCCGCAGCCGATCTCGACGCGCTGTGCCTCGCCGCGATCGCGCGCTTCAAGCGGCCCAAGGATTATGTCTTCGTCGAGGCTTTGCCGAAGAACAACTACGGCAAGATTCTCAAGACCGAGCTGCGCGCGATGGACGCGAGGCGAGCTGCCTCTCGTGTGGCGGAATGACCGCTGAGAGGCTTTGCGAGCCGGACAATAAGGACTAAATCAAACCCATGTCCGATGCCGCCGCGCCCAGCCCCGCACCCTGTCCGATCTGCGGCAAGCCGCGCGCGCCGCAGTTCCGCCCGTTCTGCTCCAAGCGCTGCGCCGATGTCGATCTCAATCGCTGGCTCAAGGGCGTCTACGCGGTGCCGGTGACCGAGACCGACGACGAGGACGGCGAGAAGGTCGAAGACCAGCCCGGCCGGGATCGCCCCTGAGCCTGTTGCCCCGCCTGAACACGCCTCCTAAGCTTTGGCGACAGGCGCCGTCAGAGCGTCGAGGCAATCGGCTGGGAGGACGCGATGCAGGACCGCCGGCGTTTCATCGAATTGCTTTGCGCCTCGGCGCTGGCGCCTGCGCTTTCGGGGACCGCCCGCGCGCAGCAAGCCTATCCCACGCGCTTCGTTCGCCTCGTCGTGCCGTTTCCGCCCGGCGGCGGCACCGACGCCATCGCGCGCGTGGTGTCCGGCAAGTTGTCCGCCATCTGGGGCCAGCAGATGGTGGTCGAGAACAAGGGCGGCGCCGCGACGTCCATCGGCACCGAGACGGTCGCACGCTCCGACCCGGACGGATACACCGTGTTGCTGCAGTCGATGCCGCTCGCGGTGAACAAATATCTGTTCGCGACGCTGCCCTACGATCCGGTCGCCGATCTCGCGCCGGTGAGCCTGATTTGCGACTATCCCAATGTCATGGCTGTGCCGATGTCGTCGCCCGCGCGTTCGGTGCAGGAGTTCATCGCCTATGCCAAGGCCAATCCGGGCAAGGCCACTTATGCGTCGTCCGGCCACGGCACCTCGGTCCATCTCTCGGGCGAATTGTTCAACCGGATGACGGGGCTGAAGCTCCAGCACATCCCCTATCGCGGCGCGGGGCCCGCGCTCAACGATCTCATTCCCGGGCGGGTCGACGTGATGTTCAACAACATCGGCGCGGTGATGCCGCTCATTCAGGGCGGCCAGTTGCGCGCGCTGGGCGTCACCTCGTCGAAGCGGGCCGCGGCGCTGCCGGACGTTCCGACCGTCTCCGAATCCGGCGTGCCCGGCTTCGACGTGTCGGCCTGGTACGCGCTGTTCGTGCCGGCCAGGACGCCGGAGGCGGTGATCCGCAAGCTCAACGCCGACACGGTCGCGGCGCTGGCCGATCCCGCGACCCGGGCGCGGCTCGACCAGCTCGGCGTCGGCGTGATCGGATCGTCGCCGGAGGAGTTGCGCGTGTTTCTGAAGGCCGAGATGGACAAGTGGGGTGTCATCATCAAAGAGGCCGGAATCAAGGTCGAATGAGCGCAATTGCGGCGCGGGAGCCGGCGAAACCCGGCCTTCTGGACATGCCGGAATCGGGCCTCTATAAACCCCCGCCTGCCCCTACAATGCCCAGGTAGCTCAGTTGGTAGAGCATGCGACTGAAAATCGCAGTGTCGGTGGTTCGATTCCGCCCCTGGGCACCACTTCCTCGTTTCATATTTGTTCGCCGCGCCGCATAGCTGATTCATTTCAACAGCTTGCGCGAAATTGGCTCCTCAGTGCTCCACATAGCGAACGGTGATTGTGTGGGTACGTGAGGGTACAATTGAGGGTACGTGTTCTTTGACAGCAGAGGACGTACCCTCATGGCTCTCTCACTGTTCTCAATCCAAAACGCCAAGCCACGCGAGAAGCCGTACAAGCTCACCGACGGGAACGGCCTCCATCTTTTGGTCACCCCGAGCGGAAGCAAATTGTGGCGTCTGCGGTATCGTTTCGGCGGCAAGCAGAACATGCTTGGCCTCGGGGCGTTCCCGGATGTATCGCTCGCGTCAGCTCGTGAAAAGCGGGACGACGCGCGCAAGCTCGTCGCTGCGGGTACAGACCCGTCGCAGCAAAAGAAGCTCGACAAAATCGCCGCTCAGACCAGCGCACAAAATACCTTCGGCTCAATTGCCGAAGACTATCTTGCTCACTTGAAGGAAGACGGGAAGGCGGAAGCCACGCTCACGAAGAATCGCTGGCTTCTGACCGACCTGGCTTCCCCACTCTCGGCTCACCCCATCACCGCAGTCACGCCTGCTGAAATTCTCGTCATCCTCAAGAGGATCGAGAAGACAGGCCGGCGCGATA
Organism: Rhodoplanes serenus; assembly: GCA_945861855.1. GTDB lineage: Bacteria > Pseudomonadota > Alphaproteobacteria > Rhizobiales > Xanthobacteraceae > Z2-YC6860. Next base: position 7,441 of record CAMAWG010000161.1, read on the forward strand.
CGGCGCGAAGACTTCGCGGAACTATTGGAAGTATGTACCGCTACGCCATCGCAAACTTGAAGGCGGAAACGGACCCGACCTACGCTCTTCGAGGTGCACTGCTTCAGGCCAACGTCACTCATCGCCCCGCCATTACGGACGAAAAGAAACTTGGAGCGTTGATGGTTTCCATCGACGAGTACGACGGCTGGCCTACGATCAAGGCGGCTCTCCAACTCATCGCTCTCACGATGGCTCGGCCGGGAGAAATCCGGCTCATGCGTCGGGCTGAAATCAACTGGCCTGCGGCCAAGTGGTCCATCCCCGGCGAGCGTATGAAAATGCGCGTGCCGCACGATGTACCGCTTTCAACGCAAGCTCTCACGGTTCTCAGGAGTGTGTGGGAGTTGTCGTCGGGCGATGGGCTTGTGTTTCCGTCCATTCGTTCAGCAGTAAAACCGCTTTCCGAAAACGCCATGAACTCGGCGCTACGGCGAATGGGTTTTGCCAAGGACGAAATGACTGCGCACGGCTTTCGGTCGTCGGCCTCGACAATTCTCAACGAGCGGGGCTATGACGCTGACGTTATCGAAACAGCCCTGTCACATCAGGAGCAGGACGACGTGCGCGCGGCGTACAACCGCGCAAGATATTGGCCACAGCGGGTCAAGCTCTTGCAGGATTGGGCGGATTTGCTTGACCAGTTCAGGGCTGAATCGACCTCCCGACACGTCGCCTGACGGTAGCTATGGGGCGCTACGTGCAACTTGCCGTAGCGCCCCTTTTTTCATAGATTCGCATGGTCCCCGGTGACTAACCCGAGGGCGTGCACGCTCTCCTACACAGGAGCGTTGCATGTTCGAACGGCCACTCATCGTGGATTGGAAGGGCTTACGCAGAATGGGTTGGTGCTACGCACGAGCCCACACGTGGAGGCTGATGTTCGACCCTGACTATGCCGACAACCGCTTTCCAGCGTGTCGCAAGTTAGGGAAGCACAGAAACAGTCACCCCGTTTGGCGCGTGTCCGAAGTGCTGGCTTATTTCGAAAGCCACGGTCTCGAAGTGACGAACGACTGGAATTCTCCCGCTTAGGGAGCAGGGGCGGCTTCGGTGCACACGGGGCCGCCCCGTTTCATCGCATAGGGGAAGCGGTGTCACGGTCCATCATTTTCGCCGCTTGCGCGGCAATTTTCACGACCTGGACAGGAATCCCCGCGGCTGCTCAGAATCCTGTGCAGATTGCGACATTCCAGTCTTGGCACACGTTTATCATGTCTGATCGCAGTTCTTGCGGCGCACGGGCTCGCGCTGACATTTCCACTCACGCGGCCCGCGCGTCGGCAGTTCTCACAGTGATCTCAACCCCCGCGCAAAACATAACAAACAATATCATTTATCAGGCCGGCTACACTTTCGGCACGCCTTCCTACCTCACATTACAAGTGGAGGGCGGGCTTTACGCGTTACCAATTCCACGTCGCACCACCCTAGGCATATTCACAGACAGCAACATTGTCGAACTGCTGCGCAAGGGCTCTCAAGTTGTCTTCAGAGGGCCAGCAGTCGATGGGCCGATTGACGCATCAGCTACATTTTATCTCGCAGGGTTTTCTGAAGCTCTCGATCGAGCGATGCGCGAGTGTGGCTTGCTACCACCCGCGGCCACTTCTTCAATTGTTCCGTCAATGGGAGGGTGCCGTCGCGAGGTTGGTAGGAATTAAGGGTGGCGTAGTCTCCGGGGTGTTCAACCTCGAATCATCCGGCGTTGAAGCGCCGGACTGGAGACCACGCCATGACAAGCAATACCACGAAGCCTGATTCCTCGCAGCCTGCAACCGA
>CAMAWG010000162.1 GCA_945861855.1 Rhodoplanes serenus
CGCAACTCCTGCGAATAGGCCTGTCCCTGTCGCCAACTCATCAATGCCTCCAGCCGTGCAAAGCCGGAGGCCCATGAATCACACATTCACCGAAAAAGGAATCCCATCCGATTCCAGTCAGCTTGAGAATGCTCTAGTGTTTGCCGAGACAAAATCCGATACGCGAGAAACGCAATGCTGTTCATCCATAACGACGTGGTCGCGAAGCTCTTGACGATGCGCGAATGCATCGACGCGCAGGAGCACGCATTCCGGCAAGTCCCATCGGGCAGCGCGGTCAATCGGCCGCGGATCGACATGTACGTGCCGTGCGAACGCGAGGACGGCTATTACCGTTGGGGCACGGCGGAGGGGACGAACGACGGCATCTTTGCCATTCGCATGAAATCCGACGTGATCACCTGGCCGGTCGGCGACGATGGCCTGTGGCGCGAGAGCAAATATTGCATCGAGCCGGGCACCTACTGCGGCCTGGTCCTGCTGATGAGCACGCGCAACGGCGAGCCGCTCGCGTTCATCAATGACGGGGTGCTGCAGCATATGCGGGTCGGCGGCGGCGCCGGCATCGGCGCCCGGCACCTCGCCCGCAAGGATGCGGGCACCGTCGGCATATTGGGCTCGGGCGGCATGGCGCGAACCTATATCGAAGCCTTTCAGGTGGTCCGGCCGATCGAGCGTGCCAAGGTGTTCAGTCCGACGAAGGCGAACCGTAATCGCTTCGCCGAGGAGATGAGCGCCAAGCTCAACATCCCGGTCGAGCCGGTCGACACCGCGCGTGAAGCGGTGCGCGACGTGGATATCCTCGCCACCTGCACGGACAGCATGACGCCGACGTTCTCGGCGGAATGGCTGGAGCCGGGGATGCACGTGACGATGCTCGGGCCGCGGGAGCTAAGCCAGGATGTGCTGGACCGGTGTGACGTGAGGATCCGGCAGGGCGAGGGCACCGTCAAAATGGCCGAATCCGCGGGCGCCAAAGCTGAGATCGGGCACAGCCCCTTCGCCTATGTCGCCGGCACGCCTGAAGAGAGAAAACGGCTGCCTCCCAAGACGTCGGAGGGCGGCTTCGGTGGCGACTATCCGGACTATTGCGACCTCGTCACCGGCAAAGTGCCGGGACGGACCAGCGACGACCAGATCACTTTCTACCACAACCTGGGCAACCAGGGCCTGCAGTTCTCCTCCGTCGGCGGGCTGGTCTATCGCAAAGCCAGAGCTGCCGGCCTTGGCAGGGAGTTTCCGACAGAATGGTTGCTGCAGGACATTCGAGACTAGGTTGTTGGCGGACTCGTATCCGTCCCCCAACAACCAACGCGGCCATGTCGCATTGGCATGCCACCATGCATCCGCGCGAGCACCGCATTGAGTGCGCTTCGGCTGCGGTGCTAAAGTCGCGGAAATTCCCGGGAGGAACCGATGGCCTATACGCTGGAGCAGTTCTGTCAGGACGCCAAGAACGCCATGAAGGCCGATCCGGGCGACAGCGGGCGGGAGAAGGCGCGCGATTGCCTGGCGCGGCTTCTCAAAGAGAAGGACTTCATCGCCGCGCATTGCAGCCCGGACCATCCGCCCGGCACCAAGCTGCTGTATCGCGATCCGGAACTCGACTTCAACGTGCTGGCGCATTGCTTCAGGGGCGGCGCGAAATCGCCGCCGCACGATCATGGACGGTCGTGGGCGATCTACGGCCAGGCGCTCGGCCACACCAACGTCGAGGTCTGGAAGCGCAAGGATGGCGCCAAGGGCGACAAGCAGAACGGCCCGGCCGAGCTGGAGAAGATCGAGTCGTATGAGCTCAACGCCGGCGACGCGGGCGTCTTCCATCCCGGCATCGTCCACACCGTCGAGTTCACGCCGGCCTCGCGCTACATCCGCGTCACCGGCACCGACCTCAACCAGGAGGTCCAGGGCGTCTACGATCTCGACAAGAAGGTCGTGGCGCCGGGCAATCCGGCGGCGCACATCAACGCCAAGGCGATGTGAGCGGCATTGCGGATCGACATCGCTGATCTCAGCTTCATCGGGCACGACCTCAAGCGCCCGGAGTGCGTGCTGTGCATGCCGTCGGGCCGGCTCTATGTCGCTCACCGCGGCGGCGGGATTCTTCGGATCGAGCCGGACGGGAGCCAGGCGCTGCTGTCGTGGCAGATGCCGGCGGGCGGGCACGACTTCATCCCGAACGGCTTCGCGCTCATGCCGGACGGCACGTTCCTCATCGCCAACATGGGGCACGACGGCGGCGTCTGGGCGCGGCGGCCGGGCGGCAAAGTCGAGCCGTATCTGATGGAGGCCGACGGCGAACGGCTGGCGAAGGCGAATTTCGTGTTCAACGACGAGCAGGGCCGGGTCTGGATCACGGTGACGACGCGGTCGGACCCGCTGTCGAAGGCGATGACGGGGCTCGGCCAGCCGGAGTTGAAGGACGGCTTCATCTGCATGGTGGACGGGAAGGGTGCGCGGATCGTCGCCGACGGCTTCGCCTTCACCAACGAGGCGCGGATCGATCCGGGCGGCGGCTTCTTCTACGTGGTGGAAACGCAAGGGCGCAGGATCACGCGGTTTCGCCTCGGCGCATCCGGCGACCTCACCGGCCGCGAGACCTTCGCGAACTTCGGACACGGCACCTTCGCCGACGGCATGGCGTTCGACGCCGAAGGTCATCTCTGGGTGACCAGCATCGTCAGCAACCGGCTGTTCCGCATCGCGCCGGACGGCAAGGCCGACCTGGTGTTCGAGGACGGCAACCCGGAGCACGTCGCCAGGGTCGAGGGTGCCTTGAGCGACGGCTCGGTCAGCCGCGAGCACTTTTACATGAAGTCGGGCACGCGGGTTCAGAACGTCGCCAGCATCGCCTTTGGCGGGCCGGACCTGCGCACCGCCTATCTCGGCTCGCTGGCCGGCGACACGCTGCCGGCGTTCCAATCGCCGGTTGCCGGGCTGCCGCTACCCCATTGGAAATACGGCGATAACGGCGTCGGCGCCTAGAGCGCCCGCCCCATGTTGCACCTTGGGGCACTTGCCGGGACGCGGGGAGTCGGTATCTATGCCTCCGGGGCAAGGGAGGCGGCGCGTTCGGGGCCGAACGCCGCTCAACTTCCAAATGCGGAACGATCAAATGACGCTCATTCGACTCTTCACCGTCGCAATCGTCGTGCTTGCATCGCTCGCGGCGCCCAGCGCCTTCGCGCAAGGCCGCGATGTCGGCGACCAGCCCGGTCTGGTCGCCAATCCCAATGACGAACAGCTCGATCCGAAATGGCAGAAGACCGTCGTCTTCTTTCGTACCAACGAGCAGCCAGGCACGATCATCGTCCACACCAACGAGCGCTATCTCTATGTGATCCAGGGGGGCGGGCGCGCGATCCGCTACGGCATCGGCGTCGGCCGCGACGGCTTCCAGTGGCAGGGCCTGCAGAAGATCACGCAGAAAAAAGAATGGCCGGACTGGACGCCGCCCGAGGAAATGATCCAGCGGCAGCCCTACCTGCCGCGCTGGATGGCGGGCGGCCCCGGCAATCCGCTGGGCGCACGCGCGATGTATCTCGGCGCCACGGTCTATCGCATCCACGGCACCAACCAGCCGACCACCATCGGCACTGCGGTCTCGTCGGGATGCTTCCGTCTGACCAACCCGGATGTCGCCGATCTCTACGAACGGGTCCCCGTCGGCACCAAGGTGATCATCCGTCAGCGGCCTGAAGTCTGAGCGGCGGCGGGGGAGACATACCATGCGCAAGTACTTCGGCTGGGATTTCCGGACCGGCCTGCTGATCGGATGCCTGATCGCGATCACGGTGACGGCCGCGGCCATCACCTACGAGCGCTATGACACCAAGACGCTCAAGCGCACCGTGCGCCGCGACGCCGTGCATTGCGGCGTCAACACCGGCCTGCCGGGATTCTCCGCGGAGGACGGCAAGGGCAACTGGTCGGGCTTCGACGTCGATTTCTGCCGCGCCATCGCCGCGGCGATCTTCGACGATCCCAAGAAGGTGAAATTCGTTCCGCTCGACTCCAAGGAGCGCTTCACCGAGCTCGGCAAGCGCAAGGTCGACGTGCTGGCGCGCAACTCGACCTGGACCATGGCGCGCGAAACCGAATACTACCTGCACTTCGCGGGCGTGTCGTACTACGACGGCCAGGGCTTCATGGTGCCGCGCGCGCGCAACGTGGATTCCGCGCTGGCGCTCGACAACAGCAAGGTCTGCGTCCAGGCGGAAACCACCACCGAGCTCAACCTCGCCGACTATTTCCGCGCCAACAACATGAAGTATGAGGCCAAGAAATACGGAACGGTCGACGACGTGTTCAAGGCCTACGAGGCCGGCCAGTGCGATGTGCTCACTTCGGACGTCTCGCAACTCTACGCGATGCGCCAGAGATCGGCAAAGCCGGGCGACCATGTCATCCTGGCCGACGTCATTTCCAAGGAGCCGCTGGCGCCGGTGGTGCGGCAGAAGGACGACGACTGGCTCCTGCTGGTGAAGTGGACGCTGTTTGCGATGATCAACGCCGAGGAGCTCGGCATCGATTCCAAGAACATCGGCGAGGCGCTCAAATCGAAGAAGCCGGACGTGATGCGCTTGGTCGGCACCGAGGGCGCCTACGGCGAGGAGCTCGGCCTGACCAAGGACTGGGCGGCGCGGATCGTCCGCCATGTCGGCAATTACGGCGAGATGTATGAGCGCAATGTCGGCTCGGGCTCCAAGCTCGGCATTCCGCGCGGGTTGAACCAGTTGTGGACCGCAGGCGGCATCCTGTACGCGCCGCCGATCCGGTAGGTTGTCGCCAACAAAAAGGGCGGCCGACGGGCCGCCCCTGACGCCACGCAACACACAATCGTGATCGTCAGCCGACGCAGCGGCCGGCGATATGCGCCATGGTCGGCACCGTCACCGAGCTGAACACCGGCTCGCAGCCGTCCATGATCTGGCGCTTGTCGCTCTCGCGGACCGGACGAAGTTCGCGCACCGGCGTCTGCACCGGGGCCTTCTTCACCGCGATGGATTGGGGCTCGACCAGCCGGTCGCCCTTGGCGGCGCGGTTGATCTGCAGGAGGGGGCCTCTTTCGTCGCAGCGCCGATGCCCTGGGCTGCGGGGAGGGCACCGATCATGACGGCTGCGATGGCCAGGCCGCCGATCAGATAGCTCGATTTCTTGGCCATAATCCCTCCGTACCGGTGCCGGCTCGGCGTGTTCCGGGCCACTGCAAAACCTCCCTCACCCATCCGACGAAGCCTCAACGCCCGCCGTGAGCGGGGGTTCCTGCCGGAACAGGTATTTGGCGCCGCAACGGGTGCCCGCGAGGGAGGCAGGGTTTGCTATGGTTCCGGGCACCACCTCGACCCCTCCCACCCAGCCCGGACTGCGATCCTCCCGAAATGCCTGCCTTTGGCGCGCTCGCTCCCTTCCGCATCCGCAGCTACCGCTTCCAGTGGCCGGCGGACCTGCTGACGTCGTGGGCGTTCGAGATGGAGACGCTGATCCTTGCCTGGTACGTGCTGGTCGAGACCAACTCGGTGGTGATGCTCACCGCGTTCGGCGCGCTGCTCTACGGCGGCACCTTGATTGCGCCGATCGTCGGCGTCTGGAGCGACCGGATCGGCCACCGTTATATGCTGACGGGCATGCGGGCGATCTATGCGCTGGTGGCGGCGACACTGATGACGCTCGCCTTCACCGGCACGCTCAACCCGGTCATCGTGCTGGTGCTGGCGGCGGTGACCGGCCTGGTGCGGCCGTCCGACATGGGGCTGCGCGGCGCGCTCATCGCCGACACCATGCCGCCCGCCACGCTGATGGCCGCGATGGGGATCGCTCGCACCACCACCGACACCGCGCGCATATTCGGTGCGCTCACCGGCGCGGGCCTGTTCGCGGCCATCGGCATCGGCCCGAGCTATGCGGCGATCACGGCGATCTATCTGCTCGGCGCGATCCTGACCTGGAACGCGATCGTCCCGAAGTCCGCGGGCGCGGAGCAGGCGGCGGCGGAAGCGGCGGAGCAGAAGCCCTCGCCGTGGCAGGAACTGCGGGAGGGCCTGGTGCTGGTCTGGAACACGCCGCGGCTCCTGGCGATTGTCTGGTACGCCTTCCTGTTCAACTTCGCCGTGTTCCCCCTGACCAACGGCCTGATGCCCTACGCCGCCAAGGAAATCTTCCACACCGACCAGCCGGGCTTAGGCTACCTGATGGCGAGCGTCGCCTTGGGCGCGTTCGCCGGCTCCGTCGTCATGACCCGCTCCGGAATACGCATGGAGCTTGCCCGGATCATGATCGTGGCCGCCGTGATCTGGCACATCATGGTGCTGGTGTTCGCGCAGATGCTGACGCTGTGGGCCGGCATCGTCATGCTCATAGTCTGCGGCTTCTTCCAGAGCCTCACCATGGTCTGCCACACGGTCATCCTGCTCAGCGCCTCGACGCCGCGCTACCGCGGCCGGATCATGGGGGTGCGGATGCTGGCGATCTACAGCCTGCCGCTCGGCCTGCTTGCTGCGGGCGTGCTGATCGACTGGATCGGCTTCCGCGCCACGGCCTCGCTCTATGCCTTGCTCGGTCTCGCCTTCACGGTCCTGATTGCTTTACGCTGGCGGGCGTCGCTGTGGTAGTTCCGCGCGTTGCCGGAGGAAGAGCATCGTCATGCCGCGTAGGCCGCGAAAGAAGAAGCGCCAGCCGCGCTGGGCCGCATGGCCCGACGAGCGGCTGATGACGCTGCAGCTCAAGGACCTCAAGCTGCCGCTGCGCGGCACCTGGTTGGCCGATTGCCTGCGCGATCTGCACGGGGAAATGAAGGAAAAGGGGCTTGCGATCCGGCCGCACGCCTGGCTGTCGAGCGAGTGGTTCAGCCCGAGCGACTCGCCGGGCATCGCCTTCCCGTTCTATCTGGCGCATCCCCGCCTGATGCGGCTCGAGCGCAAGATGATCATCGACGTCGAAGGCGGCACGCGCGCGGAGTGCATGCGCATCCTGCGCCACGAAGCCGGTCATGTGATGCAACACGCCTATGCATTGCAGCGGCAGCCCCGCTGGCGGCGCCTGTTTGGCCGCTCGTCGACCCGCTATCCGAGCTATTATCGGCCCGATCCGGCGAGTCGGAATTTCGTCCAGCATCTCCGGCTCTGGTACGCGCAGAGTCATCCGGACGAGGATTTCGCCGAGACGTTCGCGGTCTGGCTGACGCCGCGCTCGAACTGGCGCAAGCGCTACGAGGGCTGGCCGGCGTTGAAGAAGCTGCAATACGTGGACGAGCTGATGGCGGAGATCGCCAGGCAGAAGCCGATCCTGACGCGGCGGACCGAGGTCGAGCCGCTGCGAAGCCTGCGCACGACGCTCGGCGAGCATTATCAGAAGAAGCTCGCGCATTACTCGGTCGATGCGCCGCGCGCCTACGACCGCGATCTTCTGCGCATCTTCTCGAACAATCCGCGGCACCGGCACTCGCCGCCGGCCGCGGCCTTCATCCGGCACCATCGCGGCAATTTCCGCCGCCTCGTCTCGAAATGGACCGGCGAATATCAGCTCACGCTCGACCAGGTGCTCGACGAGATGATCGAGCGCTGCCGCGAATTGAAGCTGCGTGCGGTCGGCTCCGAGCGTCAGTTGCGGACCGACTTCACCGTGCTGCTGACCGCCAAGACGGTGCACTCGCTCTACAGCCCGCTGCGGCGGCAATGGATCGCGCTGTGAGACGGCTGCGCGTCCTGTTGCTGACGCATCCGGACCTGGTGCCGCCGGACACGCTTAAAGGGCAGAGCGAGCAGGACATCAACGCCTGGAAGACCGAGTTCGACGTGGTCAGCACCCTGCGCGGCAGCGGCCACGAGGTGATGCCGCTCGGCGTCAACGACGAGCTCCGGCCGATCCGCGAGGCGGTCGAGAGCTTCAAGCCGCATGTCGTGTTCAACCTGCTCGAAGAGTTTCACGGCGAGGCGGTCTACGACCACAGCGTGGTGAGCTACCTGGAACTGCTGCGGGTGCCCTACACCGGCTGCAATCCGCGCGGCCTGGTGCTGGCGCGCGGCAAGGATCTGGCCAAGAAGCTCGTGCACTATCACCGCGTGCCGACGCCGGCCTTCGCGGTGTTCCCGATGGGGCGCAAGATCAAGCGCCCGCCGCGACTGCAATTGCCGCTGATCGTCAAGAGCCTGATCGAGGACGCCTCGATGGGGATCGCGCAGGCCTCGGTGGTGGAGAGCGACGAGGCGCTGGCCGAGCGCGTCACCTTCATCCACGAGAGGATCGGCACGGCGGCGATCGCCGAGCAGTACATCGAGGGCCGCGAAATCTACGTCGGCGTGCTGGGCAACGACCGCCGCCGCGTGCTGCCGATCTGGGAGCTGCAGTTCGGCGATCTGGCGCAGGGCACCCGGCCGATCGCCACCGAGAAGGTCAAGCACGACCTCGAATACCAGCAGCGCCACGGCGTCGTGGAGGGCGCGGCCAAGGGTCTGCCGCCCGCGGTGGCCGCCCGCATCAACAACATGGTCAAGCGCATCTGCCGCACCCTCGATCTCGAAGGCTACGCCCGCATCGACTTCCGGCTCGCGGCCGACGGCACGCCGTATTTCATCGAGGCCAACCCCAATCCGGAGATCGCCAAGATCGAGGAGTTCGCTCAGTCGGCGCTGCACGACGGCCTGAAATATCCCGACCTGCTCAATCGCATCCTGACGCTCGGCATCGCGCGGGGCCGGAGCGTGGGCGTGGGGGCGTGAGGTTGAGGCCGCGTGCTGGCTGATGGATGAGGCGGTCGCGAACGGACTATGTCGGCGCCGCGCAAGTAATCTTGTGCGACGTTTAGAGAATGGCTCTGTTGAGCCGTTCCCTGCCGATTGACGTTTTGGAGGACGACTCCGATGCAAGACGATCTTGGTGTCGTCAGAAAGTTCTTCGAGGCCTATCAGGCCGTTTGGCTAGCAACACGCGATGGCAAACAAATCGCCAGATTCTATCACGCACCCTGCCTCAGTCTGCGCGCCGACGGCACCTTTGTCCGCTTCAACACTGCAGATGAACTGGCGCAGTTCTTTCAATCAACCGCCGACGCGTATTATCGCCAAGGCTGGGAGCAATTTGCGCTCAAGGACCTATCCGTGCAGTCGCTAGGTTCGCGCAGCATCTTCACAACGATGACGTGGCAGGCACTTAAAGCCGACGGCGC
>CAMAWG010000163.1 GCA_945861855.1 Rhodoplanes serenus
CTTCTGCTGCGGCCGCAGGATGAGGAAGTACATGATGACGAAGATCAGAATGAAGGGCAGCAGCGACACCAGCATGTTGTCGCCGCCGAATGGCGAGGCGGCCTGGGCAAATGCGGGCGTAATGAACATGGAAATCCTCTGGTCGCGGCGCGGCGTCCCCCCGGGCGGCGCTGCCGCCGCAGCAGGCCCCCGAAATGTGCGCGGAATATAGCGGTCGGCAGACCAATTGCAACGCCGCGCAATGCGGCTAAACGGCCCCAAAATCCTGATTTTTCCGGGTTTTGCGGCTTGCGGGCCTCCGGCCGGCCCGGTAAGGGAGCGGCAAACCGGAAGCGGCCGATGCCCAAATCTTCCAAGGCCAAGTCAAAGATGAAATCAGGCTCCAAGCCTGCGTCCGCCCCGCAGGGCAAGGCGGACGGGGAGATCCTGACGCGGATCGCCAACGCGCTCGAGCGGCTGGCGCCCAAGGCCAACACCGCGACCGACTTCGACGCGGCCGATGCCTTCATCTGGCAGCCGCAGGGCGCGCGGCTCGCGCCCGTGCCGCGCGTCAACCGGGTCGAGATGGCGCTGCTCAAGGGCATCGATCGCGTGCGCGACACGCTGATGGAGAACACCGAGCGTTTCGCCAAGGGGCTGCCGGCCAACAACGCGCTGTTGTGGGGCGCGCGCGGCATGGGCAAGTCGTCCCTGGTCAAGGCCTCGCATGCCGCGGTGAACGCCAGCATCGCCCGCGGCAACCTCAAACTGGTCGAAATCCATCGCGAGGATATCGAAAGCCTGCCCGACCTCATGGCCCTGGTGCGCCCCGCGCCCTATCGCTTCATCGTGTTCTGTGACGACCTGTCGTTCGACGCCGAGGACACCTCCTATAAATCGCTCAAGGCGGTGCTCGAAGGCGGCATCGAAGGCCGGCCGGAGAACGTGATTCTCTACGCCACCTCCAACCGCCGCCACCTGATGTCGCGCGACATGATGGAGAACGAACGCTCCACCGCGATCAATCCGGGCGAGACGGTGGAGGAGAAGGTTTCGCTATCGGACCGCTTCGGCCTGTGGCTCGGATTTCACCGCTGCAGCCAGGACGAATATCTCGCCATGGTCGACGGCTACGTCACCCATTTCCGCGTTCCGATGCAGGGCGATGCGCTGCGCGCCGAGGCGCTGGAATGGGCCACCACGCGCGGCTCGCGCTCCGGCCGCGTGGCGTGGCAATACGTGCAGGATCTGGCGGGGCGGCTCGGCGTGAAATTGGCTTGAGAGCCTCTCGACCGTCATGGCCGGGCTTGTCCCGGCCATCCACGCCTACTTCTTCACAAAGCAAGGCATGGATGCCCGGCACATAGGCGAGCGAAGCGACGCCGTCCTTCGGACGGCTATGGCCCGGGCATGACGAACTTTGACTCAATGCGCGAGGACGTAGCTTACGTATTCCCGCCCTTCAAGAACGGCGCCGGATCGACCGGCGTCGAGCCCTTGCGGATCTCGAAGTGCAGTTGCGGCGCGGCCACGTTGCCGGTCTGACCGGCCTTGGCGATGATCTGGCCGCGCTTCACCGGATCGTCGCGCTTGACCATGATCTCGCTGGCATGGGCATAGGCGGTCACGTAGCCGTTGGAGTGCCGCACCAGCACGAGATTGCCGTAGGTCTTGAGCTCGTTGCCGGCGTAGGCGACGACGCCGTCCTCGGCCGCCTTGATCGGCGTGCCCTCCGGCACCGAGACGTTGATGCCGTCGTTCTGCTGGCCGCTGGGCTTCGGCCCGAAGGCGGTGATGACGCGGCCGTTCACCGGCCAGCGGAAGCTCGGCATCGCGGCGGTGACGTCGGTCTTGGTCTTCGCGGGCTCGGGCTGCTGGGCCGCGGGCGTCACCACATTGGCGGTGACCGTGGCGGGCGCGGAGGCGACCTTTTGTTGCGCGGGCTTCTGCTGCTGGGCCACCGTCGCCGGCGGCTTCACCGCGGCCTGCGGCGCGCGCAGGCCCGGAATGACGATGCGGTCGCCGACCTTCACCAACGTATGCGGCTCGATGTTGTTGGCCTTGGCGATCTCGCCGAGTGGCTTTCGATACTTGCGCGACAGCGCCATCAGCGTCTCGCCGGGCGCGACGATATGCACGACCTGGCTGCTGGTGCCGGGCGCGGAGATCGCGGGGGCAGCCGTCTGCGGCGCGTTCGACGCGGCGCGCGGCGTGGCGCTGCCGGTCACCTCGTATTTCGGGATCACCAGCCGCTGGCCGGGCTTCAGCGCCGAGCCGTTCGGAAGGTTGTTGGCCTCCGCGATCGCCGACGCCGGCACGCCATAGCGCGTCACCAAGCCGTCGATGGTATCGCCCTTCTGCACGGTGATCGCCGTGCCGCCCTCCCAGTTCCAGCCGGGCGGACGCGCGGCCGCCTGCTGGGCCGCGGGCGCCGCCACCGATCCGGTGATGTCGCTGCGGGACGCACCCGGCTCGTAGGACGACATGCCCTTGGAGCCGCCGGCGGTGCCGACCACCACGGGCCGCGTCGAAGGCGCGGACCCGGTCGGCGGCGGCAGCGGCGCGCTCTGAATGGCGGAACTGCGCTTTGTGACCGAGCCGGTCACCTCATTCGAAGCCGTCTGGTTCGAAGGGCCTTTGGCCTGCGGCCGGAAGATCTTGTCGGACTCGAACCGGTGTGTGTCGGCGCTGCAGCTTACGGCTGCGACCGAAATCGTCGCCAGGATGGCGAGACGAAACAAACGGAGCGAGCGGCCGGGCTCGACGACGCGCATTGGTTTTCCCACTCGTACGCAACAAACTGGACGAGGATGGAGTTAACAACGCGCGGGTAAACAAGCGTTTAAGCTCTCTCAACCCTAATCAAACGACGCCGGAATTCCGACAAAATGGGGCGCGTGGGCTCTTGTCCCGGGCGCGGCGCAGCACGAAGCGCAGCGAAGTGATGCGCCGCAGACCCGGGACCCCGGTGTTTGACGGCTTTTCAACCGGGACCCCGCGTCTGCGGTGCACCGCTGACGCGCTGCACCGCGCGCGGGGAGCGCAGCGTGCCTGCCTAAAGCTCCTTCGCCTGGCCGGGCAGGAGCGGCACGAAGCGGACCGGGATCAGGGTCTCGCGGGTGAGCCCCTGTCCGGTGTTGGTCAGCTTGACCAGTTCCTGCGTCCCGCCGTGCGGCCCGAGCGGCAGGATCATGATGCCGCCGTCGGCCAGTTGCGCCGTGAGAGCCGGCGGGATGCTTTCGGCCGCCGCCGTGACGATAATGCGGTCATAGGGCGCGCGGAGCGGCTCGCCGCCGAAGCCGTCGCCCAGCAGAACCTCGACGTTGGTGTAGCCCAGCGTCTTCAGCCGCGCCCGCGCGCTGTTGGCCAAGGTGCGATAGCGCTCGATCGTCACCACCTCGCGGGCCAATCGCGACAGCACCGCCGCCTGGTAGCCGGAGCCCGTTCCGACCTCCAGCACGCGATGGTTCGGCCGCACCTGGAGTTGCTCGGTCATGTAGGCGACCACATAGGGCTGGCTGATGGTCTGGCCGCAGGCAATGGGCATCGCCTGGTCGGCATAGGCGCTGTCGGCAAAGCGCGCCTCGATGAAATGCTCGCGCGGCACCGCGTCCATCGCGCGCAGCACCGCCTGGTCGCCGATGCCGCGCTGGCGCAGCGTCAGCATGAACTCCATGCGCTGTTCGCTTTCGTCGGCCGGCACGTTCGTCCTCTACGACGTTGGAAACAGCCCCGCGAGCTTGGTCAGAAACGGCTGATCGGTGAGATCGAGGCGGAGCGGCGTGACGGCGATGCGGTTGTCGGTCAGCGCCGCGAGGTCGGTTCCATCCTTGCCGGTCGGGCGCGCGCCCCGCGCATAGGCGATCCAGAAATACGGATTGCCGCGGCCGTCGTGGCGCGCGTCGATGTGCAGCAACTGCTGGTCGCGCTTGCCCTGGGTCGCGGCCCAGACGCCCTTCACCGCGCCGGGCGGGCAATCCGGGAAATTGACGTTGACCAGCACGTCGCGGGGAATGCCCTGCTTGAGCACGCGCTCGATGATCGCCGGCGCGTGTTGGAGCGCCGTCTTCCAATGCGGCTCGGCCTTGTTCGCGGACGTGTAGGCCTGCGACAGCGCGAACGAGGGAATGCCGAGCACGGCGGCTTCCTTCGCGCCCGCGACCGTGCCGGAATACAGAACATCCTCGGCGGCGTTGCGGCCGCGGTTGACGCCCGAGAGAACGAGATCGGGCGGCTCCGGCAGGACGTGGCGCGCGCCCATGATGACGCAGTCGGTCGGCGTGCCCTTCACCGCGAAGAGCCGCTCGCCGAGCTGGCGCAGCCGCAAGGGATCGTTGAGCGACAGCGAATGCGACACGCCGGACTGGTCGTGCTCGGGCGCGATCACCCAGACGTCGTCGGAAATTTTCCGCGCGATCTGCTCGCAGATTTTCAGGCCGTGAGCGTTGATGCCGTCGTCGTTGGTGACAAGAATGCGCATCAGCGGCCTCTTGTCCCGGGCGCGGCGCAGCACGTAGCGCGCAAGCGCGAAGTGATGCACCGCAGACCCGGGACCCCGGTTTCTTGTCGAGCGAAGCAACCGGGGTCCCGGATCAGCGGCGCAATGCTACGCATTGCACCGCGTCCGGGACACGAGGCCTGCATTTGCTGAAACATCATCACGATTTCTTCTCGATCTTCTTAATGCCGCCCATGTAGGGCGCGAGCGCGTCGGGCACGGCGATCGAGCCGTCGGCCTGCTGATAGGTTTCCATGACCGCAACGAGCGCGCGGCCGACCGCGACGCCGGAGCCGTTCAGCGTGTGCACGAACGCGGGACTGGTCTGAAATGCGGATGCTTGGAACGCCCCTGACTGAAACGCGCCGCCCTTTGGGCGATAGCGCGCCATCATGCGCCGCGCCTGAAACTCGCCGCAGACCGAGCAGCTTGAGATTTCGCGGTAGAGATTCTGGCCCGGCAGCCAGACCTCGATGTCGTAGGTCTTCTGCGAGGCAAAGCCCATATCGCCGGTGCAAAGCGTGATGACGCGATAGTGCAGGCCGAGCTTCTGCAGGACGGCCTCGGCGGAGGCGAGCATGCGCTCGTGCTCGGCCTTGGCCTGCTCCGGCGTGGTGATGGAGACGAGCTCGACCTTGGTGAACTGGTGCTGGCGGATCATGCCGCGGGTGTCTTTGCCGGCGGCGCCTGCTTCAGCGCGGAAGCAAGGCGTGCAGGCGGTGAGCCGCATGGGCAGTTTAGCTTCGTCGACGATGTCTTCACGCACCAGATTGGTGAGTGAGACTTCAGCGGTGGGAATGAGCCAAAGCTTTCTTTCGGCTGCGCGCTGTTGTTCAAAAGCTAACTCAATCGCACGCGCATACTCTTTCGGATGATCCTGCGCTGTCTTCAAAATCCGCGCGTTAAGAAGTGGCGCCAGTTGCTTCAAGCCTGGCGCTTCATCCCCCTCAGTTTCAATTTCGATCGTCCCGAGGTCTTTGTCGTGCTCCACGATAAATTGCAGAGCGGCCTTAAGTAGTGTGTTTACATTCTGAGGAGCGAGAGGATCGACATCAGTAATGTTTGTAGAAAATTGATCTTTTTCAAATTTCGGCAACTGAGCAGTGCCAAACATAACGTCATCACGAACCAACAGCGGCGGATTGACCTCGGTGTAGCCATGCTCGCCAGTATGCACGTCGAGCATGAATTGCCCGAGCGCGCGTTCCATGCGCGCCAGTCCGCCCTTCAACACGACGAAGCGCGCGCCGGATAATTTCGCCGCCGTCTCGAAGTCCATCAGCCCGAGCGCTTCGCCCAATTCGAAATGCTGCTTGGGCGTGAATGCATAGTCGCGCTTGGGCACGTCCGACTTGTGATGCTCGACGTTGCCGGTCTCGTCCTTGCCATCCGGCACTTCGGCGAGCGGCAGGTTCGGGATCGTCGCAAGAATATCGTTCAGCTCTTTCTCGGCCGCCTTCGCCGTCTCTTCGAGCTTGGGGATAGTGTTCTTGTATTCGAACACCTCCGCCATCAGCCGCTCGGCGGTCGCCTCGTCCTTCTTCGCCTTGGCCTGACCGATCTCCTTCGACGCCGCGTTCCTTCGCGCCTGCGCCTGCTCGAAATGCGTGATCGCGTTGCGGCGGCGCTCGTCGATGGCCAGCAGGTTCGCCGAGGAAAACAGCTTCCTGGATTCGCCGTCGAGCGGGCGGCGGTTCAGCGCCTTGTCGAACTCGACCGCGTTCTCGCGTATCCAGCGAATGTCGTGCATGGGAAATTCTTAGGCCAGTCGGTTCGAGGGAATCCGTCGCGGACTTATAAGTGCAGCCAACCCGGTTAGCCAACGCTCCGCCGCCCCGATTGTTTGCGGCGCGGGGCACGCCGTTGCCCTTTTTCCGTTTCCCCATGAGGGGAATGGAGCGCCGGGAGGCGCCTAGGACGTGGGACGGCACGCCCTGGCGGGGCCTTGCGATCGGCTCCGCCGCGCGCCACGGCAGGTCCCCCGTTACCGGGAGTTGCCGCTTTCCGGCGCGCTGGCCCAGTAACGTAGGGCCCAGCGCCTCCCGGCGCTCCAACACCGCCCGCGACGGTCGCACCGGTTGCGGTCATCGATGACGGATAGTTGATAAGTATATAAACCTAGGATTAAAGTCAATAGACCGCTTCAGGATGTTGACGAGGGCCCCTGGCGTCATTCCTCGGCACCGGGGTTATGGATTCCGGCTCTCGCTTCGCTCGGCCGGAATGACAGCGGCGCCCTACTCCGCCGGCTTGATCTCGGTGCCCGCGTCGGCCGCGGCCTTCGCCGCTTCCGCCGCCTTGGCCCTCGCGACCTTGCCCTCGACCACTTTCACCGACCAGATCGAGCCCTCGTAGAGCAGCATCAGCGGGATCGCGAGCGACATCTGCGAGAGCACGTCGGGCGGCGTCAGCACCGCGGCGATGACGAAGGCGATGACGATGAAGTAGCGCCGCTTCTGCCGCAGCATCTCCGAGGTAACGACGCCGATGCGGCCGAGCAGCGTCAGGATCACCGGAAGCTGGAACGCGACGCCGAAGGCGAGAATGAGCGACATCATCAGCGAGAGATATTCGCCGACCTTGGGCAACAGCGCGATCTCCGCCTGCCCCTCGCCCGCGGACTGCTGCATGCCGAGCGAGAACCGCACCAGCATCGGCATCACCACGAAATAGACCATCGCCGAGCCGAGCAGGAAGAAGAACGGCGTCGCGACGAGATACGGCAGGAAGGCGCCGCGCTCGTGGCGGTAGAGGCCGGGCGCCACGAACATGTAGATCTGCGTCGCGATCACCGGGAAGGCGATGAAGGCCGCGCCGAACATCGAGAGCTTGAGCTGGGTGATGAAATATTCGAGCAGCGCGGTGTAGATGAATTTCGAATTCTCGACGCCGGCGATCCAGACATAGGGCCAGACCAGGATGTTGTAGATCGGCTTGGCAAAGAAGAAGCAGGCGACGGCAGCGATGAAGAATGCCGCCAGCGCCTTGATCAGCCGCGAGCGCAGCTCGATCAGATGCGACATCAGCGGGGCCTTGCTGGCCTCGATCTCCTTCTCGTCGTCCTCCGACCTCACGCGCCGCTCCCGGCTTTGGGCTGCGGCGCCTCCGCCGAGACCGCGGTGTCGGGGGGCGGCTGCGGGATCGCCGCGTCAGGCGACACCGGCGCGGGCGTGCTTTCGGCGGCGGCCTCCGGCGAGGCGCTCGCCGTCGAGGACTGCGAGGCGGTGCCGAGCGGATCGGCGGAAAAGCTGTCGACCTGGCTCTTCACCGACCCGAGCGGATCGAAGTCGGTGAAGCTCTTGGCGGTGTCGGTCATCTCGTCGACCTGCTTCTTCAGGTCGGCCATTTCGGCCTCGCGCATCGCCTCCTGGAACTGGCCCTGGAATTCCGACGCCATGCGCCGGACCTTGCCCATGTACTGGCCGACCATGCGCAGCACGCCGGGCAATTCCTTCGGCCCGATGGCGATCAGGGCGACGACCGCGATGACGACAAGCTCGCTCCAGCCGATATCGAACATGACGCTAAATCCTCGGCGTCATTCCGGGGCGTCCGCCGTAGCCCGCAGGGCGAAGGCGCGACGAACCCGGAATCCATAACCCCTGTCCTGCTGAAATCATCAGCGCCGGGAGTATGGATTCCGGATCGCCGCTCCGCGGCGTCCGGAATGACCAACGAGAGGCTTTCGACATTCTTCTCAAACTCCAAGGGGCGCTAGCTCGTCGCCGGCGCCCCCCAAAACATTCCGCCACGGACGCCCTCGTGCTCCCGCGGTCAGCCTTCGAACTTGCGCTCGGTCTGGGCTTGCGGCTTGAGCGGATCGGCGGGCTTGGCTTCGCCGGCGATGGTCTTCGGGTCGGCGGCGGGATCCGCCTTGGCGGTCTCGTCCTCCGCCATGCCCTTCTTGAACGACTTGATGCCCTGCGCGACGTCGCCCATCAGCTCGGAAATCTTGCCGCGGCCGAACAGCAGCAGGATCACGGCGATCACCACCACCCAGTGCCAGATACTCAACGAACCCATCGAAAAATCCTCCGCACCGGTCGGCGCGACGCCGCCCCCTCGGTTTGGCCCGAACCTACGAGCAAGGGACGGCAAAAACAAGAACGACCGGTGGCCGCGCGGGGAACCTTGCGGATCATGGCTAAGGTATTTAAACTTCTATGAAATGCGCAAAATCTCAACGTCATTCCGGCCGAGCGGAGCGAGAGCCGGAATCCATAACCCGCAGCGATCAAGTCATCAGCACAGGGGTTATGGATTCCGGGTTCGCGCCTTTCGGCGCGCCCCGGAATGACGTGGTTGGGCCTACTCCTCCAACCGCTCCGGCGGCGGCGCGAGGCCGAGGTCGAGATCGCCCGGCTCCAGCGGATCCTCGTCGTCGCGCAGCATCGGATCGTCGGACGGCATCGGCACCGCGAAGCCCGGCGGCAGGCGGTTGTCGAGAAGCCCCGAGCCCTTCAGCTCCTCCAATCCCGGCAGGTCGTTCAGCGTCTCCAGGCCGAAGTGCGACAGGAAATCCTCGGTGGTGCCGTAGGTGATC
>CAMAWG010000164.1 GCA_945861855.1 Rhodoplanes serenus
GCCTCCTCGTAAGTGGTCGACTGGATGATCGTGGTGAGATAGCCGAAGCGCGCAAGCCGCATTCCGAGGTCTGCGTCCTCGGTCACGTTGAAGGGATCCCAGGCGCCGCTTTCCCGCAAGACTTCGGTGCGGAAGTGGTTCGACGAGCCGCCCAGCGGCAGCGGCAGCCGGAACGCGGCGAGCCCCGGCAGGAACACGTCGAACAGGCCGGCATATTCGGCGGTGAACACGCGAGTGAGCCAGGAGTCGGCCGTATTGTCGATGGTGAGTCTTGCCTGCACGCAGGCGAGCCGCTCGCTGCCCTCGACGAATGCCTCCAGG
Source organism: Rhodoplanes serenus (assembly GCA_945861855.1). Classification (GTDB taxonomy): domain Bacteria; phylum Pseudomonadota; class Alphaproteobacteria; order Rhizobiales; family Xanthobacteraceae; genus Z2-YC6860. The sequence continues at coordinate 322 of CAMAWG010000164.1, forward strand.
GCGAGCCGGAGCTGGTCGGGCTCCGGCCGATCCTCGGCATCGAACACCGCGACGAACTTGCCGCGCACGAATGGCAGCGCCGCGTTCAAGGCTTTCGGTTTGGTGCGCGGGCCGCCGGCCGGCGCGATGACGATCTCGAACGGCGGGCCGAGCTGCAGGCGGGCGAGCGCCTCGCGGGTCTCGTGGTCGTCCGGCTCCAGAACGAGCTTGATGTCCAATTTTTCGAGCGGATAGTCGAGCGCTCGCAGGGCCTCGACGAGGCCCTCCACGGCTGCGGCCTCGCGGTAGAGCGCGATGACGACCGAGTAGATTGGCAGCCCGTCGTCGGACAATGTTCGCGGCGTCCGGCGAACGAGGCGTTCGCTGAAGAGGCCGAGCAAACGCAGTCCGGTCCAGGCGAGGAACATGAAGCCGAGCATGAGCTCGACCGTTAAGATCGCAATGCCGGGGAAGGCGACGGCCGCAAGGGCCGCCAATGCGGCGGAGTCTGCGACGGCCAGGCGGCGGGAGCGGCCGATGCCGGCGGAAAGCTCCGGCCATCTCAGCCGCAATTCATCCACGGCCCGATCCTCGATATTGCGAGCGCCGTGACGAGCGACAAAATTCCGCAGCCGCGCGGCGCTGGTGATGCGGATGCGCGGCGCCATGTCGTGGCCGGACATTGCGAGTGCTGCAAGGCGGCGGCTGTCCACCAGGCGCGGGACCACCACGATGTTGACGCCGTCACGGCCGGCAAGCGGCAGCATTCCGGTGTTCGCCGCCTCGACCAGCCGGTCGTCGGGCAGCGGGCATTGCGCTCGCGGCGTGTTGAACAGCGGCTCAAACTCCATGCCAAGCGATGCGGCAAGCGCCGCCACATAGGTCTCCTCACCGATGACGCCCCAGGTGATCAGGACCCGGTCGGCGCCGACGCCCGCTTCGATGGCGCGCAATTCCGCGAGCTCAAGGACCTCCGGCGGAAGCAGATGCCGGACGCAGTCGATCTCCGGGCAGCGGGGGAGGGCGGGAATTCCAGGCCGGTGGCTGGGCGGCCGGTCGCGGTCGAAGCCGCGGGGCAGCGCGGGAACGATCGATGGGACCGCGCCCGGCGCGGCCCAACCATCATCCCTGGCACGGTCGATGACCGCTCCGGCCCCATCCCGATACGCCAACGCGGCCCCCCGACCGGCAACGACGCTGATCCGCCCGGACGTTTCGTCTATAACCGGCCCTGGCGAAACGTCCCGAAGACGAATTCAGGCATAATGCTACCACTTCAGGCAAGAACAGAATCGCGGATACCCGGCTGGGTTGCGGCTTTGGCAGGGCTGGTGCTGGTGACGCTGGCGGGAGCCGGCCCCGCACCGGCGCAACCGCCGTCCCCTGCGCCCGGCGCTCCTGCCGCCGCTGCGACCTCCGTCGCCATCCCGGGCTTCTGGGATCCCCGGCGGCGGCCGGAGCGGCCGGACCTGTCGCGCGTCACGCTGATCCGCTTCATCACCGAGGTCGATTACCCGCCGTTCAACTACTCCGGCTCCGACGGCAATCCCGCGGGATTGAACGTCGATCTTGCGCGCATGATCTGCGAGGAGCTGAAAATCGCCTGCACGGTCCAGATGCGGCGGTTCGATACGCTGCTGCCGTCGCTCGGCGACAACCGCGGCGATGCGGTGATGGCCTCGATCGCCGTCACGCCGGACGCCCGCAAGCTCGCCGATTTTAGCGATCCCTATTACCGCACCCCCGCCCGCTTCGTGGCGCGCCGCGATGCCGCGATACGCGACGTGCGGCCCGAGCAGATCGAAGGCAAGAAGGTCGCGGTGGTTGCCGGCACGGCGCATGAGGCCTTCGTCAACGCGCTGATCACGGAAGCGGACCTGCGCGCTTACGACACGCCGGATCTGGCGCGCGACGCATTGCGCCGGGGCGAAGTCGACCTTCTGTTCGGCGACGGCATATCGCTCGCCTTCTGGCTCAACGGCACGGATTCGCAGAACTGCTGCGCGTTCCGCGGCGGGCCGTTCATCGAAAGCCGCTATTTCGGCGAGGGAGTCGGCATCGCGGTCAAGCGCGGCAACGACCCGCTTCGTCAGGGCTTCAACTGGGCGCTGTTCCGGCTGTGGGAAAAGGGCCGCTTCAGCGATCTGTGGCTGCGCTATTTTCCGATCAGCCCGTTCTAATTGACGCCGCTAGAGCCCCTACTTATGAAAGGGCCGCGTCCGGAGAACATGATGTCCGTCACTGAAACCGCCGCCTCGCTGCGCGAGCTGGCCGAGCAATCGAACGCCTGGCCATTCGAGGAGGCGCGCAAGATCGTCGCACGCCTGAAAAGGCAGCCGAAGGACGAGGTGATCTTCGAGACCGGCTACGGCCCCTCCGGCCTGCCGCACATCGGCACCTTCGGCGAGGTCGCGCGCACCACCATGGTGCGCCACGCCTTTCGCGTGCTGACCGACGACAAGGTGAAGACCCGGCTGATCGCCTTCTCCGACGATATGGACGGGCTGCGCAAGGTGCCAGACAACGTGCCGAACAAGGAGATGCTGTCGCAACATCTCGGCAAGCCGCTCACCAAGGTGCCGGACCCGTTCGGCACCCATCCTTCGTTCGGCGAGCACAACAACGCGCGGCTGCGCGCCTTCCTCGACACCTTCGGCTTTGAATACGAGTTTTTGTCGTCCACGCACTGCTACACGTCCGGCCGCTTCGACGAGGCCTTGCTCAAGATGCTGGCGCACTTCGACAAGGTGATGGCGATCATGCTGCCGTCGCTGCGCGAGGAGCGGGCGCAGACCTATTCGCCGTTCCTGCCGATCGACCCGCGCACCGGCGTCGTCCTGCAGGTGCCCGTGCTGGCGCATGACGCCATGCGCGGCACGATCACCTACGAAGAACCGGAAACGCAGGAGCGCTTCACCGTGCCGGTCACCGGCGGGCGCTGCAAGCTGCAATGGAAGCCGGACTGGGCGATGCGCTGGGTCGCGCTCGGCATCGACTACGAGATGGCCGGCAAGGATTTGATCGATTCGGTGAAGCTGTCCGGCGAAATCTGCCGCGCGCTCGGCGCCCTGCCGCCGGAGGGATTCAATTACGAGCTGTTCCTCGACGAGAAGGGGCAGAAGATTTCCAAGTCGAAGGGCAACGGCCTGACCATCGACGAATGGCTGCGCTACGCGAGCCCGGAAAGCCTTTCGGTTTTCATGTACCGCGAGCCGAAGTCGGCCAAGCGGCTCTACTTCGACGTCATCCCGCGGCACGTCGACGAGTACCAGCAGTTTCTCGACGGCTACGAGCGGCAGGACGGTCGGCAGCGCCTTTCCAATCCGGTCTGGCATATCCATTCGGGCCAGCCGCCCAAGGCCGACAATCCGATCTCGTTCGGGATGCTGCTGACGCTCGTCTCATCGTCGAACGCCGAGAACGCCGAGACGCTGTGGGGATTCATCGGCCGCTACCGGCCTGGTGTGACGCCCGCGACGCATCCGAAGCTCAACCAGGCGGTCGAATACGCCATCCACTATTTCCGCGACTTCGTCCTGCCGACCAAGAAATTCCGCGAGCCTGATGAGGGCGAGCGCAAAGCGCTGCAGGATCTGCGCGATGCGCTGTCCAACCTGCCCGCCGAGGCGACCGCCGAGGCCATTCAGGACGTGGTCTATGAGGTCGGGCGCCGTCCGCCGTTCCTCGACGAGAAGAAGAAGGCCAAGGATGGCAAGCCCGGCGTGTCGCTCGACTGGTTCAACATGCTCTACCAGGTGCTGCTCGGCCAGGAGAAAGGCCCGCGCTTCGGATCGTTCGTCGCGGTGTACGGGCTGAAGAACACCGTGGACATGATCGACGGCGCGTTGGCACGGTCGGCGTAACGGTCGCAATGACCGCCGCCGCGCTCGCCATCGTCGGCTCGACGATCGTCGTCTCCTCCTTCATCTCCGGCGTGTTCGGGATGGCCGGCGGAATGGTTTTGCTCGGCGTGCTGCTGGTCTATTTCGACGTCGCCACCGGCATGTTGCTGTTCTCGATCATCCAGCTCACGGCCAACGGCTGGCGCGCGCTGCACTGGCGGCACTTCGTGCTCTGGCCGATCTTCTACCGGTACGTCGCGGGCGCGCTGCTGGCCTTCGCGGTGATGCGCTACCTCGCCTACGTTCCCGACAAGGCGGTGGTCTATATCCTGCTCGGGCTGATGCCGTTCGCGGTGGAGGTGCTGCCGCAATCGATGCGGCCGAACATCGAATGGCGCGGCATTCCGTTCATCACCGGCATCTTCACCACGGTGATCCAGTTCATGGCCGGCGTCGGCGGGCCGTTCCTCGACATCTTCTTCAACAAGAGCCGCCTCGACCGCAAGACCACCAACGCCACCAAGGCGATCACGCAGACTTTCAGTCACGTCCTGCGCGCGGCCTACTTCGGCTCGCTCGCGGGCGTCGGCGATCTGCAATTCGCGGTCTGGGGGCCGAGCATCGTGCTCGCGCTCGCCGGAGCTGTGGCCGCACCGTTCGTGCTGGAGCGCATGACCGACCACGGCTTCCGGCAATGGACGCGCGTCATCATCTTCACGCTCGCGGTGATCTATCTGATCCGCGGCGGCCTGCTGCTATGGCAGGGCGAGTGACGTTGCCTACGCGAACATCTCGATCCTGCCATTGAGCGCCATCAGGCCGGTTTCGACCTTCAAATTCGCATGGCGCTCCGCCACCTGCTTGCGGAACTCCGCCATCGCCGTGCGATGCGTTTCGGTCTCGACCTTCCAATTGCCGACCTTGTCGGCGCCGTAGGCGATCTTGGCGGCGCCGCAGTCACGGTGGTCGATCGCGATCACCTTTTCGATGTGATGCAGTTGGATCGAGGTGGCGAGGTTGTCCCAGAAGGCCTTTTGCCAGTCCTTGAACGGCTCTGCGACAACGCCCACTGCCGCGCCCGCGATGACGAACTGGCTGAACTTGCCCGTCAGCCCGCGCCGCCGCGTGTAGCGATGCACCGGCTCCTGCAGCCGGGGATCGATGCAGCCAAGCACCATGGCCTCGTAGCGGCCTTTGGCGGCCAGCGCCATATGCGGCGACAGCGCCGCGGCAGCTCCGAAGGCCGCGGCGCCCGTTACAAATTGCCGGCGGCTGAATGCGCCGCGCAGCAGATCGCCGCAGCAGCCGCAGGATGATGGGTGAATGATTTCAGTCATTGACGGTTCCCCGCGTGTATCGAGTGGCCGCCCACTATACCGCAATCCGCGGCTACTGGCTCGCCCAGACGATGTGCGCGATCCAAACCACGTCTTCGAGCGGAAGGGTGCGCTCGGGATGGTCGGCGTTGAGCGATTTCAGCTCCACCTGCTTGGCGGTCTGGCGCTTGAGTTCCTTGACCATCACCTCGCCCTTGCTGGTCTTGACCACGACGCGGTCGCCGCGCCGCACCGGAGCCGCAGGCGACACGATGATGACGTCGCCGTCGCGATAGGCCGGCAGCATCGACTCGCCCGAGATTTCCAGCGCATAGGCGTGGTCGTCGGTCACGGCGGGAAACGCGATCTCGTCCCAGCCCTTGCCGACCGGGAAGCCGCCGTCGTCGAAATAGCCGCCGGAGCCGGCTTCGGCGAAGCCGATCAGCGGCACCGCCTGCGCAGCTCCGTTCGGGTCGCCGATCAGAGAGACGAAGGATTCGACGCTGACGCCTGTCGCGGCGAGCGCCTTGGCGACCGATTCGGTGGAGGGCCAGCGGGCACGGCCGTCCGGCGTGATGCGCTTCGACTTGTTGAAGGTGGTCGGGTCGAGACCGGAGCGCTTAGCCAGTCCCGACGGCGAAAGTTTGGCGCGCGCCGCAAGCCGGTCGAGCGCCGTCCATATCTGGTTATGTGTAAGAGGTGCGCTTGCCATCCCGGTCTCCGGCTTTCCGGGTTGAGACTATTATCCAACGGTTGAGATTATAGCCTCAACCGGGCGATGTCCAGCCCTACCTTGAAGAACGCAGTCACGGCCGATAGGGTCCGCGCCAATTTCGCCCCGGAGCGCCCGTTGATCGGCTTTTTCGACCGCCTAGCCCGGCCGCTGCTCCGGGCGCTCGATCCGGAAGACGCCCATTCGCTCGCGATCAAGGCCCTGCGGTTTGCCCCCCTGCGGCGACCTCCGGCGGGCGATTCGCGGCTCATGGTGCGGGCCTTCGGGCTCAACTTTCCCAATCCGGTCGGAATTGCGCCGGGCTTCGACAAGCACGCCGAGGTTGCCGACGCGCTCTTGGGCCTTGGCTTCGGCTTCGTCGAGGTCGGCACGGTCACCCCGCTGCCGCAGCAGGGCAATCCGCGGCCGCGCATCTTCCGGCTCGAGCCCGACGAGGCCGTGATCAACCGGCTCGGCTTCAACAGCCATGGCGCCGCCGCCGCGCTGTCGCGGCTCGCCGCCCGCGCTGGCCGGGGCGGCATCGTCGGCGTCAATATCGGCGCCAACAAGGATTCGAGCGACCGTTCCGCCGACTACGTCAGCCTGATCGAGCAGTTCGCGCCGGTTGCGAGCTACGTCACCGTCAACATCTCGTCGCCCAACACGCCGGGCCTGCGCGAATTGCAGCGCGCCTCGGCGCTCGACGATCTGCTCGCGCGCATCGTCGAGACCCGCGACCGGATTGCGCCGCGCGCGGGTCCCATGCCGGTGCTGCTCAAGATCGCGCCTGACCTTTCGCTCGGCGATCTCGACGACATCGTCGGCGTGGCGCGCGCGCGCAAGATCGACGGCATGATCGTCGGCAACACCACGATCGGCCGGCCGCCGGCCCTGCGCGATCAGGCTACTGCGAAGCAGGCGGGCGGGCTGTCGGGCCGGCCGCTCTATCCGCTGTCGACGCGGATGCTGGCGGAAACCTATGTGCGGGTCGAAGGCGCGTTTCCGCTGATCGGCGCGGGCGGCATCGATTCCGGCGCCGCCGCGCTCGGCAAGATCAGGGCGGGCGCCGACCTCGTGCAGCTCTACAGCGCGCTGGTCTATCACGGACTTGCGCTCGTCTCCGAGATCAAGTCCGCACTGACCGGCGCGCTCGATCGCGGCGAGGCGGAGAAGCTGTCCGATCTGGTCGGCGGCGAGGCGGCTGCGATGACCGCGGAGCCCTGGCCCGTGTAACTATCGTCCCTTCGGCGCGCGCACCAGCCGCAAGATCAGCCAGATCGGGATCACGATCACGGCGCCGAGCAGGAAATACTGCCAGAGCCAGCGCACCGCATCGAAGCCCATGTCCCAAATGCTGACAACCAGCCGCCGCACGCTCGCCACGATGTTCCACGGGTCGAGGCTGAGCGCGGACAGCACGACGCCGATCAGGATCGACAGCAGGATGAGCTTGCCGAGCACCGCGAGCGGCGGCCCGCCGAGGAAGCGACTTATGTTGCCGGACATCGTGGTCTCCGTTGCGCCTGCGGCCATTCTAGCATGGAATGATCGTGTCGAATTCAAGATCGCAGTTTGAGTTCTCATGCCCGCGCAGCCGCTTTTCGTGTCATCCGGCGATCTGGTCGCCGACCGGCGCTACCAATGGGCGCTGGACTATCTGCAGCGCGGCGATACCGCCGCCGCCGCCGATATTCTGGTGCAGGTGGTGGCGACCGCGCCGGGTTTCGCCACCGCATGGTTCGCGCTCGCCTCGATCCGCGAGGCGACGGGCGACCGCGACGGCGCCATCGCCGCGTTTGAGGCGGCGCGTGACGCCGACCGCGAGGATTATCACGGCGCGCGGCTGCATCTCGCCCGCCTCGGCCACGGCGAGGCGACGCCGTCGATGACTGGCGTCTATGTGCGCCGGCTGTTCGATCAGCACGCGCCGGACTTCGACGAGGCGCTGGTGGAGCGGCTCGACTATCGCGGGCCGCAACTGCTGCTGGAGGCGGTGCGGGCGCAGGCGGCGGAGCCGCTGCGGCTTGGCTCCGTGCTCGATCTCGGCTGCGGCACGGGTCTGGGCGGCGTCGCATTCCGGCCGTTCTGCGACTGGCTCACCGGCGTCGACATCTCCCCCGGCATGGTCGAGCAGGCGCGCGCCAAGGGACTCTACGATCGGCTCGCCGTCGCCGAACTCATCGGGTTCCTTGCGGGCGAAGCGGGCGCGCAAAACCACCTCGTGCTGGCGGCCGATGTCTTTGTCTATTGCAGCGACATCGCGCCGATCGCCACAGCCGTCGCCCGCGTGCTTGCGCCGAGCGGTCTGTTCGCCTTCACGGTCGAGACTCATGACGAGCTAGGCGTGCGGCTGCAGGGCACCCTGCGCTACGCTCACGGCGCCGGTCACGTGCGCGCCGCTCTCGAAGCGGCGGGCTTTCGGATTTTGCAGCTTGACGCTGGATCGACACGCTCGGAAAAAGGCGAACCTGTGCCGGGCCTGCTCGCGGTCGCCCGGCTTTAAAGCAGGTCGGCGCCGACGGCTTCCGAAACCGACTTGAATCCGTCCCGCTCCAGCAGGCGCGCCAAGCCTCGCGCGATGCGGCGCGCCAGCAGCGGCCCCTCGTAGACCATCGCGGTGAAGAGCTGCACCAGCGAAGCGCCGTTGCGGATCTTGGCGTAGGCGTCCTCGCCGGTGGTCACGGCGCCCGCGGAAATGAGCACATGGCGGCGCCGGTCCATGCGGCGGTAGCATTCGGCGGTGGCGGCCATCGGCGCGCGGTAGACGATCGGCGGCCCGGCCACCGTTCCGGGCCGCGTTCGCCAGAGCGCCTCCGGCGATTTGAGCGTCTCCGGCTTGCC
>CAMAWG010000165.1 GCA_945861855.1 Rhodoplanes serenus
TGTGACCGACAGGTCGATGTGTTTTGCTACCGCCGTTGATAAGGCGCTCGAGAATATCGATTGCATGAGTGCGATCCTTCGCTGCCAGACAAAGAATCGCTTTTATGAATCAACTCAACGCCTTATCCAACTGCGTCGAGTACTATGGCAGCCGACATTAACATTACTGTCGAAGCGGTTAGCCCGGTGGATCAATTGTGGCGCACCCAATAGCGCTTGCCGCGCGCTGCGACCGGCGCTGGTGCCCTAAAGCAGCTCTTTCTCGATCATGCTTATCCGGTTGACACATGCAACACCTTCCTGTAGTGTTTCGTCATTGGGCAACCCCGCCCTTTGATGGAGAGACAGATGGCTAAGCACACCCCCGCACCCTGGTCCGTTCAACAGAACGCCACGACCGACCAAATCCTTACGATCCAAGCCGACCCGATCAGCGGGACGAACAAGTGGCGGATTGCAACGGTCAGCAACACCAACGGGCCGATTGGTCAGGCCAACGCCCGGCTGATCGCAGCCGCGCCGGATATGCTGGCGGCGTTGCTTGCCGCACAGGAACGGCTTGAACAGCAACAGAGCGATGGCACCACATTTGAGGAAGTCGCCGCGACATTGGGTGAAATCCACGCCGTTATCGCTCAAGCCACTGCGGAGGGCTGAGCCATGGCCCAGCAAACCCCCAAGGAAATCGGTGAGCATATCGCCGACGTGGGCGCATTGATTGGCTCGGTTGAGGGCAAGGCGGTAGCCGAAACCGCCGCTAAAGCGATCCGCGCTGAGCGGAAAGGCGCGGTGCGCCTCACAAAGCTCGAAAAGGAAATGCTGCATCGCGCTGCCGAGTTTGCGTTGGCTGGCGAGTGGCCTTGGGAGGAAAACGGTCCAAGCGACGAAGAAACCCCGCGCGAGCGCCGCGAGCGCGTTGCCCTTGAAAATGCCAGCCGCAAGATTGTGGGGGCCAAGTAAATGCCCCCGCACGCCGACGTTCTGCTCTGGGAACACCTGCCGTTCCCCAAGTCGCTCAGAGACTTCCAGCGGCTTTTCAAGGATGACGACGCCTGCGCCCGCTATCTTGAGGGCGCAAAGTGGCCGAAGGGCTTTGTTTGCCCGCACTGCGAAGAGAAAGGCGAGCCCGTCCGCGTCACCACGCGCCCCGGCGTGCTGGCCTGCCGCAAATGCCGCAAGCAAACCTCGCTGACGGTCGGAACCGTGATGCAGCGCACCCATACGCCGCTCACGGTCTGGTTTTGGGCGGCCTATCTCGTTTCGAGCATGACGCCGGGCATGTCTGCGGTGCAGTTCCAGCGCCAACTCGGCTTGAGCCGGTACGAAACCGCGTTCCAAATCCTGCACAAGCTGCGGGCTGGCATGGTGCGCCAGGGCCGCGACCGCATCGGCGGCAATCTTGGCCGGGGCGATCACGTCGAGGTTGACGAGACTTACATCGGCGGCGCGGTGCGCGGCGAAGGTCGCGGCCCCAAGCCGGATGATTCCGTGCTGGTCTGCGCCGCCGTCGAGGTCCGCACCCGTCCGCCGAAGAAGGGCGACAAGCCCGAACGGCGCGGCGGGCGTTACGCGGGCCGTCTCAGGCTGGAAATCGCCACCAATCGCAGCGCTAAGGCTCTGTGCGGCTTTGTAGAACAGGCCGTTGAGCCGGGCGCGATGGTGATCACGGACGCGGCCCCGGCCTACAACGGGCTTGGCAAGCTCGGCTACGCGCACTTGCCGGTTGTCGAGGCTGGCGATCCGAAGGTGGCCGAAGAGTTCCTGCCTATCGTTCACCTCGTTTTTTCGAACCTGAAAGCTTGGCTGCAAGGCACGCACCACGGGCGCGTTGAGCCGCAACACCTGCAAGCCTACCTCAACGAGTTCACCTTCCGGTTCAATCGCCGCTTCTACCCGTTCAATGCCTTCCGCTCGCTGCTGGGCATTGGCACCAACGGCGAAGGCCCGACCTATGACGGGATTTACCAAGGAACTTGGAAGCATCCGACGATGGAAAGCCATCATGACTGATCAACCTGTAGAGGTCGCATGTTCAAACCGGATAAGCATGTTCTCGATGGCCGCGATCACGCGCGTATCGGTCGGCTCGATCTGCGTCGCAAACACCGCCGCGATCCGGCCGTCGCGGCCGACCAAATACTTGTGGAAGTTCCATCGCGGAACTTCGCCGGGGCGCTCGAGCGCTGCCCATTTGTAGAACGGATGCGCGGAGGGTCCCTTGACCTCGGCCTTGGCGGCGAGGGGAAAGCCCACGCCATGGCCGTCCGCGGTCTTGTTGATCTCGGCGGCTCCGCCGGGCTCCTGTCCGCCGAAGTCGTTCGACGGAACGCCGATGATCAGAAGGCCGCGGTCGCGGTAGCGCGACCACAACCGTTGCAGGCCGCCGAGCTGCGGAGTGTAGCCGCACTGGGAGGCAGTGTTGACGATCAGGATCGGCTTGCCGGCGTGCGCGGCGAGCGGCAGGCTTTTGCCGTCGAGACCGGCGAAGGAGAAGGCATAGGCGGTCGGTCGGCTCATCGCGGGGGCTTGCGCAAAGGCGGGCTGGGCAAAGCAGGAACCAAGCAACGCCAGAAGATGCCTGCGGTCAATCGTCATGCGAATGTCCTATCCACTCGATCCGACGCACGTTGGACGGCGCGGGCACGATCTGCGCAGCCCCGGGGAAATTTCCCCTCTCCCTCGGCGGGAGAGGGGACGTCCTCGGCAACCGGGCCAGTTCAGCTCAGCACTTTGTTCTTCTTCAGCCACGCCAGCGCCTGGTTCCAGCCGTCCTCGGCCGCCTCCTTGCGGTAGCTCGGCCGGTAATCGGCGTGGAAGGCGTGCGGCGCGCCGGGGTAGAGCTTGAACTCCGCCTTCTTCTTCGCCTTCGCCAGCGCCTCTTTCATCGCCTCGACCTGCGCCACCGGAATGCCGGCATCGGCCTCGCCATAAAGGCCGAGCACCGGCGCCTTCATGTCAGGAGCGAGCTCGGTCGGGCTCTTCGGCCACTTTTCCTTTTGCGCCGGCGGGTCGACCAGCGAGCCATAGAAGGCGACGCCGGCCTTGAGGTTCTTGTTGTGGGCTGCGTATTGCCACACCGTCCTGCCGCCACGGCAGAAGCCGATGATCGCCAGCTTTCCAGTGTTGCCGCCCTGCTTTTTCGCCCAAGCCACGGTGGCGTCGAGATCGGCCAGAAGCTCGGCGTCGGGCTTGGCGTTTACGACCGGCATCAGCTTCGGCATCTCGGTGATCTTGGTGAGATCCTGGCCCGAGCGGAAATAATAGTCCGGTGCGATCGCAAAGGCGCCGGCCTTGGCCAGACGTCGCGTGACGTCCTTGATGTATTCGTGCAGCCCGAAGATTTCCATTGCGACCAGCACGACGGGCGGGTTCTTGGCCTTCTCGGGCCGTGCGAAATAGACTGGCATGTCGCCGCCGGCGACCTTCACCGTGGCGTCGCCGACCTTGAGGCCCTTGGTGTCGGTGGTGACGACCTGAGCGCGCACCGGGCCGGCGAGCAGCGTATAGCCGGCGGCGGTGGCGGCGGACGCCGTCATGAAGAAGCCGCGCCGTGACAAGGACGGCGCTGTGGTCAGTCCGATGACATCGGACGGTATTTTGGGATGGACGTTCATCATTTCCTCCGGTTGACGCATGTGCAGCACGACTCTGTAAACACCTCCACACACCCATTATTGCAGCTTAAAATTCGAGCCGCGATGGGGGTCAGCGACCATTCGCATGGGAGTGTTTCGCTTCTGCCTGCCACGCTATAGTGCAGGTGAGGCAGCAACAGGAGGAACAGCCATGCCCGAGATCGTCGTCTATGCCGTCGGCAACCGCCCCGCCGAACAGAAAAAGGCGCTTTGCAAGGACATCACCGACGCCATGGTGAAGAACTACAAGGTTCCGGCCGAGGCCGTGGTGATTACGCTGGTCGAGACGCCCAAGACCGACAAGGCCAAGGGCGGCGTCATGTTCAGCGACATGGCTCCGCGCTAGCGTTTGAGACATGCATCCGCGGTCGTGATGGCCGGGCTCGTCGTCCAAGTCGGGTTTACCCGACTTGGACTTTTGATTCCTTAGCGCAATTCGGGCAAGCCCGAGTTGCGTCGCCGTTTCGATTTATGGGGCGGCGCGACAGCTATTTCTGGAATTCGATGCGCTTGTCGGGCCGCTCCAGATCGACGTGCAACGCCTCGCACAGCCGGTTGGAGTAGTTCCACATGCCGCAGAACACCGTCAACTCGACGATCTGTTTCTCGCTGAAATGCCGCTTCATCGCGGCGAAGGCTTCGTCATCGTCGCGCGCGGTCATCTTGGTGACGGCCTCGGCCCAGCGCACGGCTGCCTTCTGCTTCTCGTCGAGGTCGGGCGAGGCCATGTAGCCATCGCCCTGCGCGGCCGCGATCTGCGCCTCGGTCAGCCCGATCTTTTTCCCGAGCGGCACGTTGTGCGACATGCAATAGGCGCTGCCATTCAGCGCCGATGTCTTGATGATGACGAGCTGCTGGATTTTCACATAGTCGGGGTCGGCCTTGACGTTGGTCAGCCGGATCGCCTCGTTCGGCAGCATCCAACCCGCGAGCGCTGCTGGCTGATGCGCCAGCACCTGCGAGAAATTGCTGATCCGGCCCCATTGTTTGAGCACGCCGTCATAGACCTTGCGGGCCTCCGGTTCGGCCGTGTCCGGCGGAATCATCGTCACGCGCGCCATGAGTCGTTCTCCGCGTCCCCTCAAACAATCCAAGAGCTTTACTCGGGGGCGCCTGTGCGCACCAGGGCTTTGCCGGGGTGCGGACAGGCTTGCGCTAGATCAATGACACCTGGCTTGCGAAGGATGATGCTGAAATGATCCCGATTCACGAAGGCTCCCATGCAAGACATGATTCGTAATTCGATTGCGCTGCTCATAGCGGGTGCAGCCGCTTTGTTTGCCGGTCCGGTGCAGGCACAAGAGCTTGGTGACGCGAGCCGCGGTTCGGCACTCGCGCTGCACACCTGCATTGCCTGTCACGGCGTGCGCAAGGGCGAGACTTCGGTCAACCCGCTCGCACCGCCATTCTTCGCCATCGCCGAGAGCAGGGGTATGTCGGCGATGGCGTTGAACGTTGCGCTGCTGTCGCCGCACCGCGCGATGCCGAACATCATGATGGAGCCGAACGAGCGGGCCGACATCATCGCCTATATCCTGAGCCTCAAGTCGAAGTAGCGGGCCTGCGCTTGCGATGGTCGCTCACTCCACGCCGCTGTCGAGGAAATGCTTGCGCGCGCCCGGGGTCGCGAGGAATGCGAGCAGCCGGTGCGCCGGCTCGCCCTGCGCGCGGATCAGCATGACGGCGGAGTAGGGCAGCACGATCTGGATTTCCTCGGGGACCGGCCCGCCCCAGGCCACGCCCTTGCCGCGCCAGGCCAGTATCTCGGTGGCGGGGCCGAAGCCCAGCGCGCCCTTGCCGGGATTGTCGGCGAGATACTTGTTGAGCAGCGTCGCGGTGTCGAAGCGTTTGAGCTTGGGTGCAACGGTTGCGGCGATCCCCAGCCGATCGATCACCTTCATGAGGTGGTCGCCGGTGGGTGCGAGCGTGAGCAGCACCGTGTCGGCCGATACGAACGCCCGACGCAGCGCCTCCATGGTGGAAACGTCCGGCGGCGGAGCGTCCTCCCGCACCACCGCGCCCATGCGCACGGAGCCGATCGGAATCAGGGTCGCCTTGTCGGCGCGGCTGGCGGCGACGAGGTCGTTGGCCCATTCGGTCGGGACCAGCACCACGTCGGCGTCGGTTTCGCCCGCGAGCGCATGTTTTCGGATGTTGTGGCCGTGATCGGTCGCGACCTGCACGGGGATTCCGGTCTCGCGCGCGAAGGCGGCCGTGGCCGGGCGCAGGCCATGCAGCGCGGAGCCGGCGGCCAAAACCTTAAGCCCTTCGGCGCGCGGGGCAGGTTGCGCCCCGGCAAAGCCCGCGAGCCCGCTCACGCCCAAGGCCGCAGCGGCCGCGAGGAAGTGGCGGCGCGACGTTCTGCGCCGCCGTCGGGAAATGCCTGCAAGCCATTCATCGGTCGCCGCGCCCGCCATCATGTTCGCACCTCACGCATCCTGAAATCTTCGCCCGGCCGCGACACCCTGTCCATCTCGCCGCAAGGCCATAGGCTGCTATTATGGGGCGTTCCAAGCCAAGGCTCAGCAGGGAGGGCGCCATGGCCAAGATCATCGAAAGCACGCCGCGGCGAATGGTGCTGCAATCCGGTTCTACCACGCTCACGCTGGACAAGGATGCCGGCAAGGCGATCCTGCAGCGCAAGCTGATGTTCTGGTCGCTCAAACCTTTGGAGATGGCGCTCGCCGACGTGAGCGAGATCGCGCTCGACGCCGGGGTCGACCGGGCGTCCGGAATCGAAGTCTGCAACACCATGCTGGTGTCGCGTGCGGGCGCGGCCTGGGCGCTGTCGGCCGCAGACAAGAAGGACGCCGAGGCGACAGGCGCCGCGATCCGGGATTTCCTCGGGCTGAAGGCGTAGGGCGGGTTCGGCCGCCTCGTTGCTCCGATTGGCCGCGCTGGCGTTCGGCTCAGTTCGCCTTGATGCCCGCCGCCGTCGTGATCTTTTCGTAGTCGGCGGTGATGTTCTTCAGAAAATCCCCGAACTTCGCGCCGCAGTCTCCGACCGGGAACATCCCGCTCTGCGCGAACTTCGCCTGCATCTCCGGCTTCTTCATCGCGGCCAGAAACATGTCAGACAGTTGCTTGAGCGCGGCGGGCGGTGTCTTCGCCGGCGCCACGACGCCATAGAAGATCTCGGCTACATATTTGGTGATGCCCGTTTCTTCCATGATCGGCACACCCGGCAGCGCATCGAGCCGCTTGGGCGACGTGGTGACCAGCGCGCGCAGCGTGCCGCTCTTGAGGTGCGACACCACGGTCGGATAATCGGCCCAGACTGCCTGCACATGGCCGCCCATCAGTGCATTGATTGCGGGCGCGGTGCCGCCATAGGGCACATAGTTGGTGTCGATCTTGGTGGCGAGCCGCAACACTTCGATGGCGACGTGCAGCGAGGTCGCGGGGCCGCCGCTGGCAAAGGTCACCTTGCCGGGATTGGCTTTGGCATAGGCGACCAGCTCCTGCACCGTCTTCCACTGTGAGGAACTCTGCACCACCAGCGGCATCGGCGTGGCCGCGAGATTGCAGACCGGATCGAAATTCGCAAGGGTGGTGTTGCCACGCTTCATCGCGGCGTTGACCACGAAGGCGTTGGCGACGAGCAGCACGGTGTTGCCGTCCGGCTCGGCGCGGGCCGCGGCCTCGGTGCCGATGGTCATGCCGCCGCCGGGCCGGTTCTCCACCACCACCGTCGGCCCGCCATCCTTGCCGATCTGCTCGCCCATCAGGCGGGAGATGATGTCGGGGCCGCTGCCCGGCGTGTAGGGCACGATGATCTTGAGCGTCTTCGACTGCGCCAGGGCAGCCGGACCGCCGAGCGCGATCAGCGCGGTTGCAGCGCAGGCCGCTGCCAGGATTCTGAATTTGGTCATCGGACGCTCCCCGTTGGTTTTTTAATGGCGTCCGTCAGGGTGATTTGTTTCGCAGGCCTCCGCAAGGCGCGAATGGGGGAGGCATGCCGCCGCAGCGCCGGGGCTGGGGGGCTATTGGAGGAACTGTTTCCTAGCCAGGAACCGCAGGCGTCCGTTCAGGCCGCCCGCGCGCCGAGCGGCGGATAGAACACCTCGCTCTCGAACTCGTAGCCGCAGGTGTCGCAGGACCACAGATGGCGGATGCGGCATTCGTCGAGATATTCGCTCCACTCCGGAGCGAACAGGGTGTCCCCGCATTGCGCGCAGGGAACGACCGGGCGGGACTGGTGGAGAGACCGTGCCTTCTGGGACCGCAGCTCCATGACTTCCTCGCTGTCGCTGTCTCTATCTTCCCCGACCCGTGTCTTCTCCCCCATGCTCGTGACGTCATCGTGACCGCCCGCTGCTCGAATGTGAAGCAGCGGCGCTGACGTATTCGCGCTAGAATGTCCGGCGCGCAACGACAGGAGGATGCGTCATGCTCGCAAGGAATTATGTTGCACTGCAGTTCGCGGTGTTGGCGTTGCCGGGACTGCTCATCGCCGCGCCGACCGCGGCGCAGGGTGATCGCGGCACGAATCGCCCGGCGAATTCCCAGCCGGCCTCCAAGGTTCCGGAGGCGCCGATCGGCCACCGCCAGCCGACCTCTGCCGATGTTCCGAAGAATATTCCGAAGGACGCGGCGGAGCTCGCCCGGGAAAAACGCGACCGCGAGCTCGACGCCAAGCTGCAGATTTGCCGCGGCTGCTGAACGTTCGATGCGCCGCCGCGGAATCGTTGCGCGCGCAGCCGCCGCGAACCTTTGTGCGGCGCACTGTTTTTCGGGCCGCGAGGCCCGGGTGCGTTTCGCTGTGGCGGCTATTTCTTCTCGATCGAGATGCCGCCCGGCCCGAGGTTGATGTTCACGCCCTCGGGCTTCTTGCGGTCCTGATAGAGTTGGTAGCCCAGCACGGCGACCACGACCGCGAGTGCGCCGACGGCGAGATAGAGAATATTGCTGCGATTCATGTCCGGACCCTCGGTGTCAGGGGGGCACCGTAGCGCGGACGTGTGCCGAATGCGAACCGCCGGTCCCGCTGGGATGGAGCGGCGCACTGGTTTATAATGACGCGCTCGCCACGGCATCGGGCGGAGCGCCGCAGCCAAGATCGTACTAACCCGCATTATTCATCCCATTGACTCTCCCGTCGCGCAAACCTGCGTTTTGGCTTGACTGGTTTGCGCTTTCGCCGCTTCTCGGACACGGCTCTTCGTCACCGGCGGCGGGCCAGCGTGCGGGTTGGAGAGGGTTTGCGGGTTGAC
>CAMAWG010000166.1 GCA_945861855.1 Rhodoplanes serenus
AACATCTGCCGGCATTGCGAGCCGCCCTCGCAGCTCATCAACAAAGAGGCTCAACACACGGCATCCTTGCTCACCAAGCCAGCGCCGCGTAACGTCAATCTTGGCAGCGACCGCTTCGCAATGTTCAACAAAAAACGGGACATCCCCCAGGGACGTCAGCATCACCCAACCTGCCAATGTCGCAGCCGGGGCTGGAGGCGTTTGACATAAGTCCCGATGGGCTCGCGGCGGATCGCCTCCTTGACCTCGCGCTTGATATCATTCCAGCGTTTGAGTGTCGCCAGCCGGAATTCAGGCTGAACCGACGTAAACGAGAGAAACAGATCGGCCACGCGGGTGCGGTCTGGCCACAATTCGTCGATCACATGAGAACCGGCGGTTGCACCATCGAGGCGATCGGCCCAGCCTTCTTCGAGAAGGCTGCGGACCACCTCCAACTCGAGCAACAAGCCAGCGCTATAACTGCGGTACCTTTCGTCGTAAGCGCATTTCACGGTAAAACCGACACGTCCGGCAAACATCACCACGCTTGCAGCGATGGCGACGCCATTAAGCGTCAGCAAATCCACGCGTGAGCCGCCGTTGGCGAAAGCCTGTTGGGCGAAGCGTTTGGTGTGCGGCGCGCTCGCAAGGGCGGTTCCTTGTTCGCCCTTCCAGCCGCTTGCCTCGATGGACAGGAAATTTTCAACCGCCCGGTCTAGCTCTTCACCGGAGGAATAAGCGCGGTGCGCGACCGGGCCCAGAGCCTCAAGACGTCTGCGATTTCGTTGCAAGTCTTTCCGGCGACGGGCCGGAAGATGGTGGTCAAGGTAATCATTGAAACTAAGGCCGTGGGTGAGCGCCGCCCGCGCGAAATTTGCGGAAAAGTCGAAGGGTATACCGGCCTCGTTCAGCGCCGCCGTGAGGGCTAGGCACACCGGACCATCGACGTTAAGCGTAGGAAAGTACCATTCGTGGCGACTAGATCGAGCCAAGAGGTCAAGTAGCGCCCGAGCGGCATCTTGCGCAAGCTCATGGTCGAGGAGCGGTGTGCAACTGAACGTGTAAGGAGTACACCACGCCTGGGACGGGGCCAGAGGCGACAGCGAAAAGGAGCTAGGCACCACCGGGAGGAGTGCCACCAGACGCTGTTGTTGCCAGACAACGGCAATTCCAACATCTTCACTGGGCAAGTTATCGAAGAGGGCCCGCGCATAAGGTGGCGTGTAGTAAACATTCTCCTCAGCAGCGCGTGCACACAAATCGTCCCATTGTGGACGAATCCCTCTCAATTCATCAAGGCCGATCAGTTCTCCCCTTAGCGAGGGATTTTGGCTTGTTTCTCGTAACATCAAGGCTCACAAAGCTGGACACGGACGCGCTCCACGCTACGCAAAACCATTGCATAACACGTGAAAGTTCCGTGGTGGCTGCGACTACGGTGAATGATTTTTTAAAAAGTCGCTTCAAATTTAGCTCCCAAGTCTGCTTTTGGTAACCGGCGGGTCACAAAGTGCCATGCCGCAACACTCTGCTTAACCGCATCAATCTAGGTTTGATTACGAGGCGGACCTCCGGGTCGCATGACAGGGCAAAGAGATGAATTTCAAATCGACTGGCCGCGTGCTTGTATTTGGGGACGATATGCGATTTTTCTCGCAGTCGTGCGTTCACTCGGGCGCAGCGGCAAAGAAGTGCATGCCGTTCCCTTCAATTGGCATGCACCCGCTTTGAAGTCGCGGTACATCGCCGCGACGCACTCGGTGCCGCGCTATTCGGATGATCCGGCAGGCTGGCTCGGCGCCGTCCTCAGCCTGCTCGAGCGTTACAGCTTTGATCTGATCGTTCCATGTTGTGATGATCGATCGATCCTTGCTTTTCACCGACATCGTGACGAGTTCGCCAAATTTCGCGTGGCGATCCCAGGATCGAACGCAATGGACCTGTTGTTCGACAAGGTTCAAACTCGATCGCTCTGCGCACGGCTCGGCATTCCGATTACGGCCGGCGAAGTTCTGAGGTCCGCGGACACGGCTTTCGACCTGATAGCGCGCTATGGATTACCACTCGTGGTTAAGCCCGCGCGCTCCTATTCGCTCGACCGTCTGGATGCATGGGGCAAGGTTTTCATCGTCGAAACCGCACTCGAACTGGAACGCGTGCTCGCCCATATTCCGGACCGCGAGCGCTATCTTGTGGAGCAGTATTTGATGGCGTAGGCATCGGAGTTTCGGTTCTTGCCCATGAAGGACGAATATTGAACGCCTTCCAACATCGCCGCCTGCGCGAGGGGTGGGGCGGGTCAAGCTCGCATCGCATCAGTGAAGCAATTGATCCTGACCTCTTTGAGGCGTGCAAGAAAATCGCGAATTTTACCGCTTTGAGCGGCGTATGCATGTTTGAGTTCCGCTTTAACATCGCCACCAAGCGTTGGATAGTCATCGAGACGAATGCGCGGTTTTGGGGGTCCTTGCCCCTGCCGATTTCACTCCGTGCGGATTTTCCGCGATATCTCTATGACCTTCTCGTTCAATCGCGGACACATCCCCAGATGCCGTACCAAGTGGGTGTGACAAGCCGTAACGTGACGCTGGACGCCCTCAATCTCATGTCAAACTTCCGGCGGCGGAGCCAGGGAGAGCTTGGTTCATGGCTTCGAGCCGCGGGAGATTTTATCACGCAGCCTGTGCGATGGGCCACCGGAAAGGAACGCTCGGACAGTTTTGTCTGGGATGATTTACGGCCCGCCTTTAGCGAGTTCACGCAGTTGGCCGGGCTAATTCGTGAGAAGAGATATCGGGACCGCGCCGGCAAACCGCGCCGTCGGCGCAGCGAGCAAACGGCTTGATTCGACAGTGGCCTGGAGTTGGCTCGAACCTTCGACCTGACGGTTAACGGCCGTCCGTTGTACCTACTGAGCTATCAGGGAAGCGGAGTGAACCGAAAACCTAAACCCGGACATAGTGATGATGAAGCCCGCCAAGGATTATATGTGAACCGATGATTCCAGTCCGCTGGACGGGTCGCGAGACTGGCGCATCTTTGGCCAATGACCGGTGCGTTCTGATTTCGTTGTAATAACGGGCGTAGGTTCGCAGGATGCGGCGCAGATGCGCCTCGCCCAAGATGATGAAATGGTCCACGCACTCGCGCCGGATCGATCCGATCAGTCGTTCGGCAAAGCCATTCTGCCAAGGCGACGCCAGTGCAATGGGCTTGTCCCGGATGCCCATGGCGCGAATTCGGCGCGTGACGACGGCGCCATAGATTTGATCCCGATCCCGAATGAGGTATTGCGGAGCCTCATTCCAGGGGAACGCCTCGGTCAGCTGGCGTGCGATCCATTCAGCCGTCGGGTTTGTTGTGACGTTGATCCAGACCAGCTTTCTGCGGTCCAGCCGAACGATGACGAAGGCATAGAGCAAATCGAAGCTAACGGTCGGAACAACGAACAGGTCCATGGCGGCAATGTCCGGCGAGTGGTTCCGCAGAAAGGTGCGCCATCCCTGGCTCGGCGGTCCACGCCGCTTGACCATGTACTTGGCGACGCTCGACTGCGCGATCTCAAATCCAAGCTTGAGCAGTTCGCCGTGGATACGCGGCGCACCCCAAAGTGGATTTTCGATGCTCATCCGCCGGATCAGTGCGCGGAGGTCCGTCTCGATCTGGGGCCGCCCTCCCAGTGGGCGAGATTTCCAACGCCAGTAGCAGCGAAATCCGGCCCGATGCCAGCGCACGAGTGTCTCGGGCCGGATCACGGTCAGGACCTGCAGGATCGACGGAAACCAGCGATACAACTGGATGAAGAACCAGCGATCGTTGTTCGTCAGCCTGACCCTACCCTTCACGTTACGGCGCAAGACTATCAATTGTTGTCGGAGCGCCGCATTCTCGGCTTCAAGCCGGCTTTTCGACTTGAATGGCACAGCCAAAACGGCCAGGACGAAACACAGCAGTACAATCATTGCCCCAGCATAGTTGATTCCGCCGCCTCATCAACGCGGGATAAGGTTTTCGGTACACACAGGTATACTTCGGATACGGCTTCATTCAACCTGATCCAGGCCGTGTTTTTCTTGACTGTAGCGTGTTTGACAGATCGCCGGGCACACAATCGTGCTGGCCCGGATCGGCGGCGATGCAATGGAACCTTTCGCGGCGAGCGGCGCTATTCCGTGCCGTAGGCGCGGTTCCCGGCGTCGCCGAGGCCGGGAACAATGAACGCGTTGCTGTCCAGATGATCGTCGATGGCGGCGGTCCACAGCCGCACATCCGGATGAATGCCGCGCAGCCGCTCCACGCCCTCCGGCGACGCGATCATGCACACCACGCGGATGTCGCTTGCGCCGCGCTCCTTGAGCCGATCGATCGCGGCGACGGCGGTGTTGGCGGTGGCCACCACCGGCACCACCACGATGACCTGGCGCGCCGCAAGGTCCGACGGCGTCTTCAGGTAGTACTCGACCGCGACCTTGGTTTCCGAATCCCGGTAGAGCCCGATATGCGCCACGCGCGCCGCCGGCACCAGATCGAGCATGCCCTCGACCAGCGCCAGCCCCGCCCGCAGGATCGGCGCGAACACGAGCTTCTTGCCGGCGATCTTCGGCGCCTTCATGCGCGTCATCGGTGTCTCGATCTCGGCCCATTCAAGCGGCAGGTCGCGCGTGACCTCGTAGCAGAGCAGGATGCCGAGTTCGCGGCAGAGTTCGCGGAAGGATTTGGTCGAAAGATCTTTCTCGCGGATCAGCGTCAGCTTGTGCTGCACCAGCGGATGATCGACGATAATCACGCCTTCCATGATCTTCCCCCCACTCAAAACACAGTTCCGTCGCTGACAATCTTCAAGGGCGGCCCGCCATCCGCCCGCAGTTTCTTCGCTACGGCGCGACCGGCGGTCCAGGTTCCGCCCTGAAGAATCCGCGCGAGCGGCAGCGACTGCCGGTCCATCTTCAGCCGCGCGCGCACGACCTCGGCCAGTTTGTCGAGCAAGGCGACGGTCAGCGCGCGCCACTCCACCACCAGTTCGGAATCGACGCTGTGCTCGGCCCGCGCGGCGCCCGCATCGCGTAGTGCCAACACCCCGGTGTCGATGAACAGCCCGCCGTTGCGGTATTCCGCAAGCCCGGTAAGACCGTCGATATCGGTGACTTCGATCCCGGCCCATTGCAGCGGCTCGATCAGCGAATAGGCGAGCCATTGCGACAGCTTATGGAGCGGGACCAGGCCGCTGGTTTCGTCGCCGGTTTTCAGTGCGCTGTGCCGCCAGCAATCGCCGAGCGCCACGCCGCCGAGCGTCAGCCGCGACGGCCAGATCGGGCCGAGATGCGTGAGCAATTCTGATAGAATGACCGGCGCGGCGATGCGCTTGTTCTCGGCGATCGAGGACAGGTGGTCGAACAGACCACCGGGGCGCGGTGTGTCGTTGCGGCCGAATATCTCCGGTGCCGCCATCACGGTCCGCCCGAGCCGCCGCAGCAGATCGGCGCGTCCCGCCACTCCCTGCAACGGGTTCCGATCCGAAACCTGGAAGCCCTGAATGAGCTTGGCCTCGGGCAGTTCGGCCAGGATCGATCCATCGACCCGCAGCGGATAGCTCGGCCATTTCGAGAACTCGCAATCGCGGAACATCACCAGGCTCGCGAGCGCCAGGCCCTCGGAGCGGGCGACATATTCGCCGCTCACCGGGTAGAGGAACTTCCAGTTCGGTCCTGCGCCGGCGTCAAGCAGGACACTGACGATGACGAGATCGAAAGCCGCGCGCGCTTTCTCCGCGGGCGATGGCCACACCATCGCCTGATCGATTTCGTCCCAGTAGTCGAAACCGTCGATGTCGAAATGCCGCCAGCGCGAATGGAACGGGATGTCGAGCGAAGGGTAAGCGGTACGCGTCGTATCGATCACCAGTTGCGCCGTCGCGTCGAGGCGATTCAGATCGACGGAAAAATTCGGCAACGCATCGCCGAGCGCCAGCATCCTGTGCGCGCGGTCGCGCACGGCGGCGGCGCTGAGCAACGACTTTGCGGCGGCCTGCGGCGACACGATCAATACTTTTCGAGCGGCCTGCCGGATGTGTTCAGGTCCTCGGGCTTGGGCGCGTCCGGCGTGTAGTAGCCGGCGGCCTTCTTCGCCGCGATCTCGACGTGGGCATCCGGCGGCACCAGATCGTCGGGGATCGGCACGCGCTCGACGATCTCGATGCCCTGGCTCACCAGCGCATCGTGCTTCATGTCGCTCATCGACACGAAACGGTCGATCCGCCGCAGGCCGAGCCAGTGCAGCGCATCCGGCATCAACTGCTGGAAGCGCGCGTCCTGGACGCCGGCGACGCATTCGGTCCGCTCGAAGTAGGTCGCGGCCGCGTCGCCGCCCTCCTGGCGCTTGCGCGCGTTGTAGACCAGGAACTTCGTCACCTCGCCGAGCGCACGGCCTTCCTTGCGGTTGTAGACGATGATGCCGAACTCGCCCTGCTGGGCTGCGCGCGCGCATTCCTCGATGCCGTGAATGAGGTAGGGCCGGCATGTGCAGATGTCGGAGCCGAACACGTCGGAGCCGTTGCACTCGTCATGCACGCGGCAGGTGAACTTGGTGCGCGGATCGGACAGCCGCCCCATGTCGCCGAACAGGTAGACGGTGATGCCGCCGATCGGCGGCAGGAACACGCGCAGATCCGGCCGCGTCACCAGCTCCGGGAACATGCCGGCAGTCTGGTCGAACAGGTTCCGGCGCAGCGCGGTCTCGGTGGTTCCGAAGCGCTGGGCGATGCCGGGCAGATACCACACCGGGTCGATCGCGATCTTGACCACCGAAACGCTGCCATTGTCATGGATGGCATGGCCGTCGGCCTTCAGCCGCCCGGCCGCCAGCGCGTCGCGGATCTCGATCAGGTCTAGCCTTGCGCGG
Organism: Rhodoplanes serenus; assembly: GCA_945861855.1. Classification (GTDB taxonomy): domain Bacteria; phylum Pseudomonadota; class Alphaproteobacteria; order Rhizobiales; family Xanthobacteraceae; genus Z2-YC6860. Next base: position 6,880 of record CAMAWG010000166.1, read on the forward strand.
GTGATGGCGATGCTCGGACGGATGTCGAGGCCTTCGGCGATTTCCGGCTTGAATACCTCGGCGACCAGATGCCCCCACGGATCAAGCGACACGATCTTCTCCGGCTCCGTCCATTGCGGGAACGGGCCGATGGTGGCGGCGGGATGGGTGTTGGTCAGGTCGGGCCGGCGGATCGGATCGAGCGTGCCCGACGACACCGCGAGCGCGCGGTAGAGCGCGTAGGAGCCGCCGTGGGTGCCGATCACGTTGCGCTGCCCGAGCTGCGAGACGGTGCCGATGATCGGCCCGCGTTCGCGCGCGGTTGGAGCCGCCCAATGGATCGGGAAGCGGGCCTTCGCCCCCGGATCGGGATGCGAGGTGAGACGGATATGGTCCGAACGGTTCGAGTTCATCGGGGCACCAAGTCAAAAAGCTCTACGGCCGCCGCGATGACGGGCCGACACTCCGGAATGTCACTATTTAGAAGAGATTGATCCGGACAACGGATCGGGTCCCCACTAAAGGCACAGTATAACCATCAACTATCCGCTCCGCCATCGCGTCGGATACTTCAATTTTATCAAATAGTTAAATCCAGCCTGCGCGGCCGGCGCCAAGCTTGCCAGCCGCTGAGAAGTGCGCGACGCTCGGAACAAGGCTGCGGGGATTGCGCCGCCGCAATAACCACAAGAGGACACGAATGGCCGCGACACCAGCCCAAAGGCTGCGCGAGCTTCTGGCTCAACCGAACGTCGAGATCATGCCGGGGTGCTACGACGCGCTTTCGGCCAAGCTCGTGGCCGATGCGGGCTACAAGGTCACGTTCATGAGCGGCTTTGCGGTGTCCGCCGCGCGGCTCGGGCTGCCGGACACCGGCCTCATCTCGTTCACCGAGATGCTCGACAGCCTGCGCAACTGCTGCGCGGCGGCGGGGAAGGTTCCGCTGATCGGCGACGGCGACACCGGCTACGGCAACGCGCTCAACGTCCAGCGAACGGTCGTCGAATACGCCCGTGCCGGCGCCGCCTGCGTGATGATCGAGGACCAGGTCAGCCCGAAGAAATGCGGTCACACCCGCGGCAAGCAGGTCATCTCGCGCGAGGAAGCGCGGATGAAGATTCGCGCCGCGGTCGATGCCCGATCCGATGCCGACATCCTGATCATGGCGCGGACCGACGCCCGCGCCGTGCACGGCTTCGACGAGGCGCTGACGCGCTGCCGCGATTTCGAGGCCGAAGGCGCCGACATCATCTTTCTCGAGGCGCCGGAGACCGAGGACGAGATGCGGCGCTTCTGCGCGGCGATGACGAAGCCCTGCCTGGCCAACATGGTGCCCGGCGGCAAGACGCCGGTTCTTGCGCCGGCGAAATTGCAGCAGGCCGGCTACAAGCTTGCGCTCTATCCGGTGATGCTGTTGTCCTCCGCCATCAGCGCGATGCAGGCGACGCTTGCGGCGCTGCGCCCGGATTCCAAGGTGCCGCAGCCGCCGGCGATCTCTTTCACCGATCTGCAGGGTGTCGTGGGCTTCCCGGACTACTGGAGCCGCGAGACGAAGTATCAGGCGAAGGAATCGTAGATCATTCGATATCCGCCGCCCGCAGCATGCTGGCGATCATTGCGGCGTCTCCGGGCCGCGTGCGCAGGCTGTTGACATCGGGGCGATCCGCTTCGTAGCATTGCGATGACGGTTCCCCACTTGGGGATCAAAAGGGAACGCGGTGCAGGCAAGAAATTGCTGATGCCGCGGCTGCCCCCGCAACTGTAAGCGGCGAATCCTCCGTCATCGTGCCACTGGGCTTTCGGGTCCCGGGAAGGCGATGGAGGGTAGTGACCCGCGAGCCAGGAGACCTGCCGTCAGCAGTGGTCATGCGCGAGCATGTCGGTCGGGGTGTACTGACAGTAGCCGAACCAATCGCCCTTATGGGACGAATGGGGAGACTTCGTTCGCGGTGACGCACCACTAGGGCGTGCCACCCGAGGAG
>CAMAWG010000167.1 GCA_945861855.1 Rhodoplanes serenus
ATTGGTCGGAGTGGCAGGATTTGAACCTGCGACCCCCTCGTCCCGAACGAGGTGCGCTACCAGGCTGCGCTACACTCCGACTAGAAGGCCGGTCTTATAGCGGCGCCCTTATCCCCTCGCAAGCACAGGCGGTTTTTCGCTATAGAGCCTTGGCGGACGCGCGGCCGAGGCCCGCCGCGGAGAGGCGGAATGGCGCAAGAAACACTGCAACTGGCGAAATACGCGGCGGCGCTCCGCTATTCGGACCTGCCGGGCCCGGTGGTCCAGCGCGCCAAGGACGCCATCGCCGACACCATCGCGGCCATCGCCTTCGGCGCCCACCTGCCCTGGAGCCGCATCATTGTCGACTATGCCGGGCGTCGCGGGGCGGGCGGCCGAGCCCGCGTCTTCGCGCCCGGCGGCGCGCGTCTGCAGGCCCCCATGGCGGCGTTTGCCAACGGCGCGCTGGCGCACGCCTTCGAGATGGACAATCTCACCTGGCCGAACACCGGCGTGCATGCGGGCGCGACCATGTGCATGCCGGCGCTGGCGGTCGCGCAGGAGCGCGGCATCGGCGGTCGCGAGTTGATCGCCGCGGTGGTCGCGGGCAACGAGGTGATGATCCGCATCGGGCGGGCGACCAAGCACAACAACGAGGGCCGCGGCTTCCACGCTCCCGGCACAACGGGCCCGTTCGGCGGCGCGGTCGCGGTCGGGCGGCTGTTGAAATTCAAGCATGCGACGATGACCAACGCGCTCGGCATCGCCGGCTCGCTGTCCTGCGGCCTGCTGGAGTTCGCACGCTCCGGCACCGGCGCGATGGTCAAGCGGCTGCACCTCGGTCGCGCCGCCGAGAGCGGCGTGCTGGCGGCGAGCTTGGCGGAGCAGGGCTTCACCGGGCCGCAGAGCGTGCTGGAAGGGCCATTTGGCTTTCTCAACGTCTATTGCGGCGAGAACGACGCCGGCGCGCTGACCCGCAGGCTCGGCGAGGAGTGGGCGACGCTCCGCATCATGCTCAAGCGCTTTCCCGTACACATCACCTCGCACACGTCGGTGCAGGCCATTCAGGATCTGCAACGCGAGCACGGCTATGCCGGCGCCGATGTCGCCTCGATCCATATCGCCGGCAACCAGAAGATGGCGACGGTCAACAACATCCCGGCGCCGGCCGACCTGATGATGGCGCAATACTCGCTGCCGTTCTGCGTCGCGCTGGCGCATCACCGCGAGGCGCGCGATCCAGCCTCGTTCAACGCGAAGTCGTTCAACGATCCGGCGATCCGCGCGCTGGCCGCCAAGGTGACGATCACTGTCGCCGACGAGGCGAGGGCCGGTCACACCCTTGCTTCGACCGTCACGGTGACGCTCAACGACGGCCGCACGCTCAGCCGCCGCGTCGACAGCTTCAAGGGCACACCGGAACAACCGCTCGACCGTGCCGAGATGCGCGAGAAGTTCTTGCTGCTGACACAGCATTGCAATCATGCGTCAATGGCGCTGCTGTTCGAGCGACTGCAGAACATCGAAAGCGAACGCAATCTCGACTGGATCAAGATCGACGCTGCCAAAAAGAAAACCCGCGCGCGGGCGAGCAAGACAGGCGCGAACAAGCGAAAGAAGAAATGAACGGCAAGATCGACACCCGCCTCGTCCCCGCCGAATTCGTCGCCATCGCCGATGCAGCGCTCTGTCTCGCCGACGGCGGCCTCGTCGCGTTCCCGACCGAGACCGTCTACGGCCTCGGCGCCGACGCCACCAACGGCATAGCCGTTGCGCGCCTTTATGCCGCCAAGGGACGGCCGTCATTCAATCCGCTGATCGCGCATGTGTTTGATCTCACCGCTGCCAAGCGCCTCGCGGTGTTCGACGCCGCGGCGGAAAAGCTCGCCGCAGCGTTCTGGCCGGGGCCGCTGACGCTCGTTCTGAAGAAGCGCGCCGGCTGCCCGGTGGCCGAACTCGCCACCGCGGGCCTCGACACCATCGCCGTGCGGGTTCCCGACCATCCGGTTGCGCTCGGCATCCTGAGCCGCCTCGGCCGGCCGGTGGTCGCGCCCTCCGCCAACCGCTCCGGCCACGTCTCGCCGACCACCGCGCAACACGTGCTGGACGATCTCGGCGGGCGCATCGACTTCATCGTCGATGGCGGGCCTGCGCCGGTCGGCGTCGAATCCACCATCATCGCCTGCCTCGATCGTCCTCAATTGCTGCGGCCGGGCGGCCTGCCGCGCGAAGAAGTCGAACGCGTGCTCGAAGGCCCGCTCGAGGACGTGCCCTCCGGCTTGCTCGATCCGGGGGCGCCGATCGCGCCCGGCATGCTCGAATCCCATTACGCGCCCCGCGCGCGGCTTCGCCTCCGGGTGGACCGTGTCAATCCCGGCGAGGCGCTGCTCGCCTTCGGCATCAGGCTGCCGCCGGGCACCGAGAACGCTGCGATCGTTCTCAATCTCTCACCAGGCGGCGACTTGGTGGAGGCCGCGACCAACCTGTTTTCCGACCTCCGCACCCTCGACCAGGCGGATGTCGCCACCATCGCTGTCATGCCGGTGCCCAACGAAGGCCTGGGCGAAGCCATTAACGACCGGCTTGCCAGGGCCGCAGCGCCAAGGGAAGGTTGAGGAAAGGTCAGGGAGATACGCCCATGAACGAAATGCGCAAACCCGTCACCGCCGTATCCCCTGCCACCCTGGCCCGCATGATCGCCGTGGTCGGCGAAAAGAATGCCATCACCGACAAGGAAAAGCAGACGCCCTATCTGGTCGAGTTCCGCGCGCTGTGGACCGGCCATACGCCGGTGGTGTTGCGGCCAGGCTCAACCAGCGAGGTCTCCGAGCTTCTGAAGATCGCCAGCGAGACCTCGACCGCGATCATTCCCCAAGGCGGCAACACCGGCCTCGTTGGCGGACAAATCCCGCACAACGGAGAGATCGTGCTGTCGCTCAACCGCATGGACAAGATCCGCGAGGTCGATCCGATCTCCAACACCATCACCTGCGAGGCCGGCGTCACCTTGCAGCGCGCGCGGGAGGCCGCCGCCAACGCCGGCCGGCTCTATCCGCAACTCTTGCCGTCGGAGGGAAGCTGCACCATCGGCGGCAATCTCTCGACCAATGCCGGCGGCACCGCGGCGCTGACCCACGGCGTCGCGCGCTCGCATGCGCTGGGGCTTGAAGTGGTGCTGGCCGACGGCCGCGTGCTCAACAATCTCAACAAGCTCAAGAAGGACAACACCGGCTACGACCTGAAGAACCTGTTCATCGGCGCCGAAGGCACGCTCGGCGTCATCACCGCGGCGGTGCTGCGGCTCGTGCCGCGGCCGAAGTCGGTCGAGACCGCATGGGCCGCGATCCCCTCGGTGCAGGCTTCGGTCGATCTGCTGGGCCTTGCCGCCGAGCGCACCGCCGGCGGCGTGACGAGCTTCGAGATCATGGCGCGCGAGGGCATCGATATCGTCCTCAAGCATTCGGCCGGCACGCGCGATCCGCTGGCGACGAAGTCGCCCTACTCGGTGCTGATCGAACTGTCGTCGCAGCGGCCCGAGGGCCTGCGCGACTCGATGGAGCAGATTCTGGCCGAGGGACTGGGAAAGGGCCTCGTGCTCGACGCCACCATCTGCGAAAGCGTCGAGCAGGCCAAGGCGTTCTGGCGCATCCGCGAATTGTTCGGCGAGATGCAGGGCCGCGAGGGCGGCTCGATCAAGCACGACGTCTCGGTGCCGGTCGCCAACATTCCGGCGTTCATCGAGGAGGGCAACGCCGCGGCGAGAAAGCTCATCCCCGGCTGCCGGCCGATGCCGTTCGGCCACGTCGGCGACGGGAACATCCACTACAACATCACCCAGCCGGTCGGCGCCGACAAGACCGAATACCTCAAGCGCTGGGACGACATGAACGACACGATCTACAAGATCGTTCTGAAATACGGCGGCTCGGTCTCGGCCGAGCACGGCGTCGGCATCGTCAAGCGCGATTACCTGCCGAAGATCAAGGACCCGGTCGCCTACGAGCTGATGAAGACGCTCAAGCGCACGCTCGATCCGAAGGGCATCCTCAATCCGGGGAAGGTGCTCTGAGCGGCCGACTTATGCCATGGTGGGCAATGGGCAGCCGGATCGCCAGCCGCTGCGACGATGAATCGCTCCAGCCGGCGAAGTTCGGCATCGAAAATCGGACCCGATTGGGTCATATTGCGGCCGACAGGCACGCGCGCCAGAGCGCGCCATCCGGGGAGGAATGAACCATGAGCACGACACGTAGAACGTTCCTGAAATCGACGCTGGTGACCGCCGCCGCCGGCCTGCCCTGGCACCGCGCGCAGGCGCAGGGCGCCGAAGAGCTCAAGCTGCACAGCTTCGTGCCGCCGACCCATGTGATCTGGACCGACGTGCTGCTGCCGTGGGGCCAAGAGGTGGCGAAGCGCAGCAACAACCAGCTCACCATCAAGTATTTCCCGGCAATGCAGCTCGGCGGCCGGCCACCGGAGCTCTACCGGCAGGCGGTGCAAGGCATCTCCGACATCATCTTCAGCCTGCCCGGCTACACCTCGGCCGACTTCCCGATGATGGCGCTGACCGAGCTGCCCGGCACCGCGACCAGCGCCGACGACGGCACCAAGAAGCTCTGGGCCAATTTCGACAAGTTCCTGTCGCGCGATTTCAAGGACACCAAGGTGTTGATGCTGTGGAACTCCGACACCGCCAGCCTGATGAGCAAGGCCAAGCCGATCAAGACGCTCGAAGACATGAAAGGCATGAAGATCCGCACGCCGTCGGCGGCGCAGTCGGCGCAGCTCGACGCGCTCGGCGCCACCCCGATCGATATGCCGGTGACGCAGATCTATAACAACCTCGACCGCGGCGTGATCGACGCCACCATGATTCCGACCTCGGCCGCGCTCGACTTCAAGCTGATCGAAGTCGCCAAATATTTCACCATCGACGCCCCGCTCGGCCGCTCGCCGTTCATGGTGGTGATGAACAAGTCCCGTTACGAGAAGCTTCCGACCAACTTGAAAAAGGTGATCGACGACACCACAGGCTTGAGCCTGAGCCTCAAGGGCGCCGCCGCCTACGACAAGAAGAACCACGAAGCCATCGACGCCGCCAAGAAATCCCGCGAGGTATTCTCGCTGACGGCGGCCGAGCGCCAGCGCTGGCTGGCCGCCTTCAAGCCGATGATCCAGAAGCAGGTCGAGGCCGGCGAAAAGGCCGGCCTGCCGGCGCGCGGACTGGTCGGCGCCTACGGCCTGCAGAGCTAAGGGGCGGCAACGACCGCACCCGGCTCAAGGGGAAAGCCGCTTGGAGGGACTGGGGAATACCGAAGTCCAGACCGGCCGGTTCGGCGGCTTTCTGCGCCTCCTCGCGCTCGCCGCCGGCTGGGTGCTGATGGCGCTGATGGTCTACACCGTCGCCGACGTCGTGCTGCGCTATGGATTCAACCGTCCATTCCGTGGCTCGCTCGAGGTCACCGAGTTCGCCATGTCGGCGATCGTGTTTCTCGGCATCGCTTATTGCGGCTGGCTCGGCGGCCACGTCGCAGTCGACATTTTCGAGCGTCCGCTCGATGACCCGCGGCTGCGCTTCGTGCCGGTGCTGCTCACCTTCATCAGCGCGGTGCTTTTCGCGGCGATTGCCTGGCTCGCCGCGGTCGACGCACTGACCTCGACGCACCGGATCAGCAACATGATGCGCTGGCCGCACTGGCCGTTCCAACTCACGGTCGCGTTCGGCTCGGCGATGTACGCCATCGTGCTGCTGATCCAGACCGCTCGGATGTTCCCCGGAAAAACTGAGGATCATCCGGCATCATGACCTACGCCAACATCATCGGCCTGCTCGGCATCGCCGTGCTGCTCCTGCTCATGGTGCTGCGCATGCCAATCGGCATTGCCATGCTGCTGGTCGGCATCGTCGGTTTCGGCATGCTCAATGGCTGGAACGCGGCGCTGGCGGCGCTCGGGACCTATCCGTACCAATACGCCGCGGTCTACGACTTCGCGGTCATTCCGCTGTTCGTGCTGATGGGCAACCTCGGCTCGGTATCGGGGATGGCACGCGACCTCTATTCCGCGGCCTATTCCTGGATCGGCCATGTGCGCGGCGGGCTGGCGCACGCCACCATCCTGGCTTGCGCCGGCTTTGCGGCGGTGTCGGGTTCAAGCGTCGCGTCGGCGGTGACCATGGGCAAGGTCTGCCTGCCGGAGATGCGGCGCTACAACTACAGTCACCGGCTGGCCACCGGGGTGATCGCGGCCGGCGGCACGCTCGGCATCCTCATCCCGCCAAGCACCGCCTTCGTGATCTACGGCCTGCTCACTGAGCAATCGATCGGGCGGCTGCTGCTTGCCGGCATCCTGCCCGGCCTGCTGCTCACCGCCATCTTCATGATCACGGTGGCGATCTGGATGCGGTTCAAGCCGGAGTACGGCCCGCCCGGGCCACGCGTGGACTGGAAGGGCCGCAAGGAGAGCTTCGTCCGCGCCCTTCCCATGATGTCCATCGTTCTGGTGAGCATCGGCGGCATCTACGTCGGCGTGTTCACGCCGTCGGAGGCGGCCGCGGTCGGTGCGGCGCTGGCGTTTGGCTACGCGCTGTGGCGAAAATCGCTCGGCGGCGGCGCGCTCTCGACCATCCTGGTGGAGACCGTCAACACCACGGCGCTGGTGTTTCTGATCCTGATCGGCGCGCTGGTGTTCGGGCCGTTCCTGGCGTTGTCGGGGCTGCCGGAGAAGATCGCGCAGTCACTCTCCGGCCTCGACGTGCCGCGCGTCGTGATCCTGGTCCTGATTCTTTCGGTCTATATCGTACTTGGTACGTTCCTCGAAGGCTTCTCGATGCTGGTGCTGACGCTGCCGATCGTGATCCCGATCATGCAGGCGCTCAACTACGACCTGATCTGGTTCGGCGTGATCATGGTGATCGTGCTGGAGATGGGCCTGATCGACCCGCCGGTCGGGATCAACGTCTTCATCGTCAAGGGCCTGGTGCCCGACGTGCCGATGACAGAGATTTTCGCAGGCATCTTGCCGTTCTGGTTCGCGATGATTGTATGCATCGCAATTCTGATCATGTTCCCCGACATCGCTCTGCTCATCCCCAATACCATGATCGGGAAATAGCTAGAAAAGAGATCCCTGCCCGGTGTCCTTGACGCGCTTGGGTCTGTCGGCGGGCTTCTCCGGCGCGGGGGCGGGATCGAGCGGAGCACTATAAGGCTCGATCAGGGCCGGCGTATCATTGGCGACCCGGTTGACCGCGGGCGAAATCTCATAAACCTCCATCGAACCTTCGGGTGCCGGCACGAGCAATCCGGCCGCCAGCTTTTCATCGATGTCTTTGCAGTCGAGCCAGAATTCGAACTGCCCCGGCGGCACGATCACCGGCGCGCGGTGATGCACGGCCGCCATTTCTTCGTTGGCGGCGGTGGTGATGATCGCTGCGGTCTCCATCTCCTCGCCGTTCGGCCCGGTCCATGTCTCCCAGAGACCGGCGAAGGCGATCGGCCCGCCGGCCACAGGACGCGCGAGATAGGGGCGCTTGCCACCGCCATGCGGCTTCCACTCATAGAATCCATCGGCCGGAAACAGGCAGCGGCGGCGCTTCATGGCGTTGCGGAACGCAGGCTTCTCGTTAACCGATTCACCCCGCGCATTGATCAGCAGCGTGAAGCCTTTCGGGTCCTTGACCCAGGCCGGGATCAGGCCCCAGCGCACCAGCGCGAACTGGCGTTCGCCTTCGACCATCCGCACGATCGGCACCGGCTGGGTCGGGGCGACGTTGTAGCGCGCCGGAAAATTCGGCTGCTCGCGATAGCGAAACAAGGCCCGGATGGCCTCCGGCGCGCTGGTGATGCAATAGCGTCCGCACATCCATTCACCTGAGCATGCTCGCGCCGGCCGCCGATTGCGGGATCGATCCGGCTGTGTCGGCCCATCCTCCGTCACATCTGGTCGCGGCGCCGACCAAATCAATCCGGCGACCGGACTTTCCACCGATTATCTCAATCAAGCTGCAATCGATGCTATGCTCCGACGGTGAGCACCGCACCCGACGCCCGCGCCTATCCGGACCGCCCCTTCCTCGCCGTCAGCGCCGCCATCATCCGCGATGGCCGTGTCCTGGTTGCGCGGCGGGCGCGCGGTCCCGCGCTTGGCGTCTGGACCATGCCGGGCGGCGTGGTCGAGGCCGGCGAGACGCTGCTTGAAGCGCTGGTGCGCGAAATCCAGGAAGAAACCGGATTGACGATCGAGCCGGTCGCGCTGGCCGGCCACCGCGAGGTGCTGGTGCGCGACGACGACCGGCGGGTGTCGCGCCATTTCGTCATCCTATGCTTTGCCGCGCGCTGGATCGCAGGCGAACCGCAGTTGAACGAGGAATTGGCGGAAGCGCGCTGGCTCACGCCCGCGGAACTGGCCGGCCTCAACACCACCGAGGGCCTGGCCGAGATCGTCGCTTCGGCCTTCGAACGCATGGAAGCCGCGGGCTAACGGTCAGCGTTCGCCCCGTCTTGCGCGCCGAAGCCGCGCGGCGCATATGTCCTGCCCTTCGATGCTCAAACGCGCCCTGACCATAACCCTCGTCGCCTTGACCGTGGCGGCCTCGCCCGCCCGCGCCATCGAGGGCGGCCCCGCCCCGTTCGACGGCGATCTGATGCGTCTCGCCGAGATCCTCGGCGCGCTGCATTATCTCCGCACGCTCTGCGGCGCAAATGAAGGAAACAAGTGGCGCGACCAGATGTCGG
>CAMAWG010000168.1 GCA_945861855.1 Rhodoplanes serenus
CAGCGAGGAGACGCGCGGGATATGGCTCGCTCGGATATGAAATCGGATTGAATAGCATTGGACAAACGATGGAGCTTTTCACAGGTCACCGAGCATAATTACATTAGGAACTTGGCAGCCTTCCCAAGTGGGGAGTTCCCGCAGCACGAAGCCCTAGACTCGTCGCCTATGGTGAATAGGATGCTCGAACTTCGGCCGGCGGCAGATGATGCTAAATTGAGCGGGGGCGTTCCGACGCCGCCCAATCGGCGGCTGTCTTGACCGCGACCAGAACCCTTTGGAGACATTCCGAGACGATAGGGTCGAAGTTGGCCGCTACATGTTCACCCTCCTGTCCACCGCCCAAAGGGCCGGTAGCAGGTCCCTCCGGGTGGAACTGTCCCTCCGGGTGGAACTTGCCGCAATGCACGTCGGCCGCTATATCTTTTGGGAGGGTGCCGCTCCCGTCCGGGGCGGCATTCTTTCTCCGGTGCCAAATCGGTGCCACGCGAAAATGGTGGAAGTTCCTAACCTGCTGAAAACACTTGGTTAGGGCGCATAGCTCAGTTGGTAGAGCAGCTGACTCTTAAGACAACCGGCCCCGGCCGGTGCTAATCCGTCAGGTCATGTTCGCCTCCGTCCTGATCGCCAATCGTGGCGAGATCGCCTGCCGGATCGCGCGCAGCGCCGCGCGGCTCGGCCTGCGCACCATCGCGGTCTATTCGCAGGCGGACGCCGGCGCGCTGCATGTGCGGCAATGCGATGAGGCCCACCCGATCGGCCCCGCGCCCGCCGCCGAGAGCTATCTGGTCATCGACCGCCTGATCGAAGTGGCGCGCAAGTCCGGCGCGCAGTGCATTCATCCAGGCTATGGGTTACTCTCCGAGAATGCCGAATTCGCCGAGGCCTGCGCCGCGGCCGGCATCGTGTTCATTGGGCCTCCGCCATCGGCGATCCGCGCGATGGGTCTGAAGGATCGCGCCAAGGCGCTGATGGAGAAGGCCGGCGTGCCGGTCGTGCCGGGCTATCACGGCGAGCGGCAGGAACCGGCGTTTCTCAAGCAGAAGGCCTACGAGATAGGCTATCCGCTGCTGATCAAGGCCGTCGCCGGCGGTGGCGGCAAGGGCATGCGGCGCGTCGACAAGCACGCCGAGTTCGAAGCGGCGCTTGAAGCCGCGCAGCGCGAGGCCGTGAGCTCGTTCGGCGATGCGCGCGTGCTGATCGAGAAATACATTTCCGCGCCGCGCCACATCGAGCTGCAGATATTTGCCGATGGGCACGGCAACGCCATCCATCTCAACGAGCGCGATTGTTCGCTGCAGCGGCGCCACCAGAAGGTGATCGAGGAGGCGCCCGCGCCCGGCATGAGCGCGGAGCTGCGCGCGGCGATGGGCGAGGCCGCGGTGAAGGCCGCGCTTGCGGTCGGCTATGCCGGCGCGGGCACGGTGGAGTTCATCGCCGACGGTTCGAAGGGGCTTCGGCCCGACGGCTACTGGTTCATGGAGATGAACACGCGGCTCCAGGTCGAGCATCCCGTGACCGAAGCGATCACCGGACTCGATCTGGTCGAATGGCAGTTCCGCGTTGCCGCGGGCGAGAGGCTTCCGCTAACGCAGGATCGCGTGCCACTGCGGGGCCACGCCGTCGAGGCGCGCATCTACGCCGAAGACCCGGCGCGCGGTTTCCTGCCTTCGACCGGAACCCTGCTCGCTCTGCAATTCCCCGGCGGCGTGCGGGTCGACACCGGCGTGGAGCAGGGCAGCGCGATCACGCCCTACTACGATCCGATGATTGCCAAGATGATCGCGCATGCGCCGACGCGCGAGGCGGCGCTGGACGGGCTCGCGTCGGCGCTCGAACGCACCATCGCGGCCGGTCCCCACACCAATCTCGCTCTGCTCGCCGCGCTCTGCCGCGCGGAAGAATTTCGCGCGGGGCAATTCGATACCAGTTTCATCGAGCGCAACATGGCGACGCTCGGCGGCGGCAGTGCAGACTACGCGGCGGCGGCATTCGGCGCAGCTGAACTGCTGGCACGCGACATGGTTCGGATCAAGCGAAGCCTCGGTCGCGCCGCCGACGTCCCCGCGTCGCCCTGGGACGCAACCGATGGCTTTCAGCTTTCCAGTGCTCGTGCTCTGAGGCTGCCCATTCTGGTTGATGGCGCGCCGCTGCAGGCGGAGGTCAAGTACGGTCCAGGCGGCGCGGCGGTTGCTGTGGATGGCGTGGCCGCCGCTCTTGATGCCACCGCAATCCCGGCGGCAGATGCCATCCACGTGCTGCGCCAGGGCCGCCAGACCGTGGTCCGCCGCGCCGATCCGGGCTCGGGCGATCTCGATCACGCCTCCGGCGATGGGCAGATCAGGGCGCCGATGCACGGCAAGGTCCTGGTGCTGCTGGTGGCCGATGGCGAGCGGGTGAAAAAGGGTCAGCGTTTGGCAATTATCGAAGCGATGAAGATGGAGCACGCACTGACCGCGCCGCGTGACGGCCGCGTTGCCGGGATCGCGGTCGCCGCCGGAATGCAGGTTGCCGAGAGTGCCAAGCTGATGACCATTGAAGCGATCGACGAGTAATTCGGGATCCGCGACATGCCGCTTCACCTGATCAAGCTCAGCGTCGGCACCGACTCCATCGAAGATTTGGAGGACTGGATCAAGCTCAAGTTCGCCGAGCAGAAAAAGCGCGGCGTCAAGAAGCCCGAGCGCTTCCACACCACCCGCATGGTGCCCAAGCGCGCCGAGGAAATTCTGGGCGGCGGCTCGATCTTCTGGGTGATCCGCGGCGAGATCCTCTGCCGCGAGCGCATCCTCGACATCCGCCCGTTCGTGGACAAGGCGGGCGTCGGCCGCTGCCGGCTCGTCCTCGATCCGAAATGCGTGCCGGTGCGGCCGCGGCCCTACCGCGCGTTCCAGGGCTGGCGCTATCTCGCCGACAAGGATGCGCCGCCCGATCTCGATCGCGTCGCGCGGGGCACGTCGAACATGCCCGAGCCGCTGCGCCGCGAGTTGCGGGAATTGGGGCTGCTCTAAACTCCGATATTGTCGATTAGCCGCGTGCGGCCGAGCTTGGCCGCCACCAGCAAACGCGCCGGGCCGTCCGCAAGCGTGGCGATCTTCGCCAGCGTCTCGGCGTGCCGCGCTTCGAGATAGTCCACCGCAAAGCCCACGCTCTCGATCTGCGCTGTGCCCTCGTCAAGGGTGGCGGCGAGGGATTGTCCGGCCTTGAGCCCGGCCGCGCATTGCTTGAGCACGCGATGCAGCGTTGGCGCGGCTGCCCGCTCGTTCGCCGACAGGTAGGCGTTGCGCGAGGACATGGCGAGGCCGTCCTTTTCGCGCACCGTCGGCAGGCCAACGATCTTCGTCGGGATATCCAGGTCGCGGGCCATCGCGGTCACGACCTTGAGTTGCTGGTAGTCCTTCTCGCCGAATGTGGCGAAGTCCGGCGCCACCTGCAGCAGGAGCTTCGCCACGACCGTGCAGACCCCGCCGAAGAAATGCGGGCGGAACTTGTCTTCGAGGCCGGCCAGCGCCGGTCCCCCCGGCACGAGCTTGGTCGCGAAGCCGTCCGGATACATTGTGGCGACGCTCGGCGCCCAGATCGCATCGACCGAAAGTTCCGACAGCGCCGCGGCATCGGCGTCCCAGGTTCGGGGATAGCTCGAAAAATCCTCGTTCGGCGCGAACTGGGCGGGATTAACGAAGATCGAGACGATGACGCGGTCGGCCCGACGCTTGGCGAGGCGGACGAGTGCCAGATGACCGGCGTGCAGCGCCCCCATGGTCGGGACCAGCGCCACGGTCTCGCCCTTGCCGCGAGCGCGCGCCGTCCATGTGCGCATCGCCGAAAGCGTGCGCAGCACCTGGACAGTCGCGGGTTTCGATCTTCGGGTCATCGTTCAAGTTAATCCTTAACCTATCGAAAACACGTGTTAATCTTGACCGCAAGCGGGGTCAGGCCGATGTAGTGGCCCTGTGAGGAGTGCCATGTCGGTTGAGGGTAGCGTGCGGCCACGCTCAGCCTTTTGCGTTGTACTCGGCAACGAAAAGGGTGGATCGGGCAAATCAACGGTCGCGATGCATATCGCGGTCGCGTTGCTGAAGGCGGGCCAGCGGGTCGCCACGATCGACCTCGACTCGCGCCAGAAAAGTTTTACCCATTACATCGAGAACCGCCGCGCCTGGGCCAAGCACGCCCGGCTCGATCTCGAACTGCCGTCGCATTACTGTATCGCGCGCTCCGATGGCGCGCTTGTCTCCGACAATGAGGCGACCGAGTTCAACGAATTCGCCGCCGCGGTCGATGCGATCGAGCACACGCATGATTTCATTGTCATCGATACGCCCGGCCACGACAGCTATCTGATGCGGCTGGCCCATTCGATGGCCGACACGCTGATCACGCCGCTCAACGACAGCTTCGTCGATTTCGACGTGCTCGGCACGGTCGATCCGGTGACCTTCGCGGTGACCGGCACGAGCCACTTCTCGAACATGGTGGCGGATGCGCGCCGCCAGCGCCGCGTGGTGGATCATGCGACGATCGACTGGATCGTGGTGCGCAACCGTCTGTCCATGCTCGGATCGCGAAACAAGCGGCTGGTGGGCGAGGGGCTCCAGGAGCTTTCCCTGCGGCTCGGCTTCCGCGCTGTGGACGGCTTCGCCGAGCGCGTGATCTTCCGCGAGTTCTATCCGCGCGGGCTGACCGCGCTCGACGATCTCGACGAGAGCACGTTCGGCACACGGCCGAACATGTCGCATGTGACCGCGCGGCAGGAGGTCGAGACGTTGCTCAAATCGCTCAAATTGCCGATCGACGAGCGCGGCATGCGGCGCGCCGCCGCTCGCCAGGAGTGGTTCGCCGCCCAGTCCCAGCCGCTGGAACTGCCCGACATCATCGCCTCGTAGTCGGCTTCCGAGGTGCGGCACCGCCGCCGGTCATTCTTGCCGTGCTGGCCATTGCGCCGGGCGTGCGAAGGCGCATTTATAGAGCGGATTCGAACCACCCGCGGGCCCTGATGGCGAAAGACCCCACTCCGACCGAAACCCGGAAACAGCCGGCCGCGGCGTCTCCGCGCGCCGAGATCGATGCGTTTCTCAAGCAGGTCAAGTCGCTCGGTCAGACCGCTCAGTCCGGCCAGCGCGGCCGGCTGATCTTCGCGCTCGACGCCACCATGAGCCGCCAGCCGATGTGGGACACCGCCTGCAGCCTGCAGGCCGATATGTTCCGCGAGACGTCGGCGATCGGCGGACTGGACGTGCAGCTTCTCTACTATCGGGGGCTTGCGGAATGCCGCGCCTCGCGTTGGGTTTCGGATGCGCGCCAGCTTGGCGGGCTGATGGAAAAGATCGACTGCCGCGGCGGGCACACCCAGATCGGAAAAATCCTCGCCCACGCCCGCCGCGAGAACGAGGCGAAGAAGGTGCAGGCGCTGGTGTTCGTCGGCGACGCCATGGAAGAACCGATCGACGATCTTTGCGCGGCGGCGGGGCAACTCGGCCTGCTCGGCGTGCCAGCCTTCGTGTTCCAGGAGGGGCGCGATGCGGTGGCGGAGCAGGCGTTCCGCGAGATCGCGCGGCTGTCGCGCGGCGCCTATTGCCGGTTCGACATCAGCGCAGCTCACGAGCTTGCGGAGTTGCTGCGCGCGGTCGCGGCCTATGCCGCGGGCGGCATGAAGGCGCTCGCGGACCTGAAGGCGCGGCACAACAGCGGCGCCGTGAAGCTGCTGGCGCAGTTGAGATAGCCATGCCCACCCTGCTTTTTGGCGTTCTCATCCTGGTGCTCGTGCTGTGGGGCCTCAACGCCTATTCCAAGGCCGATCCGAAGTATCTGGCAAAGGTCATGCGGCCCGCGGGCGGCATCCTGGCGATGGGAGCGGCGGCGTTTCTGTTTTTTCGCGGGCACCTTGAGGTCGCAATCCCGCTCGGGCTCACGGGCCTCGGCTTGCTGGGCTGGGGGCCGTTCGCATCGACTGGATGGTTTCAGCGCACGCAGAAGACCCCGGGGCAGGTGTCGCGGGTGCGCTCGCCGTTCGTCGAGATGGAGCTCGATCACGACAGTGGCGGGATGCGGGGCACCATCCTCGCCGGTCGTCACCAGGGGGCGTCGCTCGACTCTCTCGAATTGACGGTGCTGCTCGGCCTGCTCGCCGAATTCGACGCTGACAGCCGCGCGCTACTGGCTGCGTATCTTGACCGCCGGGAGCCCGGCTGGCGTGAACACGCGCAGGGTGA
This sequence comes from Rhodoplanes serenus, assembly GCA_945861855.1. Lineage (GTDB taxonomy): Bacteria > Pseudomonadota > Alphaproteobacteria > Rhizobiales > Xanthobacteraceae > Z2-YC6860. The sequence goes on from CAMAWG010000168.1 coordinate 6,213, forward strand.
CGCGGCATCGGGGCAGGGCGCTGAGAGCGGGCCGGCGCGAACCGGCACCAAAATGTCCGAAGAGCAGGCCTATCAGGTCCTTGGCGTTCCGGCGGGGTCGGACGCCGGGGAAATCAAGCGCGCCCATCGAGCGCTGATGAAGAAGCTGCATCCCGACCAGGGGGGCTCGACCTTTCTCGCGGCCCAGATCAACGAGGCCAAAGAGGTTCTGCTGCGACGCCATGGCTAGGTCTCCGGCCGACAACACGGGGGGGAGCCGTTTGGTTCGCTTGCGCCGGTTCTGATTGCCGGCCCGTGTGCTGCCCGTTTTCACGAGATCAGATCTTCAAGGCCATGCAGGCGATATCGTCGCGCTTGAGGCGCTTGCAGACCGCTTCCGCCTGATCGCGGTCGAAGCCCGCGAAACGCGCGCGATAGTAGGTCTTGGCGCCTTTGACGGTGCGCTCGATGTAGGCCTCGGCTTTTTGCAGGATGGGTGAAGCCTTGCTCTTGGCCGAGCTGAGATGCTGCCTGGCTTCGCCCTCATCCTCGTACGCGCCGACCTGGACGGCCCAGCCGCCGCGGGCGGCGTTTCGAGGGGCGGAGGGAAAGCGTTCCTCGGCCTTTGCCGCAGGGACGGTTTCGGGCTTCGCAGGTTCAGCCTTGGCGGACGGCACCGCGGCCTCCTGGGCGGCGGCGATCATCGCCGGCAGCCGGCCCAGCACGCTTGGACCGAAGGCGAGCGGCGGCGCTTCAACCGGCGTCGCGGCGGCCAGGCTTTGCACCAGAGCCTCTTCCCGGGGCGATGAAGCGGGTTCGGTGGCGCGCAGCGGCTCGGGCTTTGCCGCCGACGCGCCGGCTGAGCTTGCCTTGGGCGGCACGATCTTCACCGCGACGGTCTTGACCTTGACCGGCGTGATCGGCGCGTTCGAACCGGGAGCGATCGCCGCGGTCGCCTCGCGCGCAGGGTTGAACATCGGGGCGTTGTCGGCGGCGGCAAGGTAATGCTTTGGAACCGGAGTCGGCGCGGGTTCGGGTTTCGGCGCCTCCGCCACAAGGGCGGCCTGCGGCTTGGTCGATGCTTCGGCAATATGGCTGTCGATCAATGTGCGCATGCGCGCGTCGCGCTGGCCGCCCGACCGGCCGCCCAGCACCACCGCCACGATGTGCCGGGGGCCGCGCTTGACCGAGGAGACGAGATTGAAACCGGAGGCGCGGATGTATCCGGTCTTGATGCCGTCGACGCCTTCCACCTTGCCGAGCAGCTTGTTGTGGTTGCGCATGGCACGGCCGCGATAGACGAAGCTCGCGAGCGAGAAGTACCGGTAGTATTTCGGGAAGCGCTCCTGGATTGCGATGCCGAGCAGCGCCTGATCGCGCGCCGTGCTGATCTGCTCGTCGTTCGGCAGGCCCGAGGCGTTGCGGTAGGTGGTGTTCTTCATGCCGAGCGCGCGGGCCTTGCGCGTCATGATGCGGGCGAAGTCGTCCTCGCTGCCGCCGCTCAGCGCCTCGGCGATCACCACCGAGGCGTCGTTGGCCGACTTGGTGACGAGCCCCTTGATGGCATCCTCAACCTTCAGCGTGTCGCCGGGCTTCAGGCCGAGCTTGGTCGGCGCCTGGATCGAAGCCTCTTCGGACACCTCCATCGGCGTGTCGAGCTTGATTTTGCCGGCTTCGAGCTGCTCGAACAGCAGGTAGAGCGTCATGATCTTGGTCAGCGAGGCCGGGTGGCGCGGACTGTCGGGGGCCGCTTGGTGCAGCACCGCGCCGCTCTTGGCGTCGACCACGATGGCGGCGTAGGGCGGGTTGTAGCTCGAGGCCAACGCGGCGCGATTGGTGTGGCGCTTGCGTCGGGAGCGCGCATCGGCGGGATCGGGCACGATCGCGAGCAGCGCGACGATGGCGGTAAGGCTCAAACATCCCCAACGGAGCCTGCGGGAGGCTCCGACCGGTACGCAAACCATGATGCAGTTTCCCCGTTTTCAGCCCGTCCCAAGCGCGTCAGGCCGGGCAGCCAGGACCCCTGTCTCGTCCAACTGTGCCGACACGGCGCCCGCCCATTTTCCGGGCGGAGCGTGACCTAGACGGCACAACGCTCAAAAGTATGTCGGTGGAGTTGCCAAAAAGTTAAAGAAAATCAAGGCGCAATGCCACATTTGGCAGCGTTGCATGCCACGATTGAGTGCATTGCAAAATAAATCTTGGCTTTTTTGTGCAGTGCAATATATTGCCTTCCATGCGGGCGTGAGCGCGCAAAGTCCAGGCAGGTAAATCCCCAGGTGTTCTCGCCGATGCGGCGGGACGGAGAGACTGGGGACGGAGAGACGGAGCTATGGTCGAAAGTTGGTGACGGGGTAGATCAGGAAGGCGGCATATCGTGGGGGTAGTTGAAGCCTCCACTTCTCCACCGAAGGAGTAATATGCCGTGTCGAATTCTAACGTCGTCAAACTGGTTCAGCCAGGCACCTTCAGCGA
>CAMAWG010000169.1 GCA_945861855.1 Rhodoplanes serenus
TCGAAGATCGCTGCGCTCGAAGACGAGTTGAAAGAGATCGGCAACTCGATCGGCATGGGTGCCATGGGGTTCATGGGGTCGTCCATGGTGGTCGACTGTCACGTCGAGGTCGGCTATTGCCATACCGGCGGCATGCCGATGTCCGTGCACATGTTCTGCCTGTCCTCGCGACGCTCCACGGCGCGCCTCCATCCGGACGGCCGTATTGAGTTCCGTACCGATCCCGAATGGTTCACCGATTACAGTCGCCGCTCGACCGTGGAATGGCAGCAGCCGATGGTCGAGGCAGCGGAGTGAGTACAATGGCAGGTTCCGGGCTCAAGACCGTCCACCTCAATCTTCCCGCGAGCACTGCCGATTTGCGTAAGCTCGAAATCGGATCCGTCGTCTATCTCACCGGACGCGTGTTCACCGCGCGCGAGGGCGTCTACAAACATGCCATCGAAGACGGCGCCGGCATGCCCGCCTCGCGTGAAACCCTGGGGCTCGCCAACTTCCACTGCTCGCCTGCGGCTTCCATCAATTCCGACGGCAGCCACACTGTCGGAGCCGTCACGGCGACCGCTTCGTTCCGTTTTGCCCGCTGGCTGGACGAATGGCTCAAGCTCTCCGGCTGCAACATCATCATGGGCAAGGGTGGAATGACCTCGGAAATTTACCAGAGCGCGTTCGTGCCCAACAAGGCCGTCTATCTCACCACTGTCGGCTATGGTACCGGTGCGCTGCTCGGTCGCGGGATCAAGCGCGTGTCGGGCGTGTACTGGGCCGAGGAACTCGGACTAGCGCAGGCTGCCTGGGTACTCGAAGTCGAGAATTTTGGCCCGTTCCTGGTGGAAAGCGATCTTGACGGAAAGTCGTTGTTCGAGCGGGAGAACGAGAAGATCGCGCCTGGCATCGCGCGGCTTTATGAGGGCACTCGACCAGCGACGCTTCGCCGATACGGAGAAACGGACGACAAAACCGACGAGGTTATCTGAACTGTCTAAATTGCAGGTAATTGTAGGGCCGACATGAATCAACATCCTGACGAAATGAATTGGCCGGTTTCGTTAATCACTGCCGCAATCCTAGTCGTTCTTGCAATTGCATATCTCTGGGTTACGAATCCCTCATAGTATCCCGTTCAAACGAGACTAGCTAATACTCCTCACTGCCAGTCGCGATCGGGAAGACGTGCTTGTATCTGCAAAATGCAAAGGATCAGAAGACTGGCACCCAATATTGTCCAGAGATTGATGCAATCAATCTGACTTAGACCATAAAATATCAACAGAGTTCCCAATGCTCCTTCCAAAGGGAGTGCAAGTTCACTTCTCTTGAACCAATGCAAGATCCTATAAAGCATTTGCGAGCGATTCATATTTTGAATAATAGCAACTTCTCCCGAGAATAGTAGAACATTGCTGACAAGGGAGCTTGCTCAGATGGCCTGCACCCGGTTTTGTTGACACCCACCTACCGAAAGCATGGCGATCGAGGCCGGCCGCGCTACTAAGTAGACGACCGCACAGGCATGCTCATTGTGATCTGTTTGCGTCGCGGCGACACCTTTCGGAACACCTCCCACACCGCAGCCAGAAATGCTGTCGCCGCAGGCGAGAGCACGTCGTTACGCCGGCGAAGCACTCCGATCACGCGGGTCACCTGTGGCTCGACAATCCGAGCGCTCATCAATCGCGGATGGCCAAGGATCGACAATGACATAGATGGCAGGGCAGTGATCCCCAATCCCGCTTCCACCATGCCTCCGAGAGTATAGTGATGGCAGAATACATATTTCGGATCGACCACGTGGCCTGAGTCCTCGAACGCACGATCAAGAATACTGCGAACGTTCGTATGCGACGCCAGCGTCAAGAATGGGTGCTTCACCAGTTCCGCCAGCTTCACCGTTTTGCGGCCCGCGAACGCGTGATCGCTCGGGAATACCGCTCGGAAATGATCATCGACCATGGCAATGAATTCGAGATCCTGCTTGTGAGGCTGAGCCGGCCCGATGCCAACGTCCGCTTCACCACTGAGCACCCGCTGATAGAGAACATCAGCGACTTCATCGAGCACCTCGACATGAACGCCTGGATGATGGCGAGCAAACGTTGCGAGCACGGCCGGAAGACTCGACGAAGCGATGGTCGGAAGGCAAGCGATAGTTACACGCCCGCGCCGGAGTTCAGCTTGATCCTTGAGCTCCAGCATGACCGATTGGAGCTCCGACACTATCCGCTTGGCGCGGATCAAAAAATGCTCGCCCGCCGCGGTCAGGCGGATGCTGCGCGTCGTACGGCTCAGCAAAACGACTCCGAGCTCCGCTTCAAGGTCGCGGACATGCGTGCTCAGCGCTGGCTGAGATAGCAGCAATTCCTCGGAGGCCCGGCGAAAACTTGAGTGCTCGGCGACCGAGATGAAGCTGCGAATCTTGTTCAGGCTTGGATACATCACAAAACGCTATTAGTTCATCGTATTTTTCTAATTGTATAATGAAATTGCGGCTGCTTCAATTACCCCACGGGCCCCGGTCCGAAAAACAAAAACAACATTACACGTACACAACGTCGACGCCGACGAGGGAGTGAACATGGCGAACAGTGAGAAACCGACTCGGACGGTCTCGAGTTACGATGAAACCTTCGATGTGGTTGTCGTGGGCTACGGCTATGCCGGCGGCATCTCTGCCCTCGAAGCGGCCCAGCATGGAGCCCGCGTCCTGCTGATCGAGAAGTCATCGGTGCCGGGGGGGATTTCGATCTGCTCCTATGGTGCGGTGCGCTCGGCCGGCGATCGGAGCTTGGCCTACAAATATCTGAACCTCACCAACGGCGGCCGCACGGGCGACGACGTGGTGCGGGCACTCTCCGATGGCATGTGCGAGATGGAGGATTATGTCCGCCACCTGGCGAAGGCCAACGATGCCGAAATCACGACCACAGAAGAATACGGCAAGACCGGCGCGAACTATCCGATGTCAGGATCCGAGACTTTCTATCACACGACTGTCGTCAGCGTTCCCAACTTCCGCGCCAGCGCATTCTATCCCTCTGCCAACGGCGCGCCAGGCGGGCCGATGTTGTTCAAGATGGTGGAGGACAACATCGCCTCATGCGGCACCAAGATCACCATCCGCATGCAGACCGAGGCGCTGCGTCTGATCTCGGAGGGCACCGAGCCCGAGGTGACAGGCGTAACCATCCGCAATGGCAACGGCGTCAGCCGGATACGCGCGACAAAAGGTGTGGTGCTGGCTTGCGGCGGTTTTGAAGGTAACGCCAACATGCGGGAGCAGTTCTGGGAAGGCAAACCGATCCTTCCCTGCGCGGCAGCTCGCAACACCGGCGATGGAATCCGCATGGCGCAGGATATGGGAGCGGACATTTGGCACATGTGGCACTTCCACGGCGCCTACGGGTTCAAGCACGTCGATCCGACCTACCCTTACGCGATCCGCGTCAAGCGGCTCCCTGACTGGATTCCGGGCCGCGAGGCCACCGCCAACGTCAAGATGGCGTGGATTCTGCTCGACCGCTCCGGTCGCAGGTTCATGAACGAGTACCAACCGTACACGCAGGACACCGCGCATCGCCAGTTGCACTATTTCGACCCGACGATCCAGGATTACCCGCGCATTCCCGGCTTCTTCCTCTGCGACGAAAACGGCCGCAAGCTCTATCCACTCGGCCGGCCGACGTCGAACGATCCAGACGTCTACTACGAGTGGAGCGACGACAACATGAAGGAGGTCGAGAACGGAATTCTGAAGAAAGCGAACACGCTCGCAGAGTTGGCACAAATGCTGGGCGGAGACCCTGCGGCGATCGAAGCTTCAGTGGCGCGATGGAGCGCGCAATGCGCCGCCGGCGCGGACAGTGATTTTGGCAGGCCCTCCGGCACCATGACCCCTGTTAGCACGCCGCCATTCTACGGCGCGAGGATGTGGCCGGTATGCAGCAACACTCAAGGCGGTCCCGTCCACGACGGCAAGCAGCGCATCATCGATGCCTACGGCGAGCCGATTCCCAATCTGTTCTCCGCCGGTGAGATGGGAAGCGCGTTCGGCCATCTGTACCTTTCCGGCGGAAACATTGCGGAATGCTTCATCACCGGGCGTATTGCGGGAAAGAATGCTGCACGCGCCTCGTGACAGGTCGATACGACGGAATGCTTGGTCGAGGGGGCTGCGATGGGAACATCGGGTATCAGAGCCGCAGCACTGAGGTTATTCGCTGACGATGCAACCGTCATCATTGGCGGCCGTATCCTGTTGGGCGTAACCGCCATCCTACTGTGGCAATTCTACCCCGAGATCTTCAACGCCAATCAATTCTGGCTGAGTCGGCCGAGCCTGATCCTGGCCAAGGCCGTCGAGTTGCATCACGAGGACATTCTGTGGCCCAGCATCGGCGTAACCGTGGCGGAGACGCTGATCGGCCTCGCCGCCGGCTGCGTGATCGGCGTGGCCATCGGCGTCGCGATCGGCATCTCCCGGCCCATGCGCGAAATCTTCGAGCCGTTTCTGCTGGTCGCCAATGCGTTTCCCAAGATCGCGATGGCGCCACTATTCATGGTCTGGTTCGGCATCGGCTTTATGTTGAAGGTAGCTGTCGCCTTCTCACTGGTCGTCGTGGTGATGGCGCTCAGCACCTACTCAGGCATGCGCACGATTCGCCAGGAGCTAGTCAACAATGCGCGGACGATGGGTGCCAGCGAAATCCAAATCTTCAGCAAGATTGTCATGCCTTCGATCATGCCGTGGCTGTTCGCCGCGTTTCGGGTGTCGCTGACATTTGCGTTGATCGGCGCGGTTCTCGGCGAATTTATCGCCGCGCAGTCAGGCCTCGGCTACATGATCGACGAAGGCATGACGAGCTTCAATTCAGAACTGATCTACCTCGCACTATTCCTTCTGTTGATTCTCGTCCTCATCGCCAACATCTCGATCGCGTGGATCGGACGCCGGCTCGGAATTGATGAGGACAGCCCCACGTTAGCGTACAACTCATGATGAACCGCACGACCATTTTCGCCATTCAGATGCTGATCGTCATCTTTATTTTCGGCGCGTGGGAAATTGGCACAAAAATCGGGATGATCAACCCAAAATGGTTCAGCCCGCCGATCGGGGTGCTCGTGCGTCTAGTGCAGGAAACGCAAGGTGGCACCTTCCTCACCCACGTCTGGGCGACCACGGTCGAGACCGTCGCAGGCTTCGGGCTCGGTGTGATCGGCGGCGTGGCACTTGGCATCGCGCTCGGAATGACGAACCGGCTTCGGCAAATCCTGATGCCGTATCTACTGATGATCTACGGAATTCCGCGGCCAGCGCTCGCGCCGATTTTCGTGCTGTGGTTTGGCATCGGACTATTCTCGAAGATCGTGCTGATCGTCAGCCTCGTCTACTTCGTGTTACTGATGTACGTGATAGTCGGCATCCGTGCCATCAATCCAGCATTGATAAGGCTCGCGCAAACGACGGGCGCAAGCAGGTCGCAGATCGTATCGAAGATCATGATTCCGTCGGTCATGCCGTATATCTTCGCCGGGATGAAACTCGGCATCGGGCTTGCGATTGTCGGCGCGGTGGTCGGCGAAATCATCGCGTCCCATCTGGGTCTCGGCCATTACATCTATCAATCAGCGCAGCGTGGCGACACGCAGGGCGTCTATGTAGGCCTCGCTGCGCTCGGCGTCCTGAGCTTCGTTCTGGTCTTTGGCCTGGAATGGTTAGACCGCCGACTGTTTCATTGGCGGCAGGAGGTTACGCTTTAATCCAGCGATAGGGAGGGTTTCATGGGTTGGAAAACGCGCCTGATCTGCGACTTCGCGATGCTGGGAATGGTCTGTCTTGGATGGCGGCCGTGGCGCAGGACAAGGTCAAGATCACGATCGGACATCCGCCGATCGCCTTGCACCTGCTGCCGGCCATGGTGGCCGAGGAGCGCGGCTTCTTCGCCGCGGAGGGTCTCGACGTCAGCAACATCTACATGGCTGGCGGCTCCGCCGGCGCGGCGGCGATGATGGGCGGGAGCGTCGATGTCGCCAGCGGCGCCGTGACCCGCGCAGTCCTTCTACAATCCAAGAACATCAATGTGAAACTTCTGAGCGCGATGGCCGGCGCACGCGACTGGGCCATCGTGGTCGATGCCAAGCGTCATGGCAAAGTATCCTCCGTGAAAGGCCTGAAGGATCTCAAGATCGCGACCCCGCGACGCGGCTCAGATGGCGAACAGATCATTCGCGCGATTCTCGACGACGAAGGGATGCGGGTCGGACCCGACGTCCAACTCATTCAGATCGACGGCTTCCAGAACCAGATGCTCGCGCTCGAAAAGGGCGAGGTGGACGGCGCAATCCTGGCCGAGCCGTTCGTCACCATGGGCGTTCGCCAGGGAACGATCAAGCGCGTGCTGGACATGATGCAAGGTCAAGGATCAGCGATCCTGCGCAATCGCATCTGGACTGGTCTTATGGTCAAGGACGAGTTCCTCGCCAAACGCGGCGACGTCGCGGCCAAGCTCGTCCGGTCGATCGGCAAAGCTGTGGATGCAATCTACAAGGACCCGCAGATGACCATCGCGGTCGCCAGCAAGAATCTCCCTTCGGTCGGAAAGCCGCTGCTGGAAGAGATGATCCCGCATCTCTTGAAGGCCGATAATCCCAAAGCTTTTGCGACGAAAATCACTCCGCAGGCAATCGCTGCGGAAAACGAGTGGCTTATAAAAAACAAGGAGATCACCCAGAATATTTCCTATGACGACGTCGTCGCCAAAGACATGTCGAAATTCTGGTGAATGCCCGGCGACCGACCGATGATTGATCCGAAAATGCCAGAAACCATGATCAGCATTCGGGATGTTTCGAAGGAGTTCGGCGCGACCGAGACCTCCCGAGTGCAGGCCCTCCAGGGGATAAATCTGTCCATCGGGCGCCGCGAACTCGTCAGCCTCGTCGGCCCGAGTGGTTGCGGCAAGTCAACGCTGCTCAATCTGATCGCCGGCCTCGATACCTGTTCGAGCGGCGAAATTCTGGTCGAAGGGCAGCGCGTCACCGGGCCGCGGCGCATCGGCTACATGTTTCAGCAGGATACACTACTGCCGTGGCGCAACGTGCAGACCAATGCCGAATTCGCGCTGGAGATCGCTGGCGTCGCGCCCAAGGATCGGTGCGACATCGCCGCGGGGTGGCTGCAAAAACTGGGACTCGGCCGCTTCAAAAGTCACTATCCGCATCAGCTCTCCGGGGGAATGCGTAAACGCCTGCAGCTTGCTGCCGTGCTTGCCACCGAACCGCGCATCCTTCTGATGGACGAGCCGTTTGGCGCCCTCGACGCGCAAACCCGGACGCTTATCGAAGACGACTTCATGACGCTTTGGCGCGACGTCGGGATGACGGTGGTTTTTGTCACGCACGACCTTGCCGAGGCAATTGCGATGTGCACGCAGGTTGTAATCATCTCCGCAAGACCCGGTCGTGTGAAGTCGCAATATAAGATTGGCCTGCCGACCGGCCTGTCGACGACCGACCGCAAACTGGCGCCCGGGTTTCAGGACCTTTTCTCGCAAATCTGGTCAGATCTTCGGGACGAGGTGGGCTCCAGCCTCGAATGATCGAGCGTTTCTGCACGACGTGTTATAGGGAAAATCGATGACGCATCTCCCCGATCCTACGGACCAGCAACTCAAGCCGGAAGCCAAGGCCGTGCTCGACAATTTTCAGGCGGCGTATGGACGCCCGTCCCACATTTTTCGCGCTATGTCTTGGAATCCGCGCTTCGTACGGGCCGCCTCCGAGGCATGGCATCGCCTGGTCGTCGAACCGAGCTCATTGCCACGTTGGGTCAAGGAAGCAGTTGTCGTGATCACCTGTTCGGCTCAGCAGACCCAGTACTGTGTTGAGGGTCATTCGCATGCGCTGCGGCGCGAGAAACTCAGCGAACAGCAGATCAAGTCCATCCAGACCCATTCGTTCGAGGGATTCTCCGACCCCGAGCTGTCGATCTTCCGCTTTGCGCACAAGGCCGCGGCGAATCCAAAGTCGCTCGCGGCCGCGGACTATCAACGGTTGCAGTCGCAAGGCCTGTCCAACGAGACGATCCTGGAAATCCTTGGCGTCGTTTGGGCCAACACCGCGATGAACATGATCGTGGACGCGCTAGGTGTCGTGCGAACGCAACACCAGAAAGAGGAGCTGCGGGTCGATTGAGTGCAGAGCGTCTAGCAATTTCTTGGGCCGACGTGGGATGGGCAACAATCAGTGACTTTTCATGCGCCAATGATCGGTCCGGCCAGATGTTCCGTAACCTGTCATTCTGCGAATCGGTTATTCTAGCAAAATCGACGATTCGATGATCATTTAGTAGGTGAGTTATGTCACAGCAGCCCATTCGACTGCAGGACGTGCCCGCCCGGTTTTTCGATGCGGATTGGAAGACTTTACGGGCCCACACTCGTAATGAAGTCGAGGCGCTTTGTTTGCTTAACGCGCCGCACCCGGACCCCGCCGATTCCGG
>CAMAWG010000170.1 GCA_945861855.1 Rhodoplanes serenus
CTGGTGAACTCCTACACCCTGCTCTCCGCGATCGGCCGGCTCACGCCCCAGGTGCTCGGCCTCTCCGTCCCCGCCTACGACCCCCAGGTGCACTACCACCAGGTCCGCGACTCATGGGTCGGACTGCGAACCCCGGACGGACGGTAGCGAAGCGCGAACCACTCCAAGCGCAGAGCTCCCAACTGAATTTAGAACCTTGGCAGCCAAGGCGTAAGCCTGCATTCTGTCGCCGTCCTAAAGTGAATGTCGGGTAGTCCCGCCGCAGACGCGGCCGGGATTCGAGTCCGGGTGCATATGTGTTTCGTAACGTCGCCCCCCTGCTGCGGCCGAAGTCCATCGCGCTGGTCGGAGCATCCGATTCAAGCCGCGGCGGCTGGGCCCAGGAGATCTACGCCAACCTCGAATATTCCGGCTTTCCGGCAAAGCTCTATCTGGTCAATCCGAAGCGCCGCGAGCTGTGGGGCCGGCCGGTCTATCCGAATTTCGCGGCGATCCCGGAAGCCGTCGACCTCGCGCTGACCATCATCCCGACGCCTGCCGTCGTCGACACGCTCGCCGAGGCCGCCGCGAGCGGCTTGAAATGCGCGCTGATCTACGCCGCGCAATTCGGCGAAGGCGGCGATGCGGAGGGACGAAAGCGCGCGCAGGCGCTGCTGACCTTGTCCGACAAGCACGGGCTTCGCATTTCCGGCCCGAACTGCATGGGCTCGCTGGCGCTCCGCGAGAAGCTCCTACTGTACCCGGCCAAGCGCGTGCGCGGTCTTCAGCCCGGCTCGGTCGGAGTCGTTTTCCAGTCCGGCGGCACCTTCCAATTCTGGCTGCAGCAGGCGGCGCTGCGCGGCCTCGATTTCTCCTATGCGGTGTCGAGCGGCAACGAGCTCGATCTCGACCTCGCCGACTACATCAACTTCCTGATCGAGGACGAGCACACCAAGACGATCGTCTGCCTGGTCGAGGGCGTCCGCCGGCCGCAGGCGTTCATGGCGGCGGCGGAAAAGGCGCTTGCCGCGCGAAAGCCGATCCTGCTGGTCAAGGTCGGGCGCAGCGAACGCGGCAAGGCCGCGACCATGAGCCATACCGGCGCGATCGCATCCGACGATCAGGTGTTCGATGCGGTCTGCCGGAAGTACGGCATCGTGCGCTGTCCCTCGCTCGACGATCTCCTCGAAACCTCCCTCGCCTTCAGCCAGGGCCGCCTGCCGAAGGGCGACCGCATCGCCATGGCCTGCTATTCGGGAGGGGCCAAGGGCCTCGTGCTCGACTACGCCAGCGACGAAGGTGCCGAGATGGCACCGTTCACCCCCGAAACCCGCGCCAGGCTGCCCGGCATGATCGATGCCGGCCTTGCCGGGGAGAATCCTCTGGACGTCGGTCCGACGGTCGGGGTGCAGGCGGCCAAGTTCGCCGAGATCTGCAAGGTGGTCTGCGCCGATCAAACGGTCGATCTCGTCACGGTGCAGGGCCTTATGCCGATCAATCCGGCAGACCCTTACGACCCCGAGCCGCTGCGCAGCGTGCTTCACTCGACCGACAAGCCGATCCTCGCCTTCGGTCGGATTGCGCAGAACGCCTCCGAGGTCAGCCGGAAGTATCAGAACGAAACCGGCGTTCCCTTCATCCACGGCCTGCCCGAAACGGTGCGTGCGCTGCAGGGCCTCGTCCGCTATGCGGCTACGCTGCGGCGCGGCGTCAGCACGATCGCGGAGCCGCATGGACGTGCTGAAAATTTGAAAGGCGCGGCCTTCGATGCGCTGCTCGCAGCGCACGGGCTCACGTTGCCGGCAAGCGCCAGCGCCAAGACGCCGGACGAGGCCGCCGCACAGGCCGCCCGCATCGGGTTTCCGGTCGCTGTGAAAATCGTCTCTCCCGAGGCAAGCCACAAGACCGAGGTCGGCGGCGTCGCGCTCGGGCTTGCCGACGCAGTGGCGGTGCGTGCCGCGGCCCTTGCCATGACCGAACGGCTTGCGGGCCACGCTCCGGGCGCGCGGGTTGAGGGATTTCTCGTGCAGGAGATGGTCGCGGGCGTCGAGATGATCCTCGGCGTGCGTGAGGACCCGCAGTTCGGACCGTTCATGCTGGCAGGCCTCGGCGGCGTGATGGTCGAGGCGATGAAGGACGTCGCGATCCGCCTCCTCCCGATCGACGAGGACACCGCCCGCGACATGCTCCGATCGCTCCGCGGCGCAGCCCTGCTCGGCGAATTCCGCGGCCGGCCAGCACGCGACACCGACGCCGTGGTGCGCGCCATGGTCGGGCTGTCAGGTCTGTTCCTCGATCACCGGCCATGGCTGTCCGATATCGAGATCAATCCGCTGATCGTGCTTGCCCGGAACGAGGGTGCGCGCGCGGTCGACGTTCGCGTGGTCCCGCGCTTGCCCTAGGAGCCGATGGAATGGACGCTACGTCCGCCGCAGATGGCCTGAGCTTCGAGCTTCCGGAAGAGATCCGGATGCTCAAGGAGACCGTCCGTAAATTCGTGGACCGCGAGCTGATCCCGATCGAGCGAACCGCGCGCGAGAACAACAAGCTCAAGCCCGAGGTGCGTGCGCATCTGGCCGCCAAGGCCAGGGAGCTGGGGCTTGCCGGCTATGACGTTCCGCAGGAGTACGGCGGGCTCGGCATGGGGCTGATCGCCAAGGTCACCGTATGGGCCGAGCTTGGCCGCACCATCGCGCTGCCGTCGCGCGGCGTCGATGTGTTCGGCCCGAGCGTCAGCCCGATCCTCTATCATCTCAACGATGAGCAGAAGAAAAAGTACCTCTTGCCGACCATCCGGGGCGAGTTGAACTGGTGCCTGGCCCAGACCGAGCCCGATGCCGGTGGCGACCCCGGCGGCATGCGCACGACGGCGGTGCGAAACGGCGACCACTACGTCATCAACGGTACGAAGCGCTTCATCACCCTGGCCGAGGAGGCCCACTACACCCAGTTGATCGCGGCCACCGACCGCACGAAAGGCTCGCGTGGCGGCATCTCCGCGTTCATCGTCGATATGAAGGCGCCGGGCGTGAAGCTCTTGCGCGCGCAGGAGTTGGTGATCGACGACCGTCCGTGGGAGATCGCCTTCGAGGACGTCAAGGTGCCGGTCGAGGATCGCATCGGCGAGGAAGGCGAAGGCTTCGAGCATGCCCAGCACTGGCTCAACACCGGCCGCATCCGCCACGGCGCGCGGGCCATCGGCGTGATCGAGCGCTGCCTGGAGCTCGGCACGCAATACGCCAAGCAGCGCGTGACCTTCGGCAAGCCGCTGGCCGAGCGGCAGGCGGTGCAATGGATGCTGGCGGAAAGCTTCATGGAGCTCCACCAGCTCCGGCTGATGGTCTACGATGCCGCCTGGAAATACGATCAGGGACGCGACATCCGCGCCGAGGCCTATATGGCGAAGATTTTCGGTGACACCCAGTCCTTCCATGCCGCCGACCGCTGCATGGAAATTCACGGCGGCATGGGGCTCGCGACCGATCTGCCGATCGAAAAATTCTGGCGCGACCAGCGCAGCATGATGATCACCGAAGGCCCGATCGAAATCCTGAAAATGGCGCTCGCACGTCACGTGCTGCGAACCTACGGCTAAGCACACACCCGCCCCGAAAAACGGAAACTGGAGGACGACGCCCATGGCCGAATACAAATACGAATGCGCAAAGGTGCGAATCCGCGACGGCATCGGCTGGCTGACCATGAACCGCCCGGACAAGCGCAACGCCATGAGCCCGCAGCTGCATTACGATATGGACGACGCGCTGGCGCGCCTGGAGGTCGACGAGGACGTCAGAGTGGTTGTCGTCGGCGGCGAAGGCGGCAATTTCAGTGCGGGCCAGGACCTGCAGAAATTCTTTCGCGATCTCGAGCGCAATCCCGGCGAACGCAAGAAGGCCGCGGCCGCCGCCAACCGCTGGCGCTGGGATAGGCTTCTTAATTACGACAAGCCGACCATCGCCATGATCCAGGGCTTCTGCGTCGGCGGCGCGTTCATGCAGCTCCTGGGCTGCGATTTCGCCATCGCCGCCGAGGACGCGACCTTCTCGTTGTCGGAGGTGAACTGGGGCATCCTGCCCGGCGCGCTGGTCTCCAAGGTCGTGGCCGACGCGGTGCTGCCGCGCCACGCGCTCTACTACGCCTGCCTCGGCGAACCGTTCGACGGCAAGGAGGCCACGCGCATCGGCATGATCAATTCCGCGGTTCCGGCCGACAAACTGGAAGACACCGTCACCGACCTTGCCGAACGGCTGATGAAAAAGAGCCCGGCGGTGCTGCGCGCGACCAAGCACGCCATCCGGCACGTGCGCACAATGGACGTGCCACAGGCCTACGACTACCTCGCCGCCAAGGGCCAGGCGATCAAGGCTGGCGACAAGGAAGATTCCTACAACACCGGCCTGCGGCAGTTCCTCGACGAGAAGTCGTACAAACCGACCTACGAGCCGTTCAAGCTCGGAACGCTGCTGACCGATCAACGGACGGCAAAGAAATAGCGGCGCAACGTCACGCGGGAATAGCGTCGCGGCGCTCGCACGCCGCGCGGCAAACAAAAAAGGGAGTGCACATCCAACGGAGGAGCAGTCAATGATACGGGCCATTCTGGTTGTCTTTGGACTCATCGCGCTGGCCGCCGTCGTTCCGGGCAGCGCCCAGGCTCAATTCTACAAGGGCAAGACGATCACCATGATCGTCAACTATCCCGCCGGCGGGCCGACCGATCTCGAAGGGCGGATCGTCGCGCTGCATCTGCCGGCGCACATTCCCGGCAATCCGACCATCGTGGTGAAGAACGTCGGCGGCGCGGGCGGCCTGATCGGCAGCAACCAGCTCGGCGAATCCGCGCCGAACGGCGAATCGATCGGCTTCTTCACGCTGGATGTGCCCGGCCAGTTGATCGGCACGTCGGCGCTGAAGGTGCGATATTCCGATTTCGTGCTGATCGCCGGCGTCGAGAGCCCGCTGGTCGTCTACATCCGCAAGGACACGCCGCCGGGGCTCAACGTCGCGGCCGACCTGCTGAAGACACAGGAGTTCAAGGCGCTCTCGCTCAACGCCCAGAACACCAACTCGCTCAATCAAGCGCTCGCGCTCGATCTGCTGGGCGTGAAGTATCACCCGATACCGGCCTATCGCGGCCTCAAGGAGGTCGAAACAGCGATCCTGCAGAACATCGGACAGCTCGCCAACTCGTCGCTCTCGGGCTGGAGCGGCTCGGTCGAGCCGACCATGGGGCATGTCGTCATGCCGCTATGGCAGCTTTCACCGCGCAAGAACGGCGCCTATCCGCGCAGCAAGGCTCTGCCCAACCTGCAGACGTTCGAGGAGTTCTATGCCTCGGTGCGCCCCGGCAAGCCGCTCGCCGGCGATTTCAAATACCGGGCGCTGCGCGTCATCGGCGATCCGCAGCTCGCCATGTTCCGCGTGGCGATGATGCCGCCGAAAGCATCCGGAGAGGCGGTCGCCATCATGCGCACCGCGTTCGTCGAGATGTGGAAGAGCCGGCAATTTCTCGCGGACTATTCCAAGGTCATCAAGACGGAGCCGATCCTGGTGACCGGCGCCGAGGGCCAGGAGGTTCTCAACGGACTCGGCACGGTGACGAGCGAGATCAAGGAGTTTCTGATCAAGTACACCGAAGCGATGACCGGCAAGTAGGGGCGGCGCAACGGCGGGGCGGGCTTTCAGGCGCCCGCGCCCGCCGATGAGCGGCTCACCACTCCGACCGCCCGGTCGGAGGCGGCAGCAGTGTCGGGAGGGCCTTATTCAGGCTCGGAACGGACAGCGACATCCCTGCATAGGACGAATCCCGCTGCGAATAAACCTCCTGCCCCGGCACCGACACCGACCTGCCGGCCGAAAAGCTGTCGAACCCCACGGTCCCTGCGCCGCCTTCCAGCGGAACGCGGCTGAGCGGGGTCCTTTCCGGAACGGGATCACGAACGGCCCTCGACTGCGTCGGCAGGGCATCGTAGATCGACCAGGAGTTCGATTGCGGCAGGCGCATCGTGTCGGCGGGCAGCACCGCGCCGCCCTGCGCCGTGGCCGCCGGCTTCACAGGCCTTCGCGCCGCGGGATTGGCCGGCTTGTTGTTCTGCTTGGCCGGAGCCGCCGCCGTCCCCGGCGACGATCCAGCGCCCTGCTGCGCCACCGATGGGGCAGACAAAATCGCAAGACCGAGCGAAAGACCGACCAGGGCCAGCTTCGACATAAGCGTCCTCGCCTGAAGCGGCAATTCTAGCGTGTCGCCAAAGCGAACTCTACCCCATCAAATGTCATCGAGCCGCGGCCACGGGAAATCTGTGGCGGACCGGGTGGCCGCGCAACCGCGTTTGGACCCGCTATTTATCTGGGCTTTCAGCTTCCTTTAGCGACGGCGTCCGCGCACCTGCAGCCCTACCGCGCAGTCCCCGGCTTTCAATATGCTCTTGCAGAATGCTGCATGCGCCCGCAGGCCGACCGAGGCGGCGCGGGAGCGCGCTTCGACCCGAATCGTTCAATCGGGCAACAACACGGAACTCTCGACGACGAGTCGAAATCCACCGCTGCTCAAATTCTCAAACGAAATGCCTTGCCGGCACCAGAACTGTTCAATCATGAGGATGGTTCGAGCCTTGGGCTGAACATCCCCTTGCTCGATGCGGTGAACCGACTTCTGGGTCAGCCCGATTTGATGAGCGAACTGATACTGGCTCAGCCCCAGCACCGCCCTTGCCGCTCGCAACTTGGCGGCAAACGCAGCTCGCTCTACACGCATGATGCGATCGATCTGCAAGGTGTGCCTGTCGTGCGGCGTTTCCCTTACCAACTCCATTGAAACACTCACCCGCGTGGAGGCCCGAGACAAAAACCCCCGGCAGTTTCCCGCCGGGGGCTGTTTGTTAGATCGTCATGTCGATCCTACGCGATCATCAAGGAACGATGTCGCGATGGATGCGCCAGGTGGCCGACACGGCGTCCTGATCGTCGATGCGATACAGACCGGCCGCTACGCCGTTGCCCGCTGCGAGGGTCGCAGTGCCCGCGGCGTTGAGCTTCGCGGAGTTGAGCTTGGAGTAGATCACGTCGAGACCGACATAGAGGTCCTTCGTGACATTCCACTGCGAGCGGCTGCCGACAGCCCAGTAGCTGCTGTCGAGATCGCACCCGGCTGCTCTGTTCGCCGCCTGACCGGTCAATTGGGTACCCAAGGCCAGGCCGCTTAAGCACAGCGCGTTGTTCAACGTATCGTTGCGCGAGATGTCGAAGTACGACCCGTACAACGACGTGCGCAGGCTTGGCGTCCAGAAGTGCTCGTAGGACGCCATCACGCTCCAGGAAGTGGTCTTCTCGAAGATGCCGGGAATCGCGATGGTGCCGGAGTATCCACCGTCATCGACGAACTGGAACCCAACGAAGCCGCCATCCTTGCGGACAAAGGCACCCGGCGTGTTGGAGGCATACCGGGTGGCGCCTTCGGCGTAGACGCCAGCAATCTGGAAGAAGTCTCCAGGTCCGAACATCGGAGCGTTCAGGCGGAGACCGGCGGTGACCGCATAGCCCCACTCGTCGCCCGGATGCCCAAGTTGCTCGTTGGCACCGAAGTAGCCGCCGGATATGTTGTGGGCAGCAACCGCCACCGCTGCCGAACCCCAAGCCTGATCGAGCCGGAGTTGGCCGACGATGTCCTGGAGCTGGTTGCCTCCGCCCAGATTGTCGGCCGCCAGGGCGCCTGCGCCGGTGCCGGGGACGCCGAGGTAGTTGGTGCCGCGTTGCCGCTCCTGCTCGAACGAGAGCGTGGCCGAGAACCCGTTGCCGAGCTGCGCGGTGTAGGCGGCGACGATAGCCCCGCCGTCACCGGTGTCCGGCGCGGAGAGAGAGCCCGCGTTATAGGCAACCGCCGCGGTCGAGACGAAGTCGAAGTAGGACGTCGCCTTGCCGAAGGTGAAGCCCGCGATCTGGATGAACGCACGGGTCGAGTAGATGCCAGCAGCGTTCGCGGAAGCGAGATTGCTGTCCGACGAGAAGCCGAGGATCATGTAGGTCCGCAGCGTGCCGTACGCGGTCTGCTGGCGGGTGTCGTGGGTCAGGATGTACCGGTTGCGATAGATCTGGTTCGCACTCGCAATGCGGTTATTGAACCCAACGCCAGCCGTGAACGGGCCACCCGTCGAATCAAGATGCCCGAAGCTTTCCTGGAAGCGGACATAGCCACCGATCTTCATGCAGATATCGGTGCCGGGGATGTAATAGAACCCGGCGCCATACAGGGAGCAGACCTTCACGTATTCAGCGAATTTGACGCTCGATCCAAATCCAAACCGTTGCAATCTCTTGTCAAAACTTTTCTCTTCGGTCCTGGACCCGGCATGTGGCAGATGCCGATCTAGCCCGAATTATTCACGACTAGCAGGCGGTTGTGCCTTAAAGTACTGATTCAGCGTATGATTTTGGTCTCGAATCAAAACTACGCAATTTCAGGAAAGCCACACCCGCCATGTATGACCCTATGCTGCCGCTGCCGGGCCTGTCA
>CAMAWG010000171.1 GCA_945861855.1 Rhodoplanes serenus
TCAGGTCACTCGGGTATCGCAACTTGCTGCGGTCGTAACGTCCGCGGTTCTTCGCCGTCCACATCGGTGACCCTCCTCGAATCAGGCCACCACTCTTGAATCACAACTGATTCAAGGAATTCAAATTGTTCCCGGACAGACACTTAGCCGCCAAGAAAAGCAAAGTCATCAGGGGTGCGAGCCTCCGCGGTCGCTATCGGACGGCCAGCGGACGTCGATCAAGCCGCACTCGGCAAACTCGATAGATCGGCTCGCGCTCAGTGTTTCCAGAACTGCTTCGTCGCGATCCGCGCGCCTTCAGCCATCGCCTTGAGCTTGGCGAACACCACCTCGGGATCGACCGCCGCCTGTCCGACCCATGTGCCATAGCCGCAGTCGCTGCCGGCGATCACGTTCTCGCGGCCGACCAGCCTGGCGTAGCGGCCGATGCGTTGCGCGATCAGCTCGGGATGCTCGATGAAGTTGGATTTCGACTCGATCACGCCGGGGATCAGCACCTTGCCGGGAGGCAGCTTCACCGTCTCGAACAACGCATATTCGTGGGCGTGGCGGGGATTGGCGGCCTCGAGCGAGATTCCCTCGGGCCGGGCCGCGAACACGATATCGACGATGTCGGCGAGCGGCACGTCGTAGTGATGCGGGCCCTCGTAGTTGCCCCAGCACAGATGCAGGCGGAGCTGCCCCGGCGGGATGTTGCGGGTGGCGTGGTTGAGCGCCTCGATGTGCAATTGAATGCGCTTGCGGAATTCCTTGAGATCGAGATCGGCGTACTGGATGTGCCGGCCCATGCCGAGATCGGGGCAGTCGAACTGGACGACGAATCCGGCCTTGGCGATGGCCTCGTATTCGTCCTGCATGGCATCGGCGACGGCGTAGATGTAGGTCTCGAAATCCTTGTAGTGGTCGTTGCGGAAGAACAGCGACACCACGCCGGGGGAGGCGGCGCTCATGAAGCCTTCCTCGGCCTTCACGCTGCTCAGCGCGGCCTTGAGGTTGTCGGCGTCGGTGCGCGCGGCCTGCGGATCGCGCACGCTGATCGGCGCGTTGCAGGCTGGCGTCTTGCGCCGCGAGCGGCCGGGATCGCCGAACACCTTGAGGGCGAGCTTGGGGAATTCGGCGAGGTCCTGGTAGACGAAGGTGTTGCCGGTGCCGCCGAACCCGTTGAGCCGGTCCTTGATGTAGGTGGCGTAGCTCGGCTTCGACAATTCGCCGTCGTTGATCAGGTCGACCCCGGCATCGGCCTGCTTCTTGACCACCTCGGCGACCGCCGAACGCACCCGGGCGGCCAGCGCCGCCGGATCGACCGGCACGCCCTCTTCCTTTGCGTACATCATCCGGATCAGGTCGTCCGGCCGGGGCAGGCTTCCGGTGTGGGTGGTCAGGAAGCGTTCGGTGCTCCGTCGCATTGTTCTGACGATCTCCGGCCGGCCGGGAGCTTAGAACCTATCCACCGCGGGCCGCCAGAATGATCTTGTGAGCGTTGATTGGGCATGCAATTCTTGACCCTCTTTTCAACAGAGGGGGTTCCCGACATGAAGTCCATTTCCAAGTTTCTCCTGGCCGGCGCCGTCGCGGTGGCGATGATTGCGATCTCGGCCGCGCCGTCCGAAGCCGCCAAGAAGAAGGCTAAGGCCAAGGCGGCTGCGCCGTGCACGCCGGGCATGGTTTGCACCGGAAAGGCCGCCAGCGGCGGGCTTAGCCCGGTCATGGCCTGCGGCGGCGACGGCAAATGGTACCCGGCGGTCTTTACGCCGTGGTGCGTGACCGGCGGTCTCTGCCCGCCGGCCTGCTGATAAGCCGTTTCGACGGTCTGCGAGTTCGTCTCCTCTGAAATCGGTTCCTCCCGCAGCGATGCGGGAGGGGCCGATCTTTGTTGCGTGGTCCGCCGGCGGTGGTTCCCGGGGGGAGGGCGCGGACATTTTTTCTGTTCCGTTGGCCGTTTGACAGGCCGGGGCAGGCTCCCTAGAACCTGCCAAACGCCAAACCGACGGGATTGTGATGAAAGTCCGTAACTCATTGAAATCGCTGCGTGGCCGCCACCGCGACAACAAGATTGTCCGGCGCAAGGGCCGGGTTTATGTGATCAACAAGACCCAGCCCCGCTTCAAGGCCCGCCAAGGCTAAAGGCCGAAGGCCACGACGGGCCGGCTTCCGCCGCCCGCGCATCAGGCACCGGTTGCCGCATTTGCCATCTTGCCGCCGCGCGGCAGGGGTCTAAATTCACGGCTATGGGTCCGCGATTCTCCAGGTATGTGCTGGTGTCCGCCGCAGCCGTTGCGCTGATGGCGTCGGCGGCATCTGCGCAGACCGTGGCGCCTCCGAGCCCGCCGCACGGCCAGGCGATCGAGCCGATGCAGCCCCCGAAGGATCTGCCACGTCCGCAGCGCGGCGACCGCACCCGCAATCTCGACTTCCTGTTCGGCGCCTTGAAGGCTGCTCCCGACGCCGAGAGCGCCAAGCAGGTCGAGAACCGCATCTGGGCGCTCTGGCTCGCGTCCGGCAGCGACACCGCCAATCTGCTGATGAGCCGGGCCAAGACCGCGATCGACGCCAACAACCTCGACCTCGCCATCGAGCTGCTCGACGCCATCGTCAAGATCAAGCCGGACTACACGGAAGCCTGGAACCGTCGCGCCACCATCCGCTACATGCGCAAGGAGTTCGGCCCGTCGATGGAGGACATCCGGCAGGTGCTGAAGCTCGAACCCCGCCATTTCGGCGCGATGTCGGGGCTCGGCATGATCCTGCAGGAGTTCGGCGACGAGAAGCGCGCGCTCGACGTGTTCCGCCGCGCGCTGGAGATCAACCCGCACCTGCCGAAGATCTCCGAGGCGGTGAAGACCCTGAGCGAGAAGGTCGACGGCCGGGACATCTGACCGCCGCTTCTTCCTAGTGCTTCCGCGCATCGACCAGGTAGCAGAAGATCGTCGCCTCGCCGAGCTTCCGGCACGCTTCGAGGCGGTGCAGGCCCTCCACCAGAATGAAACGGTCGCCGTCGCGCCGCACCAGGATCGGCGTCTGCTGCCCGGCCTGCAGCATGCTCTCGGCAAGCTCGTCGACGGTCGCGGGATTGAGCTCCGCCCGGCGTTTGACCGGGACATAGATGCTGGCGATCGGTAGCGATTCCCGCCTCATCATGGGTCTGGCATCCCTGAATGCGATTGACGAAAAATCCCGCCCGGACGTTCAGTCCCGGGCAGGATCATGCTCGAAAACGAAGCCTCGGCGCGATCCGCGGATCGAAGGCTAGAACGACCGCCGCGGCCCGGCGCGATCGCCGCCCATGCCGCCGCCACCGCCCATGCCGCCGCCACCGCCCATGCCGCCACCCGCGCCGCCGCGCTGACCCATCATCGCCTTCTTCTTGTCGCCCATCAGCTTCTTCTTCGGATCGGCGATCAGCCCTTCGCGCACCATCTTCTTGCGCGCGAGCTTGCGCGCCCGCCGGATCGCTTCGCCCTTTTCCCGGTTCTTCTTCTCGGAGGGCTTTTCATAGGACTTGCGCTGCTTCATCTCGCGAAACACGCCTTCGCGCTGCATTTTCTTTTTCAGGACGCGAAGCGCCTGATCGATGTTGTTGTCGCGAACGAGTACCTGCAAGGGGATGTCCTTTCTCTAGGTTGAAGGGCTGAGCCGCGGCGCCGATGGCGCTTCGGCCGGTTCCGCGGTCGAGAGCCGCACGAAGTCTTCCAATACCCTGGCGATCAGCATTTGCCGCCGCGGGTCCTGCGCGGTCGGCGCGCTGGCAAACAGCGAGAGCAGATAGCGCGCCTTGTCCGCGGCATCGGCCCAGGTCAGCGCCGGAGTGGCGAGCAGTTGCTCCTCCAGCTCCTTCTGGCGGCTGCGCAGCAGCTCCTCGTTGGCCGCGACCTCGGACATCAGCCGCCGCAGCTCGGTCGCCTTCTGCGCGGCCATGCCGCGGCGCATGTCGAGTTCGATCGTCTGCTTGGTCATTGCGGCCCTTGGGCAACCTGCATGGGTCGGGTCAGAAGTCCTGGTTGAGCTCGTTTTCCATGGCGATGCGCTCGTGCGCCTCGCTCGGGCTCTTGATGCGGTATTGCGGAAACCCGCCTTCCGGCGGCAGAAGCTTGACGATCTTGAAGCTGGCGCTCGAGCCGAAGCGGCGCGCCGTGCTCGCGTTGTACCGGACGCTCTGGCCGACCTTGAACCTGTGCATCTATTCTCCAAATCGCCGTGAGATGCGAATTTTCCCGGCCGCGCCTGCCGGGCTGCAGGCGTCAGGATCGAGGCCGTCTTGATGGATAGGAGCGCCGTGCGCGCTGCCAGCCGGACCGTGCGCGCATTTGCCACCAAAGTCGAGCCTAATCGCCCGATTCCGGGCATTCGGCCCCGAAAGCAAGCGTTTTGGGGCCGGGCCGTCAGGCGACGTTAACCGGCAGGCCCTACGGTCATCGGGCAAGTCCTCCCATTCCGCCGTGCCCCGCCCGCGCCGATGCCCGGTCATCGCGCGGCGAAGGGGCAGGCTTTGCGAGGACGGAACAGTGCTTGGGGGCGGGAGTCAGATCGATGAAGAAGGCATTGCCGGAGAAGATGTTCGTCGACGATCAGTCGCGCTTGAGCGCGCTCCGCTCCTGGGTGCTCGATCAGGGCGTCACCGAGATCGAGATGAGCGAGCGGCAGTTCTGGAATTTTGCCGGCCTGCAGCCCTTGGCCGAGAAGCCGTGGGTGACGTTCATGGGCCGCCAGGTGCGCGTGCCCAACATGCCGGAGGACGCGCAGAAATGCCTCGGCGTTTACGACCCGCAGCGGCCGGGCGTGATCTAGGGCGACCGCGCCGGTCGCCTCTCGGCATCCGTCATCTTTCCGCGCAATGACGTTCCGTTTGCGCAACGGAACGTAATGCGCTAATGAGACGAGGTGGGGCCTTCGACGGTCGCCCCGTTCTTGCAGGCATGTGGGCCCAAGCACCGTCTCCTTCGCAAGGAGGGGACAATGTTTGCTGGGCCCTAATTTTTTGAATCGCTGACTGACATTGCAAAGCAGGGGAAATCGCGGCCTCCCCTCAAGATGGACCTCGCCATCCAAGCGCTGCTCGCCTCGAAACAGGGGGAGCGAGCCATGGATGGCATTGTTCTCGGACTATTTCTTCTCGCTGCGTTTATCGGTGGTTTCGCATCCGGCCTGGCCGGATTTGCCATGGGCTTTATCGTGTCCGCCATATGGCTCCACCTGATCACGCCGATCCAAACCACGGCGCTGATCGTCGGTTATAGCTTTTGGACGCAGGGCTATGGCGTCTGGAAGTTGAGGCGCTCGCTGAACTGGCGGAACGTGGCGCCATTCATCGTCGGCGGCACGATCGGTGTCCCCATCGGGACGGTGCTGCTCACCTATATCGATCCGGCCTACATGCGCAGCGCAGCGCAGCGCAGCGCAGCGCAGCGGAGTGGGTTTGCTGCTGGTGGTTTACGGCATCTACGGTCTGGTGCAGCCGGCGCTCAAGCCATTGCCGGCCGGGACTGCGGCCGATGGCGGCATCGGATTTCTGAACGGGATGCTTTGCGGTCTGACCGGGCTGCCGGGATTCATCATCACCGTCTGGTGTCAGTTGCGCGGCTGGACCAAGGACGTGCAGCGCGCGGTCTTTCAGCCGGTCATGTTGGCGGCCAGTGTCATGACCGCCATATCGTTGAGCTTCACCGGCACCATCACCGCGGAAACGGTCAGACTGTATCTGCTCGGCCTTCCTGCGCTGCTGGCCGGCTTGTGGCTGGGGTTCAAGCTGTATGGGAAACTCGACGATGCCGCGTTCCGCAAGGTGATCCTGGTGCTTTTGCTGGTCTCCGGGTTGGCGCTGATGGCCGCGCAAGGATGGCCGGTCATGCGGCCCGGCACGGCATGATGAAGAAAAGATTCGGATCATGTCGGTCGCGCCGGGGGTCCCCAGCGGCTGGCGACGATGATGGCGAGTGACGCGCGTGCCGTTCTCGACCGGCTAGGGGACCTTCGGAATTGCGCCGTTGGCTTTGATTATTTTCGCGCCCTCGGCGCTCTTCACGAATGCGATGAAATTCTTTGTCGCCGCGGGGGCGCTTGCCTTGACGACAAGGAAAACCTCGCGGACCAAACGATATTGCCCAGCCGCCACATTGCCTTCTGTGGGAGCCACACCGTCGAGCGACAGCGCCTTGATCTTGCCGCCGCTTTGCTCGGCGACCGTCGTGGTCGTCATGCCGATGGCGCCGGTTGTCGCCGCGAGTTCCTTTGCCATGTCGCCGCCGCGCTGCATGACCTTGACCGCTTCCGGCATCTTCAGCGTCTTCAGGCACGCAATCCCGTCGCGCACGACTTCCGCATCGACCTCGCTGTCCGGCCGGGTGCGGGCGGCAATGGCCAGATCGGGGCCGCCGGCCGCCATCCAGTTCGCCACGGCACCTGAGTAGATGGCGCAAATCTGCGCTTGCGAAAGGCTCGTGACGTGCACACTCGAATTGACCCCGAACACAACCGGCGTGCGCGCGATTTCGTCGATGACCATCCCTCGCTTGACGAGGTCGTCGACTTTCAGGCCATGGCTGGCAACGGCAATATCGATGCTTCCAGCGATCAACGCTTCGATCCGGGCTGCCGTGCCGAGTCCCTTCCCGGGTTCAATCTTCACGCTTGTTGCGGCTTCGTGGGCTTTGGCCAGGGCTGCGACAAGCGGCATTGCGCCGGTTGACCCGTCGACCTTCAACGTCGTTTGCGCCGACGCCGCTGTTGTGGCGGCGATCAGCGCGGCCAGAACGATGCAAACCCGCGTGCGAAAATTGGACATTGGACACCTCATGCAAAGCTGGCCAGCATTCAATTTGCTTGAAATCTAGCACGCCGATCGGCGTCATTGTCTTGCTATTGGCGCGAACGGCCCCCGCAATCCGGCTATCCGTCGCTATCGGGCGACAGGCGGGAGTTGAATATTTCCCAACCGGGATGTAACGCCCATACGCCCGGATACGTCTGTTCTTTGCCGTTGTTTGGCTGCTGCATCGACGCGCTAAAGCGCATAAACTGTCGGTGTCAGGGGCGGGGAAGCTATGACCTTGGGCGCCACCCTCAGATTGTTGGTCTTCGGTGCGTTATTGCTTGCATCGACTTTCTCGGCGCAGGCCGAAAAGCGCGTCGCGCTCGTCATCGGCAACGACCGCTACGCCACCCTGCCGGCCTTGCAGAAGGCCGCCAACGACGCCGCTGCGGTCGGCGATACGCTCGCAAAACTCGGGTTCGACGTGGTGCGCGGGCGCGATCTCGGCCGCCAGGCGATGATCGACAAGATCGCGGAGTTTACGTCGAAGCTCGAAGCCGGCGACACCGCGATGTTCTTCTATGCCGGCCACGGCATCGCGATCGGTGGGGTCAACTATCTGGTGCCGACCGACACGCCGGCTGCGACCGTGGAGGCCCGCGTGCGCGGCGCGTCGATCACGGAAGCCGACGTGATTGCCGAAATCCAGGCTAGGGGCGCGCGCGTTGCCGTGCTGGTGATCGATGCCTGCCGCGACAACCCGTTTCCGCGCGCGGGGACGCGCATGGTCGGCAACACCCGCGGCCTGGCCGGCCCGAGTTTTGCGCGGGGCGTGTTCGTTCTCTATTCGGCGGGCTCCGGCCAGACCGCGCTCGACCGGCTGGAAAAGAACGACCCCAACCGCAATTCGGTGTTCACGCGCGTGTTCGTCGAACACCTGGCGAAGCCCGGCATTCACCTTGGCGATCTCGCGGTCGAAGTGCGCGAGAGGGTGGCCAAAATCGCGCTCAGGGCGAAGAACGACAACGGCGATCCGGAGCCGCACGAGCAGACGCCGGCCTATTATGACCAGACCATCGGCGGGCGTATTTTTCTCGCCGGCCGCTCGGTGACGGTGGAAGAGCGGATGCCGATCGCGGGGCCTGTCGTGCAGCCGGCGGCCGACGAGATCGCGTGGAGCACTCTCCAGAGCACGAGAGATGTCGCGGCACTGCGCCGGTTCGTTGCCGGGTATCCGAGGAGTGCTCACAAAAGCGCAGCGGAACTACGGATCGCATCGCTGGTGCGCGAGCAGGCCGCGGAGGCTGAGGCCGAGCGTAAGCGTGTGGCCGCAGAAAAAGCCGCGCAGGACAAGGCGCAGCGCGAGGCTGTTGCCCAAGCAGAGCAGGAGCGCAAGCGCCTAGCGGCGGAGCAGGCTGCCCGCGAGAAGGTTGCACGCGAAGAGGTGCTTCGAGCCGAGGCCGAGCGCAATCGTCTGGCAGGCGAAAAAGCGGCGCAGGAGAAGGCAGAGCGTGAAGCTGCCGCAAAGGCGGAGGACGAGCGGCTACAACTCGCCGCGAAGCAGTCCAATCGCGTCAACGCTGCCGTAGCCAAGACTGAGTGTCTGTCCGGGAACAATTTGAATTCCTTGAATCAGTTGTGATTCAAGAGTGGTGGCCTGATTCGAGGAGGGTCACCGATGTGGACGGCGAAGAACCGCGGACGTTACGACCGCAGCAAGTTGCGATACCCGAGTGACCTGACC
>CAMAWG010000172.1 GCA_945861855.1 Rhodoplanes serenus
AATCAGCACCACGCCGCCGACCGTCAGCATCGTCCCCGCCACCAGCCGGAACGTGATCTTGACGTTGCCGAGAACCAGCACGCTCAGCCCCACCGTGAACAGCGGATAGGTCGCATACAGCGGCGCCACCACCGAAACCGGCCCGGCGCCGAGCGCGGCGTAGAGCAAGAGCGTGCCGATGCCGTTGCAGATTCCATTGCACGCGAACCACAGCTTGCCGGCCCACGGCGCCTGCACGAGGAAGCGGCCGGTGCGAATGCGCTCGACCGTGAGAACCGTCAAGGTCGAGAAGATGTAGCCGGTCAGGCCCGCGGCGATCGGGTTCGGCCAGATTTCCAGCCCGACCTTGATCACCGGCGGAATCACCCCGCGCAGCACCGATGCGCCGAGCGGCAGCAGCAGCGCCCAGGTGCGCCAGTCGCGCATGTCCGCGGTGCGCGTGACGGTGATGGTCAGCACGCCGAGCACGGCCACCATGAGGCCCGCGAACTGGATGAGCCGGAGCGGCTCGTGCAGCAGCAGCACCGCGACCGCGACCGAGAGCAGCGGCGACAGATTGCCGAGCGAGCCCGTGACCACCGGGCCGAGCGCGCGGTTGGATGCGAAGGTGAGAATCGTCAGCACCGCCGGGAAGATCAGCCCCACCGCGGCAAAGATCGGGACCGCGTGCCAGGCGATGGTCTCGCCGCGCAGCAGGATCGGCGAGATCAGCAGAAAGACGAGAGTGAACGAGGGAACGCTGATCGCCGCGCCCGACAGCGGATGGATGTGGCGGAGCCCGAACTGCGTCAGCACCAGGCCCGCGCCCAGGAACGCCGCCGATGCGAGGCCGAGGACGATAGCTGCTGTCATCGCATGGTTTTGGCGCATCGCGCCCGTCCTTGCCAATCCCCGCGTTGCGCTTTAGCAATCCGCGCGACATCCTCTCCACGTCATGCCCGGCCTTGTGCCGGGCATCCACGCCTTTCTTGTTGCAAAGCAAGACGTGGATGGCCGGGACAAACCCGGCCATGACGTTTCAACTCAGTGCACGATTACGAGGCGTGATTCTCATGGCAACCCACAAGCTCCTGCTTCTTCCCGGTGACGGCATCGGCCCCGAGGTGATGGCCGAGGTGAAAAAGCTCATCGCCTGGATGAACTCCCACGGCATGGGCACGTTCGAGACCGAGGAGGGGCTGGTCGGCGGAAGCTGCTACGACGCCCACAAGGTCTCGATCACCGACGCGACGATGGCGAAAGCCCATGCCGCTGACGCGGTGCTGTTCGGCGCGGTCGGCGGGCCGAAGTGGGACAGCGTGCCCTATGACGTGCGTCCCGAAGCCGGCCTGCTGCGGCTGCGCAAGGATCTCGCGCTCTACGCCAACCTCCGCCCGGCGGTGACCTATCCGGCGCTGGCCGATGCCTCCGCGCTCAAGCGCGAGCTGGTCGAGGGCCTCGACATCATCATCCTGCGCGAGCTCACCGGCGGCGTCTATTTCGGCGAGCCGAAGACCATCACCGACCTCGGCAACGGCCAGAAGCGCGCCGTCGACACCCAGGTCTACGACACCTACGAGATCGAGCGCATCGGTCGCGTCGCCTTCGAGCTTGCACGCAAGCGCAAAGGCAAGGTCACGTCGATGGAGAAGCGCAACGTCATGAAGACCGGCGTGCTCTGGAACGAGGTGATGACGCAGCTTCATCAGCGCGAGTTCAAGGACGTGACGCTGGAGCATCAGCTCGCCGATTCCGGCGGCATGCAGCTCGTCCGCAATCCCAAGCAGTTCGACGTCGTCGTCACCGACAACCTGTTCGGCGACATGCTGTCCGACATCGCGGCGATGCTGACCGGATCGCTCGGCATGCTGGCGTCCGCTTCGCTCGGCGACATCGACCCGAAGACCAAGAAGCGAAAGGCCCTCTATGAGCCGGTGCACGGCTCCGCGCCCGACATCGCCGGCAAGGGCATTGCCAACCCGATCGCGATGATTGCCTCGTTCGGCATGGGGCTGCGCTATTCGTTCAACATGGGCCGCGAGGCCGACATGATCGACAAGGCGATCGCCGCTGCGCTCGCCAAGGGGTTGCGTACCGCCGACATCAAGTCGGAAGGCTGCACGCTCGTCGGCACCACGGAAATGGGCGGCGCGATTATCGCCGAGATGGAGAAGCTGGCGGCTTAGTTGAAGAACGGGTTGTTCTTGCCCGGCAGGAAGAACGGATCTGTGATCGGCCGGCCCGGGACGACGGAGTCGTTCGACACCGACGACCGCGACGGATTGTAGGAAAAGCTGCCGATCAGGTTGCCCTGGTCGCTCTGGATGCCGCCGGGCATCACTTCCGTGCCGCCGTCGAGGTAGGAGCGCTTCTGCACCAGGATCTTGGTGCGGGTTCGGCCGGCCTCGTCGGTGTGCCTGAGGTAGGTGGTTCCTGCGGCCGGCAGCGGTTGGGCAATCCGCTTTCGCTGCTGCTGTTGTTGTTGCTGCGCGCCGGCGGCCGAAGCGGCGCATACGGCAACTGCGGCAGCAACTGCAAAAGCGATCACGCGCATGTTCATCCTCACTCCCGAATCCGCCAGCATCGTCAGTTTACAGACTGCCTTCGCACCGCACCACAATAAAACGCGCAATGGGTTATCCCGTTCCGGGACGGGGCGCGATTCATTCACGATCTTGAATGTTAGAAACCGCCCCCATAAGGTGGGGCCAACGCTGCGGTCTGACAGCGAAAACCAGGGAGGCCACGATGTCTGAGAAGATCGAGCGATCGATCGACGAGCTGTACGCGCAGGATGCCGAGCGCGCCGATGCCACCGTTTTCGGCCGCAAGACCGAAGTCGGCCGCCGCGGGTTCCTTGGCGGCGCGGGCCTCGCCGCGATGGGCGCGGCCGTCGGCGGCGCGATCCCGTTCGCGTCGAACATGCCGGGCGGGCTCATTCCCGCGGCGATGGCGCAGGGCGCGCCGGCCGCCGCCCCGAAGGGGCCGCAATATCTGAAATTCCCCGGCAAGGACGAGAAGCTCGTGGTGCTCGGCGAGCGCCCGCTGGTCGCCGAGACGCCGGAGCACCTGCTCGACGATGACACCACGCCGACTCCGAAGTTCTTTGTCCGCAACAACGGGCTGCTCCCGGAGGAGAACAAGGAGCCCGACAAGTGGAAGATGACGATCGACGGCGAGGTCAACACCAAGCTCGAGCTGACGGTCGGCGAGATGAAGGCGAAGTTCAAGCCGGTGACGCAGCGCATGGTGCTGGAATGCGGCGGCAACGGCCGCTCGTTCTTCACTCCGACCGCGCGCGGCAACCAGTGGACCAACGGCGGCGCCGGCTGCGCGGAGTGGACCGGCGTGCGGCTGTCGGACGTGCTCAAGGCGGCGGGCGTGAAGTCCTCGGCGGTGTTCACCGGCCACTACGGCAGCGACCGCAGCCTTGCCGACGCGAGCAAGGACGCGCTCTCGCGCGGCGTGCCGATCAAGAAGGCGATGGACGGCAGCAACCTCATCGTGTTCGCGATGAACGGCCAGCCGCTGTCGAACATTCACGGCGGGCCGGTGCGCCTGATCATTCCGGGCTGGCCGGGCTCGGTGTCGGCCAAGTGGTTCAACCGGCTCTGGGTGCGCGACAAATATCACGACGGCCCCGGCATGGGCGCGACCTCGTACCGCGTTGCGATCAAGCCGATGGTGCCGGGCGGCCGGGCGGACAACGCCAACTTCCGCGATCTCGAATCGATGCCGGTGCGCTCGATCATCACCAGTCCTGCGAACGGCACCAAGCTCGCGGCCGGCACCAAGGAGGTGAAGCTCCGCGGCGCAGCCTGGGCTGGCGACAACACCGTGCGGCAGGTGGACGTCTCCACCGACTTCGGCGCGACCTGGACACGCGCCAAGGTCGATAAGCCGAAGAACAAGTACGACTGGCAGCGCTGGACCGCGAGCGTCAAGCTGCCGTCGGACGGCTATTTCGAAATCTGGACGCGCGGCACCAACTCAAAGGGCGAAATGCAGCCGCACATCGCCGGTAACTGGAACCCGCAGGGCTACGGCGGCAATCCGATGCACCGGGTCGCGGTGCTGGTCGGGTGACGATGCAGCCCTTCTGTGTCTCGGGCGCAGCGCGGCACGAAGTGCTGCGCTGCAGACCCGGGACCCCGATTTCTGATGGAAAGCAACCGGGGTCCCGGATCGGCGATGCTCCGTTCCGCGCTTCGCGCTTCACGCTGCATCGCGTCCGGGACACGCTTATTGCTGCGTCTGTGTTCGTCTCATCCGTCGTTTCCGCGCAAACCTTCACCCCGCGCGACGAGAATCCCGAGGACTATCCCGCCGGTGCCGGCCGCGACGACACGTTCTACGCCTGCACCGCCTGCCATGGCTTCAAGCTCGTGGCCCAGCAGGGCATGACGCGCCGGCAGTGGGAGGATTCGCTGCAATGGATGACCGACCGGCACGGCATGTCGCCGCTGCCGGCGAAGGAGCAGAAGGTCGTGCTCGACTATCTCGAAGCGACCTTCCCGCCGCGTCAGCCCGCGGGCCGCGGCGGCTGGCAGAACCCGTTCGCGCCGCGCTAGCTCAATAGTTGCGCCGGTAAGTCGCGCTCGGCTGCGACCAGCGGGACGGCGGCGACACGCCGCGGTGGCCGGTGTCGGTGGTCTGCGTCACCGGTGCGGCCTGGCAGTGGGCGGCCTTGGCCATGCGGCCGCGCAGGAACGAGTCGGCCTCCTTGGACGCGAGATCGCGCTCGATCACCAGCTTGTCGAGGATGCAAGCCAGCGAATGGGAGCTCGGCTTGCTGCCGCTGCCGTCGCAATACCATCCGGTGAGATAGACCGACGCGGTGTCGAAGCGGCTGCGGAACGCGAGGCACTGCTTCCAGCGGCCGTCGGTGTCGACGCGCATCTCGGTGGCGCGGTATTCGCCGAAGCGCGTGTCGATGTCGTAATGCGTCTGCGTCAGCGTCGTGCGCTTCAGGCGCAGCAGATTGACCTCGTTGAGGTCCTGCACGAGATGAGTGCCCATGCCGATGCCCTTCGGCGGCATCACCAGCACAACGGCGAGATCGTTGCTCCGGCTGTGGAGCTGGCCGTATTGCATGACCTCGGCGCGGCCGATCCGGGAGCTGGTCACGATGTTTCCGTTCGTGGGTTTGCTGGCGAATTCGCTGGCGGCGATGCGGAATGCGGGCGGCGCGTCGACCGGCTTCGGCACGACCTTCCAGACCGACAGCACGCCGAGGCCGATCAGGCCCAGAACCAGGGCCCCGACCGTATAGAACGTGTAGCGAATGACGGCCCCCGCCATCGAAATCGGGGATATCGCCCCGGCCGTAATGGTTTCGTACTGGCCCCGCATGTCACCGCCCTCCCGGACTACCCGGTATTTCGGGCGATTTCTGCCATGGAAGTGCTTGCCCGGACGTTGCTTTTGGGCTTTCGGGCGGCCAAATCGATTCCGGCAGTAAATGTTCGGTTACGGGAAATCGCCGGGTTGTGGCGATACCAACAATACATGCGCGACATTCGCCGGAAACAGACGTGGGTTACTTCTTTCCTCATGGAGATCGGTGCGGTTGGCCGCTGCCGGACAAAGGGAGAGACCCATGATCAAGATGATCGTAGCCGCCGCGGTGGTTGTGGTGATCACCTCGTCAAGCGCCATCGCCGGCATCATGTTGACCCATGCCGCCTTCGCCCGGTCCTCGACGGTCAATGCCGGCGTGCTGCTGGACGAGAGCCAGAGCTTCCGCCTGGTCGCCAAGGCGCCCCTGGCCTTCGACTGGTAGGGCGTCCCTCCGACGAATTTCGTTCCCACCCGTGTAACTTCGGCGGCGGCATCATTTGCCGCCGTCTTTTTTTGCGCCCATCGGCCTTCCCATCGCCTCCAGCGATGGCATCCAGCCGAAAAAGTCATAGATAGCGGTGGCTGCGCAGCGTTGAATCATCAAGCTTTTTCGCCTAGAAGCGGGCGCGCTGCCGGTCAAATTCGGCCGGCGGTCAGGTGCTTTCGGAGAATCACAATGGGTTTCAAGGTCGCCGTCGTTGGCGCCACCGGCAATGTGGGCCGCGAGATGCTCGCGATTCTCGCCGAGCGGCGCTTCCCCGCCGACGAGGTTGTCGCGCTCGCCTCGCGCAAGAGCATGGGCGTGGAGGTCTCGTTCGGCGACAAGACGCTCAAGTGCAAGGCGCTCGACCACTACGACTTCTCCGACGTCGATATCTGCCTAATGTCGGCGGGCGGCGCGGTGTCGAAGGAATGGTCGCCGAAGATCGGCGCCCAGGGCGCGGTGGTGATCGACAATTCGTCGGCCTGGCGCATGGACCCGGACGTGCCGCTGATCGTGCCGGAGGTGAACGCCTCCGCCGTCGAGGGCTTCCGCAAGAAGAACATCATCGCCAATCCGAACTGCTCGACCGCGCAGCTTGTGGTCGCGCTGAAGCCCCTGCACGACAAGGCCAGGATCACGCGCGTCGTGGTGTCGACCTATCAATCCGTGTCCGGCGCCGGCAAGGACGGCATGGACGAGCTCGACCGCCAGACCAAGGCGATCTACTCGCTGCAGGATGCCGAGACCAAGAAGTTTCCCAAGCGCATCGCCTTCAATGTCATCCCGCACATCGACGTGTTCATGGAGGACGGCTACACCAAGGAAGAGTGGAAGATGGTGGTTGAGACCAAGAAGATTCTCGACCCCAAGATCAAGCTCTCCGCCACCTGCGTGCGCGTGCCGGTGTTCATCGGCCACTCCGAGGCGGTCAACGTCGAGTTTGAGAATCCGATCTCCGTCGAGGAGGCGCGCCAGATCCTGCGCAGCGCGCCGGGATGCCTCGTCATCGACAAGCACGAGCCCGGCGGTTACGTCACGCCCTACGAGTGCGCCGGCGAGGACGCTACCTACATCAGCCGCATCCGCACCGACCCCACCGTCGACAACGGCCTTGTGCTGTGGGTGGTCTCCGACAACCTGCGCAAGGGCGCGGCGCTCAACGCCATCCAGATCGCCGAGTGTCTGATCAACCGCAAGCTGATCCAGGCGAAGCAGAAGGCGGCGTA
Source organism: Rhodoplanes serenus (assembly GCA_945861855.1). Classification (GTDB taxonomy): domain Bacteria; phylum Pseudomonadota; class Alphaproteobacteria; order Rhizobiales; family Xanthobacteraceae; genus Z2-YC6860. Next base: position 7,030 of record CAMAWG010000172.1, read on the forward strand.
AGCCATTCTTTGAACGGCTTCTGCAAACTCAGCCTCGTGTCCCGGACGCGATGCAGCGCGGAGCGGTGCATCGCTGATCCGGGACCCAGCTGGCTTCGTGAAAGGAAATCGGGGTCCCGGGTCTGCAGCGCACCGCTTTGCGCTGCGCTGCGCCCGGGACACGGGCTGAAAAGTCCTTGGAAAATACTTATCCCCCTTTCGTTCATCTTCGCTCTTTGAATTTCCTCGCAAATTAAAAACTTATCCCCGCTCGCTCCGGCGCATTTATATTTGCCGCGTCCGATCCAACCGAGGGCGTTGTCATGAGACGTCATTTCAGCGGGATCGGATGTGGCCCCTGCGGGCGAGGGTTACGTTCCCCTCGAACTCGGGCGGCCCTGGGACTCCGCTCGGGCACCACTATGGGTGCTCTGCGAGGAGCTCGCTGCATTGGCCGGCGCAAATGCCGGTTCAAGAAACGCGGCCCGGGGTTGATGGCGGGACACGCATCGTCAGCATCCGCCTGAAAATGCCGCCAGTGGAGCGCCGGGAGGCGGACGCACCGAAAGGTGCGTGCACGCCTCTCCGCGGCGGGCCTCGCAAGCCTGCTGCAAGGCGTGAGATTGAAGGACGCGTCTCTTGGCGCTCTGCTCCCTCACGTTTGTGAGGGTCGAGAATGAAGGCGCACCCCGCGCCTTGCAAAGAACAGGGGCGGCGGAGCGTTGGCCATCGCCGTCGCCGCCGTCATGGCGGGGCTGGCGCTGCAGGGCGCCTGGATCGTGACCCGGCAGTCGCTCGGCGAGCTTCGCCAGCCGGCTGTGGTTCCGGCAGCGTAGTCCGCCGCTCCGCGTGCCTTCCGCGCATACCAGTTGCTGGAATCGTTCTATTGCGCCCCGGACCACTTGATCCGTAATGTGGCCGTGGGCGCCGGCCCGCATCTTTGCGCCGCGCTGCCAGCCAGGGAGAGCCACGCCATGCTCGAACGAACCCCGCCGCAGTTCCGCGAACTGCAAGAAATCAGCATGCAGACGGACACGCGCGACATCCTCGCGCATGCGACCCGTCAGGCGGAGAGCTACGAGGATTACTTCCTCGTCGATATCGATGCGCACGTCACAGAGACCGCGTTCTGGCCGGAAATTCTCGCTTCGATCGACAACGAGGTGATCCGGCAGATGGGGCAGGCGATCGCGGGCCGTCCGGGTAGCGCCAACATCGCGCTGCTCAACGCGCAGCCCGGCATTCTCTACCAGCACGCCTACGGCCGCATCCCGCACCAGCAGGCGCTTCTGGAGAAAGTCGAAGGCAAGGGGCTGCATCCCTTCACCGAACTCGCCCGCCGCTCGATGGATGCGCTCGGCCTCGACTACCAGATCGTGTTTCCGACGCCGATGTTGACGCTCGGCATGCACCCGCAGGACGACATCGAGGCGGCGGTCGGCGGCGCTTACAACAAGTGGCTGGTAGA
>CAMAWG010000173.1 GCA_945861855.1 Rhodoplanes serenus
TGGCAGCCAGCGGCCGATCTATGTGATCCTGATGTCGGCCTCGACCAGCGACGACCGGCTCGCGGTCGCGCTCGATCACGGCGCCGACGATATCCTGAACAATCCGCCGGCCGCGGACGAGCTCTATGCGCGGCTGCGCGCCGCCGAGCGGTTCGGCAACATGCAGCGCGAACTGGTCCGTCTCGCGGTCACGGACTCGCTCACCGGCATGTACAACCGCCGTGGTTTCTTCGAACAGGCGGTCCAGCCGTGCCAGCGCGCCGACAAGGGCGCGCCGCTCTGTGCGGTGATGGTCGACATCGATCACTTCAAGCGGATCAACGACGACCACGGCCACGACGTCGGCGACAAGGCGATCTTCGCGGTGGCGCATGAGCTGATGAGCGGGCCCTGGCATGCGGGCCGGCTCGGCGGCGAGGAGTTCGCGCTGCTGCTCGAAGAGCGCGACATGACGAAGGCCGCGACGATTGCGGAAATGCTGCGCGGGCGGATCGCGGCGCTGCGCATCCCGGCAAGCGGGGAGCACCTGTCGCTGACCTGCAGCTTCGGGATCGGCGAATGGCGGGCGGGCGACAGCATCGACACGATGCTCAAGCGCGCCGACATGGCGCTGTACGAGGCCAAGCTTGCCGGCCGCGACCGGGTGGTCGTGGCGGATCAGGCGTTCGCGTCGCCGAGCTACAGCAGCGCCGGGCGTCCGGTCCGCGCCGCGGCGCGCGCGTAAATCGTAGGATTCAAGGCTGTAGAAAGCGGACGCGCGTGCCCCAGGGGTCGGCGCTCTCGATGCCGCCATTCATGGCACTGAGCGGTGCGTCCGCCGCCTTCAGGCGGGCGACGGTGGCGTCGTAGGCGGTGCCATCGGCGGCCTCGACCGAGAACCAGGCCAGGCCCGCCCGGTTGCGGTCACGCTGGCCCGCGCCGTCGCTGTGCCAGACATTGGCCCCCACGTGATGATGGTAGCCGCCCGACGACATGAAGGTGGCTCCGCCGCGCCGCCGCGTCAGTTCGAGGCCGACCGGGCCGCGATAGAACTCTTCGGCCTTTTCGACACTACCGACGCGGAGATGGATGTGGCCGATGCGCAGGCCCTCCGGCGCCGCGGGATAGGTCGCGGTGGCGGGATCGATCTCGCGCAGGATCGCTTCGATGTCGAGGTGTTTGGTCTGCATCGTGACCAGGCCGTTGTCCCAAGTCCAGCGTTCGCGCGGCCGGTCGTTGTAAACCTCGATGCCATTGCCCTCGGGATCGTCGAGATAGAACGCCTCGCTGACGCCGTGGTCGGATGAACCGGAGATCGGCACCTTGTTGCGGGCGATATGTATGATCCAGCGGGCATGGTCCTGCCGCGTCGGCATCAGGAAGGCGGTGTGGTAGAGGCCGGCCTGCGCCTGGTCGTCGGGCTTCGCGTCCGGCCGGTGCTCGATTTCGATCAGCGCCGTGCTGCCGGTGCCGAGGCGGGCGAGGCGGCCGGTCTTCTCCAGGACCGTCAGTCCGAGCAGATCGCGATAGTAGTTCGTCAACAGGTCGAGGTCGCGCGCGATCAGGCCGACGGCACCGATATGCAACGGCGTGCGGCTGGCGAAGGTGGGCATGGCGGAAGGGTTGGGTGCGTCCATGGAACCCATATTGGCGTTTGCCGGGTGCGTTTCAACTGGCTTCTCGCGGCGGGAATGGTGGCTCCGCCGGGCCCGAACATCCGGCGCCCGGTCCCGTTGCATATCGCGCGCGCAGGCGGTTAATCGGGCCAGCCGAAACCTGCGAGGCAACGACGATGTGGCCGAACCGCCGTCTGATCGATCTTTTGAAGATCGAACATCCGATCCTGCTGGCGCCGATGGCGGGAGCGATGGACTTCGAACTGGCCGTTGCGGTTGCCGAAGGCGGCGGGCTCGGGTCGCTACCCGGCGCCATGCTGACGCCGGGAGGCCTGCGCGAGCAGGTCGAAAAATTCCGCGCCCGGACCGGCAGGCCGGTCAACCTCAATTTTTTCTGTCACACCCCGCCCGTGCCCAACAACGCGCGCGAACACGCCTGGCGCGAGAGGCTCAAGCCCTATTACCGGGAGCTTGGGATCGATCCGGCGGCGCCGGTGCCGAGTAGCAGCCGCGCTCCGTTCGATTCCGAATTCTGCGCGGTGGTGGAGGAGCTAAAGCCCGAGGTTGTCAGCTTTCATTTCGGCTTGCCGGATGCGAGGCTGGTGCGGCGGGTGAAGGCCGCGGGCTGCATCGTCATGTGCTCGGCCACAACGGTCGCCGAGGCGCGCTGGCTGGAGGCGCGCGGCGTCGATGCCGTGATCGCGCAGGGCTTCGAGGCCGGCGGTCATCGCGGCATTTTCCTGAGCGACAATCTGTCGGGGCAGGCCGGCACCTTCGCGCTCGTTCCGCAGATCGCCGACGCGGTGAAGGTGCCGGTGATCGCCACGGGCGCCGTCAGCGATGCACGCGGGATCGCGGCGGCCTTTGTGCTCGGCGCATCGGGCGTGCAGGTCGGCAGCGCCTTTCTGCATTGCCCCGAGGCGAAAATCTCAAACCCGCACCGCGCGGCGCTCCAGAGCGCCGGCGACGACGGCACCGCGGTGACCAACCTGATGACCGGCCGGCCGGCGCGCGGCGTGGTCAACCGGGTGATGCGCGAACTCGGCCCGATCGATCCGGTGGCGCCGGAGTTTCCGCTGGCGGGAGGCGCGCTGGCGCCGCTGCGCGCCAAGGCGGAAGCGGCCGGCTCGGGCGATTTCTCGCCGATGTGGTCGGGGCAGGCCGCGGCGCTCGGACGCGCCATGCCCGCACGCGAATTGACGCAGGCGCTGGCCGCCGAGGCGCAGGCGCTTCTGCGCGGGAGGGGATAGCTTCCGGCTTTAGCCTGCGCTGGGCGGCGTTGATCTAGCTCAAGGCGGCGGGCGGTCCGCACGGCTCAATGTCCGCAGGATCAGGGGACATCATGCCGCACAGGTTTCAGACCATCGTCCATCCGACCGATTTCTCGGATGCCAGCGTCGATGCATTCGTGCACGCGCTGCGGATCGCGCTGGCCACGAGGAGCAGGCTCTATCTCGTCCACATCGCCGAATCCAAGCATGACGAGCAGGACGGATTTCCCCACGTCCGCCACGCGCTGGCGCGGTGGGGCCTGCTGAACGAGAACGATCCGCCCGGCGCCGTTGCGGAGAAGCTCGGAATCAAGGTCGCCAAGATCGGTCTGGAGCCGCAGGATCCGCTGCGCGGGTTGCTGCGGTTTCTCGACGGCCATCCGAGCGATCTCATCGTGCTCGCCACCCATGGCCGCGATGGCGTGGCGCGCTGGCTGCAAGGTTCGATCGCGGAACAGCTGCTGCGCGCGGTGCAGCTGCCGACGCTGTTCGTTCCGCCGGCTGCCCGCGGGTTCGTCGACCAGGCCACCGGCCGGCTGCATCTGTCGCGGGTCCTGATGCCGGTCGATCACGCGCCGCCGCCGGACGCGGCGCTCGACACCATCCGCGCGTTCATCCGGGCGATGAAGGTGCCGGGCGACGCAATCGAATTGATGCATGTCGGAGCCGTCGGCCCGCTGGTGCAACAGGGCGGTGGCCGAGGCCTTGTCCCGGTCGCGTTGCGGACCGGCGACGTGGTGGAAAGTATCCAGGATACAGCGAACGAGCGGCGAGCCGACCTGATTGCCATGCCGACCGCCGGCCATCATGGTTTTCTCGATGCGCTGCGCGGCAGCACCACCGAACGCGTGGTGCGGCATGCGCCATGTCCGGTGCTGGCGGTGCCGGTCCGCTAGCGCCGCGGCTTCTTGTTCAGGAACTTGCGGACCGAGCCGCTGCCGCCGCGGAAATCGTCGATCCGCCAGGCGCCGTCGAGTTTGACGAGATCGAGCACGATCGGATCGTCCTCGGCTGCGCATCGGATGTGCCATTTCGCATGTCGGGACTGCTGGCGGTGGGGAACCTGCCGGTGGAATATGCCGCGACAACCTCCCGCCGAATGACCACTATTCCAGAGCGGGTGCAGGCGCGGATTTGTGACGCTTGCGCGCCCAAACCATGACCGCCAAACTGCCACCTTCGAATCTAGGAGCCGGTCGCATGCCTTTTGCGGCGAGGGCGGCCATGCGGGCCGCCGTGGTCCTTGCCGCGTTGGCGACGGCGCCTGCGGTGTCCGCGCAACAGTACGAGCGTCCGCCATCGTTCGAGATCGGCAAGATCCGCAGCTTCTGGCCCTCCGGCGACAATTATACGATCAACAATCCGGTGCGCAGCGACGGCCTGCTGCGCACCTACACCCTGACGACGCCCCACGGTGAATTCGTCGCGCATGGCGACCAGATGCTGCGCATGCGGGTGAACGAACTCGCGGCGCTGTACGAGCTGGAAAAGATCGCCAATTCGGAGTCCTACGGCAAGGCGCTGCTCGACGCGGGCCTGAGCCCCCTCCGGTACACCGGCCGCCTCATCACCGATCCGGGCAAGACCGTCGGCGATACGTTCAGCGGCATCGGCACGATGTTCGGCCGCATCACCGCGGACATCGCCAATGCCGGCAAGACCCCGGGTGATCCGATCTCCGGGCTGCTGGGCGTGACCGATCACAAGCGCAAGCTCGCCGCCAAATTCGGGGTCGACCCCTACACCGATTTCCCGCCGCTCGACGCCCGGCTCTCGCGCCTGGCGGAAGCGGCAGCGGCGGGCGGGCTCACAGTGTCCGCCGCGATGTTTGCGGTCCCCGTCGGCACGGTCGGCATGATTTTCTCCAATATCAGCACCGCGAGTTCGATCGAGGGCGTCCGGATCGACGAACTGGCGCGCGACCAGACCGCGGCGCAGATCTTCGATCTCAATCGCGAGAAGCTGCTCGCGATGGGCGCCGAATACGAACTGATCGATGCGCTGCTGGCCAACCGCAGCTACACGCCGATCGACATGGCGGTGCTGGTGGCCGCCCTCGACAGCTTGGGCGGCGTGGAGGATCGCCTTGTGTTCCTTCAGCGTGCCGTGAAGATCGATACGCGTTCGCTCGCCTATTTCATGCGCAGGCATGCGGAAATGCTGAAAAACCACCAGACCCGGGGCGCGGGCTTTGCACGGTTCGTGCTGCTGGGCGGCTATCCGTTCAATGTCACGCGCGGCGGGCGGATCGTCGGCGCCATGCCGATCGACGCCCTGGCCTGGACCCCGACGATATCGGCCGTGCTGCGCGACAGCGCAGCAGACGCGCGCAGACTTGCCAAAAACGGCCAGGTCGAGCTGCGCATCACCGGCACGGCCACCGCGCTCGCCAAAAAGGAACTCCAGGCGCTCGGCTGGCGGGTGGCCGAAAACTCCCGGTTCTAGGCCTGCGATGGCGGTTGCCGGAGGATTCGACCGTCTGCTATACGCCGGATGACGCGGTGCATCGTTCCGCGGGCCGATTGAGAGGCTTTCGATGTCCGTGGATGCCACGACCGTCCGCCGCATCGCGCATCTGGCGCGGGTGGCGGTTGCCGACGACGAGGTCGAGCACCTGCGGGGCGAGATCAACGCCATCCTGGCGTTCGTCGAGCAGTTGTCCGAGGTCGATGTTGAGGGCGTCGAGCCGATGACCTCGGTGACGCCGATGGTGATGAAGAAACGCCCGGACGTGGTGACGGACGGGGGCGATGCCGACGCGGTGCTGCGCAACGCCCCGGCGACCGAGAAGAACTATTTCCTCGTGCCGAAAGTGGTGGAATAGATGTGCATGGCGTGTGAGGAGATGCAGCTTTTTTACGCCTACCTCGACGCGGTCGAGGAGGCCAAGCACAAGGCGCAGCCGTGGGAATGCGAGGTGACGGTGATCCCGCAGGGCGATGAGATGCCCGCCGCCGCCTCCGCCGCGAAGGTCGCGCCGGCGCCGACAGCCAGCGCCAAGTCCGGATTTGCCTGCGACGAGCCGGAATGAACGATCTGACCACGCTCACCATCGCCGGTGCGCGCGATGGCCTGAAGCAGAAGAAATTCTCCGCGGCCGAACTCGCCGACGCGCATCTCGCCGCGATCGAGAAGGCTCGCGCGCTCAACGCCTATGTGCTGGAGACGCCGGAGCGCGCGTCCGCCATGGCCAAGGCCGCCGACGCCCGCATCGCCAAGGGTGACGCAGGCCCGCTCGAAGGCATTCCGCTCGCCATCAAGGACATGTTCTGCACCGAGGGCGTGCGCACGACGGCCTGCTCGCACATCCTCGACAATTTCGTGCCGACCTACGAGTCGACGGTGAGCGGCAACCTCTGGCGCGACGGCGCGGTGCTGCTCGGCAAGACCAACAACGACGAATTCGCCATGGGTTCGTCGAACGAGACCTCGTTCATGGGGCCGGTGATCTCGCCGTGGCGAAGGAAGGGCGCGAACACCCCGCTCGTGCCGGGCGGCTCGTCCGGCGGCTCCGCCGCGGCGGTTTCGGCGCATCTGGCTTTGGGCGCGACCGGCACCGACACCGGCGGCTCGATCCGCCAGCCCGCGGCCTTCACCGGCATCGTCGGGTTGAAGCCCACCTATGGCCGCTGCTCGCGCTGGGGCATCGTCGCCTTTGCGTCCTCGCTCGATCAGGCCGGCCCGTTCACGCGCACGGTGCGCGACGGCGCGATCATGCTGCGCTCGATGGCGGGGCACGATCCGAAGGACACGACATCGGTGGATGTCGCGGTGCCGGACTACGAGGCCGCGATCGGCAAATCGATCAAGGGCATGCGGATCGGTATCCCGAAGGAATACCGCGTCGATGGCATGTCGGCGGAGATCGAGGGTCTGTGGCAGCAGGGCCGCACCTGGCTGAAGGCCGCCGGCGCCGAGCTTGTCGAGGTGTCGCTGCCGCACACCAAATATGCGCTGCCGGCCTACTACATCGTGGCGCCGGCCGAGGCCTCGTCCAATCTGGCGCGCTACGACGGCGTGCGATACGGGCTGCGCGTGCCGGGCCGCGACATCAACGGCCTCTATGAGAACACGCGCGCGCGCGGCTTCGGCAAGGAGGTCCGCCGCCGCATCATGATCGGCACCTATGTTTTGTCCGCCGGCTACTACGACGCCTACTATCTGCGCGCGCAGAAGGTGCGGACCCTGATCAAGAAAGATTTCGAGGACTGCTTCGCGCGCGGCATCGACGCGATGCTGACGCCGGCGACGCCGTCGGCGGCGTTCGGTATCGGTGAGAAGGGCCAGGCCGATCCGATCGAGATGTATCTCAACGACGTGTTCACGGTGACGGTGAACATGGCGGGCCTGCCGGGCATCTCGGTGCCGGCCGGGCTCGATGGACAGGGCCTGCCGCTCGGGTTGCAGCTGATCGGCCGGCCGTTCGGCGAGGAGACGCTGTTCTCGCTCGGCCAGGTGATCGAGGACGCGGCGGGGCTGTTCACGCCGGAGCGGTGGTGGTGATCTAGACACTTACCCATATGTACTGTATATGTACAATGGAGGAGTGAGGCATGGGCAAATATTCGCCGCTGAGCGACTATCTCCGCGCGCACGATCAAAACGAAGTGCCGATGACCTTCGCCCAGATTGAGCGGATCATTGGGTCAAAGTTGCCCAACTCACATCGCTACCGCGCGTGGTGGAGCAACAACGAGTTCAACAGCGTCATGACCAAGGCGTGGCTGGAGGCTGGCTTCCGCAGCGAGCAGGTCGATATCGAGCGCCGCAAACTGGTGTTCCGCAAAATCGCGCCGAATGGCCTCCGGGCGAATGCGGAAGCGAACAAACGTCCGGCGATTTCCAGGCGTCATCCTTTGTTCGGCGCCATGAAAGGGTTGATCACGCTTGCTCCGGGGACTGATTTGACCGCACCGGCCGATCCGGAATGGGGCGAGGTGGCCTATGGCGACAAGACCTGGGATGACTTCAAGTGACCATCGCGTCGCCGTTGCTGCTGGATACCTGCGCCGCGATCTGGATCGCAGAGGCCCAACGGCTCTCGCGGTCCGCAACCGATGCGCTGGAGCAGGTGTATGAGAGCGGCACCAGCGTGTATGTCTCGCCCATTTCCGCCTGGGAAATTGGAACTCTGGCATCGCGGAGGCGATTGAATCTGCAGATCGAGCCGCGACTCTGGTTCCGGCGGTTGTTCGCGATATTGAATTTTCGTGAGGCCGAATTGCCTTGGGAAATCCTGCTCAGTTCCTCCTTTCTTCCCGGGACGCCTCCACGCGATCCCGCCGATCGTATCCTCGCCGCGACCGCGCGTGAGTTCGGTTTCCGATTGGTCACGCGCGACCGGCCGCTTTTGAAATACGCGGAGCAGGGCCACATTCAGGCCCTGGCCTGCTTGCCCGCATTATTCATCCCATTGACTCTCCCGTCGCGCAAACCTGCGTTTTGGCTTGACTGGTTTGCGCTTTCGCCGCTTCTCGGACACGGCTCTTCGTCACCGGCGGCGGGCCAGCGTGCGGGTTGGAGAGGGTTTGCGGGTTGACGGA
>CAMAWG010000174.1 GCA_945861855.1 Rhodoplanes serenus
AACCTTCGCATGGATGACGCGCTGGCGACGTCTCGTGCGCGACTACGAGCAGCGTATCGACGTCTCAAAGGCCATGATCCACGTCGCCATGGGAAGCCTTCTGCTCAGGCGAATTGCTCACTAAAATGCATTCTCAAACGGACTCTTACACCCAGGTCGCCGGCGCCGACGTCGTGAAGATCGGTGTCTTCACCGCCTCGGACGCTTTCGTGTTCGGCGGGCTCGGCAGCTACACCGACACGGACACCGCCCTTCCGATCAGCATCACCAACCCGGCCGGCGTCAATACGAAGTCGAACACACCGGGTGGTGCGTTCTACGCCTCCTACATCAATGGCGGGTTCTCCACCGACTTCTCCTTCTCCGCGAATTACACCGAATCGACCGTCATCGCGGGCGTCGTCATCATCACCAGGCAGGATACGGACGCCTACAACTATTCGGCCAACGTCCAGTACCGGTTTGACCTGCCGCAATCCTGGTGGATCGAACCCACCGCCGGCGTCGCTTACGCCGAGACGCACCTGAACTTTCCTGGCTTGCTCCTGACCGACGGTCACTCCACCCGGGTTCAGGCGGGCGCACGGTTCGGCACCGAATGGACCGCCCAAGGCATCAAGATCCAGGGCTCGCTCGCTGGCCTGGCCTACGGCGAAGTGGACGTGGACAACTCGCGGGCCGTCGGAACGGTATTCCCCGGGCCGAGCGAGCGGGGATATCTGTGGGGCAAGGGCATCGGAAAGCTGAACTTCCAGTGGACCGACAAGTTTTCCACCTACGTCGAAGGCGAGGTCCGCGGCCGGACCGACGTCCTCGGCTACGGTGGCCGGGTCGCGGCGCGGTATACCTTCTGACGCTTCCGGATCAAGTTTCACAAAGGGGGGCCGATGGCCCCCCTTTTCGTTTGCGTGGATAACGCCATCTCCGACACGAGCATGGCCGATGCCCCTAACGCGCGTCAAAACTGACAAGCACGCGGCTTCCGGTTAAAGCACACCTCACAGGAGAGGCCCGCAGGGCCGCGCTGCGAGCAAAGCGCATGCGTCGCCTCAAACAAGGACCGATCCGACACGCCCCATGGCCGCGCCTCTCCTTCAACTCAAAGACATTGCTCTCACCTTTGGCGGCACGCCGCTGCTGACCGGCGCCGAACTGTCGGTGTCCACCGGCGAGCGGGTCTGTCTGGTCGGCCGCAACGGCTCCGGCAAGTCCACCTTGCTCAAGATCGCGGCCGGCGCGGTCGAGCCCGATCGAGGCTCGGTGTTCGTGCAGCCGGGCGCCTCGCTGCGCTATCTGGCGCAGGAGCCGGATTTCGGCGCGGCCCGGACCACGCTGGCCTACGTCGAGGCGGGCCTCGGGCCGCATGACGGCCCGCATCAGGCCCGCAACATGCTGGAGCAGCTCGGCCTTAACGGCAGCGAAGACCCCGCCCGCCTGTCGGGCGGCGAGGCGCGGCGCGCGGCGCTGGCGCGGGCCCTGGCGCCGCAGCCGGATATCCTGCTGCTCGACGAGCCCACCAATCATCTCGACCTGACGACCATCGAATGGCTGGAGCGCGAGCTCGACAGCCGCCGCGCCGCGCTGGTGATGATCAGCCACGACCGGCGTTTCCTGTCCAATCTGTCGCGCAGCACGGTCTGGCTCGACCGCGGCGAGACCCGCCGAATCGAGCGCGGCTTCGCCGACTTCGAGAACTGGCGCGACGAGGTGCTCGCCGAAGAGGAGCGCAACCAGCACAAGCTCGACCGCAAGATCGTCGCGGAGGAGCACTGGCTGCGCTACGGCGTGTCGGGACGGCGCAAGCGCAACGTCAAGCGGCTCGGCGCCTTGCATGCGCTCCGCGAGGCCCGCCGCACCCATCGCGGCTCGGCCGGCAGCGCGGCGATCTCGGCCAGCGAGGCGGCCCAGTCCGGCGCCCTGATCATCGAGGCCAAGGGGATCGGCAAGGCCTATGACGACCGCGCCATCGTCGACAATTTCTCCACCCGGATCATGCGCGGCGACCGCATCGGCATCGTCGGCCCCAACGGCAGCGGCAAGACCACGCTGATCCAGATGCTCACCGGCGGGCTTGCGCCCGACAGCGGCACCGTCAAGCTTGGCGCAAACCTCGCGATGGCCACGCTCGACCAGCATCGCGACAGCCTCAATCCCAACACCACCGTCGTCGACGCGCTCACCGGCGGCGGCGGCGAAACGGTCATGGTCGGCGGGCAGCCCCGGCACGTGATCGGCTACATGAAGGATTTTCTGTTCATGCCGGAACAAGCGCGCACGCCGCTCGGCAAGCTGTCCGGCGGCGAGCGCGGCCGCCTCATGTTGGCGCAGGTGCTGGCGAAGCCGTCGAACGTGCTGGTGCTGGACGAGCCCACCAACGATCTCGACCTCGAAACGCTGGACGTGCTGGAGAACATGATCGGCGAATATGCCGGGACCGTTCTGCTCATCAGCCACGACCGCGATTTCCTCGATCGCCTGGTGTCCAGCGTGATCGTTCCGGAGGGAAACGGGCGCTGGATCGAATATGCCGGCGGCTATACCGACATGCTGGCCCAGCGCGGGACCGATCTGGCGCGCGAGGCGTTCAAAGGCGCTCCCGCCAAGGAAGCCCGAGGGGCGAAACCCGCAGCCCCGCCGTCATCGCGCAAGCGCAAGCTGAACTTCAACGAAAAGCACCGGATCGAGACCCTGCCGAAGATCATCGCAGGCCTGCACGCCGAAGCGACCGCGCTGCAGAAGCGGCTGGACGATCCGGACCTCTTCGCGCGTGATCGCGAAGGCTTCGGGCAGGTGATGACGGCGCTCGGCGAGGTTCAGGCGAAGCTGGAGGCGGCCGAGGAGCAATGGCTGGAGCTGGAAATCCTGCGCGAAGAACTGAGCGGCGCGGAAAAATAACGCTCAAGTGTTTTGGTTGAGCCGCCCGACCGCCTCGGCGACCTCTCCGACCGAGGGGGCGGCGCCCTTCGCCCCCAGCACCTCGATCGGCCCTGCGCCCAGCGGCCCTGTCAGCCCCGGCTCGCTCGCCTGGAAGATCGCGACCAGCGGGACGCCGAGCGCGGCGGCGAGATGCAGCAGGCCCGTGTCCACGCCGACCACAAACGAAGCGCCCGCGATCAGCCGCGCCACCCGGTCGAGCGGCGCACGATCCGGCACCCGCGCACGCGGCGTGGCCGAGGTGATGCGCGAGGCGCGCTCGCGCTCGGCCTCCGTACCGAACGGAACCACCAGATCGATGCCGGTGCCGAGCGTCGCCGCGAGCATCCGCCAGTTCGCCTCCGGCCATTGCTTGTCGGCGCGCGCGGTTGCGTGCAGCAGCACGCCATAGGGCGCGCCTGCGGATTCGGCGAGCGCCGCGCGATCCAGACCGAAGTCAGGCGGGCCCTCGGGCGTGTAGCCGAGCGCCAGGCCGGTCAGCGCGCGGTTGCGCGCGATCGCGTGCTGGTCCCACTCCACCGGATGGCGCACGTCGTAGAACATGCACGCCATCGGCTCCTTGATGCTGTTGGGGTCGTAGCCGTGCTTGCGGCCCCTTGCGCCGCGCGCCATCAGCGCCGATTTGAACAGGCCCTGCGTGTCGACGATCTCGTCATAGGCGCGCGCCCGCAACAGGCGAAGGAACCTTCCGAACTCCCCCCAGGTCGCGGGCCGCAGCGGGGCACGCCGCCAGTTCCGCGCCGCGACCGGGATCGCTTCCGCCACCGCCGGATGCAGCCGCACCAGCGGCGCGAACGCCTCCTCCACCACCCAGGCGAACCGCGTGCCGGGCCGCCGCGCGCGGGCCTCGGTCAGCGCCGGCATGTGATGAATGACGTCGCCGAGCGACGACGTCTTGATGAAGAGCACGTCCGGCATGGTTGGGATCATTCGAATTCGCCGGGCTCCATATACCCGGCATTAAGCACGCCGGCCACTTGTTCGGCCGGAAGGGCCGACGATAACCGGCCCTATACAGCGCCTTGATAGGGCTTCCGGCCAACGAGAGGGCAGAACCATGACCGTGCTGGTCACGGGGGGCGCGGGCTACATCGGAAGCCATACCGTACATGCGCTGGTCGATGCCGGCGAGCGCGTCGTCGTGCTCGACAACCTGTCCAACGGCTTCGCCCAGGCCTTGCCGAAGTGGATGCTGCCGATCGTCGGCGACGTCGGCGACGAGGCTTTGGTCGCTTCGCTGATCGAGGACCACGAGGTCGAGGCGATCATCCATTTCGCGGGTTCGACCAGCGTTCCGGAATCGATGAAGGATCCGCTCGGCTATTACCGCAACAACACCGCCAATTCGCGCGTGCTGATCGAGGCCGCGATCAAGGGCGGCGTCCGCCATTTCATCTTCTCCTCGACCGCCGCGATCTACGGCAACGCGTTGCGCATGCCAGCCGCGGAGGACGATCCGACGGTTCCGCTCTCGCCCTATGGCTGGTCGAAGCTGATGACCGAGATCATGCTGCGCGATGCCAGCGCAGCGCACGATCTCCGCCACGTGTCGCTGCGCTACTTCAATGTCGCGGGCGCCGATCCGCAACTACGGACGGGACTGCGGACTCCCGGCGCGACCCACCTGATCAAGGTCGCGGCCGAGGCCGCGCTCGGGCGCCGCGAACGCATCGACGTGTACGGCAGCGACTATCCGACGCCGGACGGCACCTGCATCCGCGATTTCATCCACGTCAGCGATCTCGCGCGGGCGCATCTTGCGGCACTTGCCTATCTGCGCGAAGGCTCCGCGAGCGCCACGCTCAACTGCGGCTACGGCCGCGGCTATTCGGTGCGCGAGGTGCTCGACGCGGTCGGCCATACGTTCCCGGTGAACTTCGCGCCGCGCCGTCCCGGAGACGTGGTGGTGTCCGTCGCGGCCGCGAGCCGCATCCGCGAACGGCTGCGCTGGGCGCCCGAGCTCGACAGCCTCGACGCCATCGTCCGCGATGTGCTCGCGTGGGAACGCCGTCTCATGGCGGAGAGCGACGCAAGCTTCCGCGAGGCGATTTCCGCCTGATTTTCGGCGGTTGCCGCATACCCGTGATTTAGCTTGAAAAAGCCCGGCGCGACGGGCAAGGAACCATGGCCATCGCCGCCCAGCGGGGCGCCCTGCCACGAGCTCCGGACCGCGGATGTTTCGATCGAAATTCAATGCTCTGCTGGCCAATCGCGACGGGGCGCCTGCGATCGTCCATCGCCTGTTGACGGAACAGGCCTTCGGTCAGTGGCGGCGCTATTCCGTGGCGTTCGTGCTGATGGCGGTGTCCGCCGCGGCGACCGCGCTCGGCGCCTATCTGATCGGCAACGTGATCAACGCCGCCTATGTGGACAAGAACCTGCCAGGCATCGTCGGCCTGGCGCTGGTCACCGCCGTGATCTTCCTGATCAAGGCGCTGTCGACCTACGGTTCCGCGGTGATGCTGGCGCAGATCGGCAACCGCATCGTCGCGCTGAACCAGCGGCGGATGTTCGCCTCGCTGATCCATCAGAATGTCGAATTCTTTTCGCGGCGGCACTCTTCCGAGTTCATGGCGCGGCTGACCACCGGGGCCGCCGCCGCGAGCCAGGTTATCAATCTGATCGTCACGGCGATCGGCCGCGACCTGCTATCGCTGATCGGCCTGCTCGCGGTCATGATCGTGCAAGACCCGATCATGTCGTTCTTCAGCTTCGTCGTGGCGCCGCCGGCGTTCATCATCCTGCGCAAGATGATCCGGCGCATCTACACCATCGCGAGAAACCAGTTCACCGGCGGCACGCGCATCCTGGAGACGATGCAGGAGACGGTGCAGGGCATCCGCATCGTCAAGGCCTACACGCTCGAAGACGTGATGCGGAAGCGGCTCGACGCCAACGTCGCCGAGCTCGAAAACGAGTCGAACAAGTGGGCGCGGGTGGCGCATCGCGCCAGCCCGCTGATGGAAGCGCTCGGCGGCTTCGCCATCGCCGGCGCGCTGATCTACGGCGGCTTCCGGGTGATCGAGACCGGCGCGACGCCGGGGCAGTTCTTCTCCTTCCTCGCGGCCTTCATGCTGGCCTACGAGCCGGCAAAGCGGCTCGCCCGCCTCAACATCGAGCTCAACACCGGGCTGGTCGGCGTGCGCATCCTGTTCGAGATCGTCGACAGTCCGCCGACCGAACCGAACGACGACGACAAGCCGCAGTTGAAAATCGCCGAGGCGCGGGTCGAGTTCAACGACGTGCTGTTCGGCTATCGACCGGGCGAGGTGGTCATTCGCGGCATGACCTTCGTCGTCGAGCCCGGAAAGATGACCGCACTGGTCGGGCCGTCCGGCGGCGGCAAATCCACCGTCTTCAACCTGATGCTCCGGTTCTACGAGCCCAACGCCGGATCGATCGGGATCGACGGACAGGACATCGCCCATGTGTCGCGCCGCTCGCTGCGCGGGCAGGTCGCCTATGTCGGGCAGGACGTGTTCCTGTTCCACGGCTCGATCCGCGAGAACATCGCCATCGGCAAGCCGGGCGCGAGCGACGAGGAGATCGTCGCTGCCGCCAAGGCTGCACACGCCCATGAATTCATCACCCGCTTCCCGGCCGGCTACGACACGCCGGTCGGCGAGCGCGGCGCGCAGCTTTCCGGCGGCGAGCGCCAGCGCGTCGCCATCACCCGCGCGCTGATCAAGAACGCGCAGATCATCCTGCTGGACGAGGCCACGGCCTCCCTCGATTCCGAATCCGAGCGACTGGTGCAGGATGCGATGACGCGCCTGTGCCAGGGCCGCACCACGATCGCCATCGCCCACCGGCTGCACACGATCACCCACGCCGACCGCATCCTGGTGGTCGAGAGCGGCGCGATCGTCGAATCCGGCCGCCACGACGAGCTGTTGCGCAAGGGCGGCCGCTATGCGGCGTTCTACCGGCTGCAGATCAAGGAAGAGCAGGAGCCGCCTCCGCCGATCTCGATTGCGTCGGCGTAGCGCGCTGCACCCGCAGCCGTCATTCCGGGGCGGAATCCAGCCGCAGGCTCAGTGCTGACATCTGGATTCCGGGTCCGCACTGTCGCGCGTCCCGGAATGACGGAGAGAGTGCCTTTGACCTTCAAATTCGATGTGTTATCTGGGGCGCAATTTCGCCACCAATCCCTTCATCCCCAACCGAAAAAGCCAGCATGAGCAACGGCAAGCATTACGTCATTCCGCCCGCCCCCCAGGCCGCCCTCGCGGTCGCGGGATCCGCGGACCTGTTTCCGGTCCGCCGCATCTGGTGCGTCGGCCGCAACTATCTCGAACACATCAAGGAGATGGGCCAGGACGAGCGCGAGCCGCCGTTCTTTTTCGCCAAGCCCGCGGACGCGATCGTACCCGACAACGGCACCGCGCCGTATCCGTCACTGACCAAGGACATGCATCACGAGGTCGAACTGGTCGTGGCGCTGAAGAGTGGCGGCCGCAACATCCCGACCGAGAAGGCGCTCGACTGCGTCTGGGGCTATGGCGTCGGCATCGACCTCACCCGCCGCGACCTGCAGATCGCCTCGCGCGACATCAAGCGGCCCTGGGAGGTCGGCAAGGCGTTCGACGCTTCGGCGCCGTGCGGGCCGCTCAAGCCAGCGAGCCAGACCGGGCATCCGAGCAAGGGCAAGATCGTGCTCAAGTGCAACGGCAAGGTGCGCCAGGATGGCGATCTGGCGCAGATGATCTGGAACTTGCCGGAGATCATCTCCAAGCTGTCGGAGATGGTGGCGCTGGAAGCCGGCGACATCATCATGACCGGTACGCCATCGGGGGTCGCTGCGACCGTCGCGGGCGACAAGATCGAATGCGAGGTCGAGGGCCTGCCGAAGCTGACGGTGACGATCGGCCAGCCGCTGAAATAAGTTCCTCGCGTTGAAACATCAAAGCCCGCCGGTTTTGCGTACCCACCCGGTGAAGGCCGCCTTGCGGATATGAGGGCGAGCATGAAGTCATAGGACTATCCCTAGGGCTAGTCCTATGACGAAGACGCAGGTTGAGGTTATCACGTCGGTGGAGCGTCGCCGGCGATGGTCGAGGGCGGAGAAGGA
>CAMAWG010000175.1 GCA_945861855.1 Rhodoplanes serenus
GCCCAAGCCGCGCGAACCTTAGGCGGATGAGATTTGCCAAACCCGCGCCCTTTGTCCAGCGTTTGACGTGCTCTTGATTAAAGTGTCGCAGCGTGTCAGCGGAGCCATGAAGGCGCGGCAACCTCGCGACCGGATCGGATGAATAAACCTGTCAGTCTGTTCACGTTGACATCCGCTGTGATCGTCGCTGCGTGGTGGTGGCTTGGCTCCGCAGTGCCGATGCCGCCGTCGCCGCTCGATCCCGGCGAGAAACTCTATTGCGTCTCCTATGCACCGTTCCGCGGCGCGCAGACGCCGCTCGATCTGACGACCAAGATCGAGCCCGCACAGATCGAGCAGGATCTCGCGCAACTGTCGAAGGTGACTGACTGCGTTCGGACTTACTCGGTCGACTTCGGTCTCGAACAGGTTCCCGAAATCGCCAAGCGGCACGGTCTGAAGGTGCTGCTCGGGCTCTGGGTATCGAGCCACACCGACCGCACGCAATATCAGATCAGCACCGCGGTGGCGCTGGCGAACCGTTTTCCGGAGGTCGTGCGGGCTGTCATCGTCGGCAACGAGGTGCTGCTGCGCGGCGAAGTGTCTCCCGCGATGCTGCGAGACATCATCCTCGGCGTGAAGTCGAAGGTGAAGGTCGCGGTGACCTACGCCGACGTCTGGGAGTTCTGGCTGCGCTATCGCGAGCTTGCGGGCGTGGTGGATTTCATCACCATCCACATCCTGCCGTATTGGGAGGACGACCCGGTCGCGGCGCGAACCGCCGCCGACCATGTCGATGCGATCCGCAAGCATGTCGTCGAATTCTTTCCCGATAAGGAGATCGTGATCGGCGAGGTCGGCTGGCCGAGCGCCGGGCGGATGCGGGCGGGCGCGCTGCCGTCGCCCGCCAATCAGGCGCGCGTCGTTGCGGATGTACTGAGCCGCGGCAAGCAGGAGCGCTTCCGCGTCAACGTGATCGAGGCGTTCGACCAGCCGTGGAAGCGCGCGCTCGAGGGCACGGTTGGCGGGCACTGGGGCCTGTTTGCCGACGGGTCGCGGGCGCAGAAGTTTTCCTGGGGCGAGCCGGTGTCGAACCATCCGCATTGGTCTTGGCAGGCCGTGGGAGGCGTGCTGCTGGCGGGCTTGGTGTTCGCGGCCGCGATCCGTGCGCGGCGCCGAGCGCCGGAGCAAGGTGAGATCGGTTTCCGGGCATGGTTCGCGGTCGCGTTCAATGCAGCGGTCGCGGGCGTGATGGCTGGATTGACCATCGAGAGTGTGCCGGTCGAGAGCCTTGGCATAGGCGGCTGGCTGCGTGGGCTGTCATTTGCGACCCTTGCGGTTGCTGTGCCGCTGGTAGGTGCGGCGGCGCTGGCTGTGCCGGTCGGCCCGCCAGCCTTTGCAAGAATTTTCGGTCCGAAGCCGGATCGGGAGCGCAACGGGCTTGCGCTGACGCTTGGAATTCTGCTGATCGTCCTGACCGTGCTCGCGGTGCAGTCCGCGCTCGAGTTGTCATTCAATCCGCGCTACCGCGATTTTCCGTATGCGCCGCTGACCGCGGCGGCGCTGCCGTTCCTGTTGCTCGGATTGATCGCGCCGCGTCCGGCCGTTGCGCGCGCTGTCGCGGAAATCACAGCGGCTGCGGTGCTCGTACTTTGTGCGGTCTTCATCGTCTGGAATGAGACGCTCGCGAACTGGCAGGCTCTGTGGTTTGCCGCGGCGCTTGTTGTCGTGGCGTTCAGCTTGCTTCGGGTACGGGCCGGGCCAGGCTGAGGATCAGCAAAGCCATGGCGAGCGCCGATAGCGCGGTGTTGTAGAGCACGATGCCGGCGCCGCCTGCGAGCAGCGCGATGGCCCAGAACACCACCGATGGCCGCAGCAGATTGAGCAGCGCCGCGCCGAGCGCCACGATGCCAAACGCCTGCGGCGTGAACAGCGCGATGGCGGTCCGGCGATTGGCGCAGAGCCAGTTCATGCCGCTTCCCTCGCAGGTGATGCCGACGGCCGATTGCTCGATCACCTGGTAGCGCAGATAAAATCCATAGGAGAGTGCAGCAAGCGCGATGGCAGTGAGGCAAGCAGCCTGGCGTGGCGTCGGTCGGTAGAGCGGTCGGGCCATGCGGCGACTATGCCGGATTGCTCAGCGTACGGCGAGCCGCTGTCCTTCGAACACCGCCGGTGCGCAGACGGCGCCTGCCGCAGTCATGGCGGCGCACAGCCGCGCTGCCGTTGCTGCGTTGGGGACGGGGCCGGCGATGAGGCGGAACTCCATCCCGGGGCGGCCCCGGTCGCGCGTTCCCACCACCGGGCGCAGGCCTTCGATCAGCGTGCCATGCCGCTGGACCGCGGAGATCCAGGCCGTGCGCAATGCCTCGACCGTGGCGGCGCCGCCGAGGTCGAGGCCAAATTCGGTCCTGCTGACGCTTGAGCCCGGCGGTCGCGGCGGCAGTGGGGTCGATTGGGACATCCCATCTGGCGTTTGTTGGGGCGCTGGCTGCGGGTCGGCCCTGCTTTCCGGCGGGACGATGCTGGACGTTATTTCCTCCGGCGGGACGGGCGCCGGGGCCTGCGTTTGCGGCAACTCGGGCTCGGGGGCAGGCTCAGCCGGGCGCGCGGCCTTCTCGACGCGGGCGATGGAGCCGGTGATGCCATCGACGTTCTGTTCGAGGGAGGCGAGGCGGTCGAGGAGGCGGTCACGGTCGCCGGAAAGCTGCCGCACCGTCTCGGCCAGCCGCCGGCCCTCCCGGGCGTCGAGGGGGCGGACGGGCTTCACGCCCGTGGGCAGCAGGATTTCGTGAACCTCGGCAACGGCCGTTTGCAGGCGGTTCCGGCCGATTTCGGTGGTTGTAGCGGCGTACACCGCGACGTAGACGGCGCCCGCGGCGGATAGGCCCCAGAGGGCGCTCCGCCACAGGTCGCGCAACCCAAACTTCCGCCGTGGTTCTGCCATTTCGCCTCGTCAGCGCCTTCCCGGGCCGCCAGGCCCACCCGAATCACCTTGTTGAAAACATTAGCCGATTCGTCTCATGCGTGCCCCTTTCCATGCATCCTGCTATGACCGCCGCTCAACAGGAGTCGAGATGCGAACTTGCCTGGCGATCGTGCTGGCGGCCGGCGAAGGCACGCGAATGCGGTCTTCGCGGCCGAAGGTTTTGCATGAGGTCGCGGGGCGCTCGCTGCTCGGCCATGTGCTCACGGCCGCCGGAAACAGCGCGATCGCCGTCGTGCTCGGCCCCGAGCATGACGATGTTTCGGCCGAAGCGCGCCTGTTCGCGCCGGAATCCCGCCTGTTCGTGCAAGCTCAGCGCCGGGGAACGGCGCATGCGGTGCTGGCCGCGAGGGCGGCGATCGAAACGGGTCCCGACGACCTGCTGGTGATCTTCGGCGACACCCCGCTGATCCGACCGCAGACCCTGGAGCGGCTTCGCTCCGCCATCGGCAGCGGGGCGGCGGTCGCGGTGCTGGGGTTCAAGCCGGCGGATCCGACCGGCTACGGCCGGCTGGTGACGCGAGGCGACGAATTGCTGTCGATCGTCGAGCACGCCGACGCAACCGACCAGGAGCGCGCCATCGCGCTCTGCAACGGCGGGCTGATGGTGTTCGACGGCAAGGTTGCGCTCAGCATCCTGGAGCGCATCGGCAATGCCAACAGCAAGGGCGAATTCTATCTGACCGATGCGGTCAAGATTGCGCGCGACATGAAGCGCAAGACGGTCGCGCTCGAAGTGACGGAGGACGAAGTGAGCGGCATCAACACCAAGGCGCAACTCGCGGGCGCGGAGGCCACCATGCAGCAGCGCCTGCGGCAGGCGGCGCTCGACGCGGGCGTGACGCTGGTTGCGCCCGAGACGGTGCATCTGTCCGCCGACACCAGGCTCGGCCGCGACGTCACCGTGGAGCCCTATGTGGTGTTCGGCCCCGGCGTCACGGTGGAGGAGGGCGCGACCGTCCGCTCGTTCTCGCATCTCGCCGGCGCCCATGTCGGCCGGAACGCCATCGTTGGGCCCTACGCGCGGCTTCGCCCGGGCGCGAAGCTCGAAGAGGGCGTCCACATCGGCAACTTCGTCGAGGTCAAGGAGGCGACGATCGAGGCCGGCGCCAAGGCCAATCATCTCGCCTACATCGGCGACGCCCGCGTCGGCGCGGGCGCCAACATCGGCGCCGGCACCATCACCTGCAATTACGACGGCGCGGCCAAGCACCGCACCGACATCGGCAAGGGCGCGTTCATCGGCTCGAATTCGGCGCTGGTGGCGCCGGTGAAGATCGGCGACGGGGCTTATGTCGGCTCGGGCTCGGTCATCACCAAGGATGTGCCGGCGGATGCGCTGGCGCTGGAGCGAAGCCCGCAGACCATCAAGGAAGGCTGGGCGAAAAGGCTGCGCGAGCTGAAAGCGCTGGTGAAGAAGTAAGGCGGAAGGCCCGATACTGCGGTGCTATGCGGCTTATTGAATGGCCGAGTTACTTCCCGATGGCGACCGAAGTGCGGACGTGGCGCAAGGCCCGCTTCGGCCAAACGCGACATTTACTGCAGCGGGACGAGGTCGCGGGTGGCGACGTATCCGAGCGGCCTGCCTTCGGCAGCAATCAGCGACCAGCCGCCTTCGCTGCGTAGCACCGTCACCGCAGTCTTCGGCGCGAGGCTGCGCACCACCGTGGCCCCGCTCGAAGGCTTGATCTGAAGTTGCGCGGTGTGGGCGAGTTGCACCTTCGGCTTATCGTTCGCGGCCACCGCCGGCGCATCGTCCGTCAGGACCCGGGTTTGCCGGGTCAGCGGATAGTTCAGAGTGATCTTCATCTGCGGCGACTGGCGCTGTCTGAACACCTGCTCGCTCAGCGCGGTGACCTGCGCATAGACATAGGCGGCAAGCTCGGTCACCTCCACCGTGCCGCTGCCGTCGCCGTCGCCGTCGCCGCGGCCCAGCGCATCCAGCACGTTGTAGGTGAACAGGCCGTGGCCGCGGTAGCCTTCAATCGCCTCGCTATCGCCGCTCGAGGCGGTGATGATCGAGCGGCCGGTTGCCTGCGCCAGCCGATCGTTGGCAGCGCCGCGCTCCAGCGCCTTGGTGTCAATCTCGTCGGCGGTGAGCGTGCCGCTCTCGCAAGTATCGAACAGGATCACACTCTTGCGCGCCGGCACCAGTGCGAACCAGCGCTGCCACTCGTCCTGCGAGATGCCCTGCCGGGTGACGGTGGCATCGACCGCGGCGGCGTTTGGTTCGCCCTCGATCCTGAAGTTCTGCGGCACGAAGTAGTAGCGGCCGCCTACCGTCTTGCCGTGGCCGGCAAGATAGAGCACGAACACATCGTCCGGGCGTACTTTGCCGGCGAGGTCGTTGAAGGCCGCGTCGAGCCGCTCGCGGGTAACCTCCGCATCGCTCATCAGCTTGACCTCGACGGTCTGGTAGAGGTCCTTGCCGGCGGCGTTGAAGGCCTGGACGATGGCCTTGGCGTCCGGCACTGCAAGCTCCAGGCGGAAGCGCCTGTCGGCGTATTCGTTGACCCCGGCGGCCAGCACGAACAGCCGCGGCGCGGCCGCGACTGGGGCTGTTGGGGCCGAGGGGACCGACGTTGGCGCCGCCAGCGTGACGGTGGCGCGGGCCGGCGCCGAGGCGATCAGGTTCGAGCCGTTGTAGGCCACCACCTCGACGTCGTTGCGACCGGACGCCAGACTCATCGCCCGGCTGAGGCGCAGTGGCGGCGTGCCTTGCGTCGGGACGCGATCGACGCCGACGGTCAGCCCGTTGACGCGCCACTCGACGCGGCCGATGCCGCCGCCGCGGTCGCTGAGCTCGATCTCGGCGGTGATCTGCTCGGTCGCGGCGCTGCCGGACGGCGCGGGGGACACAAGGCGCACCGACGGCGCGTTGCCGCTCGCCAGCACCTTGCCGAGATCGAGTTGCGCCGCAGCTGCTCGCACAAGCCCGCGCGGATCGCCGGCAAGCTTCTCGCGCACCAGGTCCGGCCGGTACAGCGCCTGATAAAACTGGTCGATCGAATAAAGCTCCAGCCCGCTCGCAACACTCAGAAGGCGCCCACTGCCATTGGAGCCTGAAAAAAAGCCCTCCGGGGTGAGTACAAGCCATTCCCCTTCGGCATTTCCGATGAGAGTTACGAGCAGTTCGCCGGTGCCCGGATTCCATATCCTGACCGTTCCATCACCGCTCGCAGACAGCACCCGGGTGCCATCGGCGGAGAAGGTTGCGGCGGTGATACTTCCAGAGTGTCCGTCGAAACGGCGGACGACCTGGCCACTTGTGCTGTCCCAGAGGATCAGCTGGTTGTCGTCGCTGCCGGACAGGACCTGCCGGCCGTCGAGCGAAAAAGCGACCGCGTTGACCTGGGCGTGGGGACCTATGGAGTGCAGCAATCTACCGGTCCTAACGTCCCAAATACGCAGCGTCTGGATCGACCTAATCAACCTCCCCTGAGCGATTGGGTCGTATCCGCTGCCCGTTGCGATGAGCGAGCCGTCACGCGAAATCGCGAGCGCAGTGACACCGTAGTAATGAGCGTCAATGTTGCGTAGCAGTTGGCCGGTTGGCGGATCCCAAAACCTGATCCTGCCGTTTGCATTGCCGGGTGTGCCGTCTGCGCCGCCACCCGTCACGACGCGTGTGCCATCGAGCGAAAAGGCAACGGCGTCGACCCCTTTGAACGCAGGTTTGCTAAGTCCGCCGCCGTGACCGCGGAAGGTCCTCAGGAGCTGGCCGCTCGACGCGTCCCACATCTTGATCTGGCCCGAATTGGGGCCAGCGGCATCCATGCCGAAGCCCAGTCCTGCGATGACGCGCTGGGCATCTGGGCTGACGGCAACCGCGTTCAAATCATTCGAAATCCCCGATATCGTGCGGATGTCCTGGCCGGTCACCGCGTCGACAATTCTCAGCTTGCGATCGCCTCCGGCCAGGATGCGGTCGCCGCTTTGGGACACCGCGATCCGCGTGGACTCCCCGGTGAATACGCGCATGCCGTTTGGAATGTCCCAAAAGCGCAGTTCGCGATCGCTTCCCGATACGATGTGTGCGTTATCCAACGTGAAGCCCACGCCTGTGGGAAACGCTCGGGCGTCCGGGTTGCCTACGACATCCGTGCGCTGACCAGTGGTGACGTCCCACAATTCAACCGTGTTCTGAAATGTGCCGCTGGCGAGGCGCCCTCCCTCAGGCGAGACCTTTACTGAGCTGATGCCGCTCGCGTCCTTGAATGCGCGCACCAATCGGCCGCTGGCAGCTTCGTACAACTTGATTCCATCGAGATTTCCCGAGAGCACACCGGCTCCGTCGGGGGAAAAAGTCACCGAGTAGACGGGATAAGAATATCCACCGAACGAATGGAGAAGCCGCCCACTCGCCGCGTCCCAGAGCTTCATGGTCTTGTCGTTGCTTCCGGTGAGGACACGTGACCCGTCGGGCGAGAACGCAACGGATGCGAGTTCGTCCGCGTGGCGGAAGGTCTGGATAATGCGCCCAGTAGCGGCGTCCCACAGCTTCGCCGAGTTGTCGGCGGCCCTGAGGTAAGTCCCAGCGCCGGACAGGATGCGCGTGCCATCCGGCGAAAACGCGACTGCGGTAACGGAGCCGACGTGGCCCTTGAACGTGAATAGCCGGTTGCCCGTGACCGCGTCCCAGACAACAACTGTGTTGTCGTAACTGGCGGATGCGATGCGCTTGCCGTCGGGCGCGAAGGCTATCGCGGTGACGGCCTTGGTGTGCCCATAGAAGCCCCGGATAAACTCCCCGGTGACGATGTCCCAGAGCTTGACTGCGGCGTCAGAGCCTCCCGATAGCGCCCACTTGCCGTCCGGCGAGAACGCCGCCGATGCAACGCCACCAGTGCCGCGCGCGTGACCGCGCAGGGTGCGAATGAGGTGCCGTCGCGAGGTTGGTAGGAATTAAGGGTGGCGTAGTCTCCGGGGTGTTCAACCTCGAATCATCCGGCGTTGAAGCGCCGGACTGGAGACCACGCCATGACAAGCAATACCACGAAGCCTGATTCCTCGCAGCCTGCAACCGA
>CAMAWG010000176.1 GCA_945861855.1 Rhodoplanes serenus
ATTTCCACACCGATCCGCCGGCGCGGACTTTCGTCAATGTCGGATCCTGGCCGCACCCTTTCGATATCGAAGTAGAATGTATCGCAATCGCGTAGACCGCATGAACTGTGAGTGTGTTTGATTCGTGGGCCAACTGCGACATTGGGAGCTGCACCTTGCTTCTGCCTGGCATTTTCGGCACCAATGTCCATTAGTGTGATCACGTATCAAAAGGTAGAGCGATGCGCATCATCCTGCTCGGAACTGGAGCCGCGTTGCCCGATCCGGACCGCTGCCACACCTCCATCCTGGTCACGCTCCACAACGGTCGGCATTTCCTTCTCGATTGCGGCCACGGCGCAACGCGCCAGATGATGCGGGTCGACGTCAACCCCGCCGATGTCGCGCATCTACTGCTAACGCATCTGCATCACGATCACGTCTGCGAGCTGCCTTTCTTCGTTATTTCAAGCTGGATTCTGAGCCGCCACGGACCGCTCGACATCCGCGGTCCGCAGGGAACCAAGAAACTAGTGAGTCATCTGTTCGAAGGTGGCGCCTTCGATGCCGATATCCGAGCCCGATCGGCCTATCCGTTGCGGCAAGCCAATATCGAAGCAGTGCGGCCCAAGGTTACTGAATACGACGCCGGCGTCATTTTCGAGGACAGCGATATGACGGTGACGGCGGATCACGTCGATCACATCCCGCCGGAAATTTCGCCATGCTATGGCCTCCGGATCGAAGCTGAGGGCAAGGTGGTCACCTTCAGCGGCGACACCGCGCCTTGCGAGGGTATCGCCAGACTGTCGCATAATGCCGATCTTCTGATCCACGAGTGCACCTTCACAGAGGCATTCATCGAACACCGGCGTAAGTCGCGGGTCGGCACGTTTTCGCACACCAGCCCGAGCGAACTCGGCCAACTGGCGGTCGACTGCAAGGTCAAGCATCTGATTGCAACACACATCGGCCATGTCGATTCGCTCAGCCCTGTACTCAAGCGCGCCGCGATTAAGCACATGCCCGTCGACCTGATGGGGCCGCAGCAGATCGATGCCTTTGTCGAAGACATCCGCCGCACCTACCATGGCCCACTGCAGATTGCCCATGACCTAATGAGGATCGATCTTTAGCGCCGCCGCCAAAGTCACATAGGAGAGCGTCATGCCCGTTCCGACAGGCCGAACCGTCGTCCTCGCGAGCATCGCGATGATTTGCGGTCTGTAAAATGCGGCGGCCGCTGAATATCCGGAGCGTCCAGTGACCGCGATAGTGCCCTACGCCGCCGGTGGCGCGGGCGACACCATTATCCGCTCCGACAATGGGCCGGAGTTCGTGGCCCAGGCTGTGCAGGATTGGATCACAGCGGTTGGCGCAAAGACCGCCTACATCACACTCGGCAGCCCCTGGGAGAACGGCTACGTCGAGAGCTTCAACGCGCGCTTGCGCGATGAACTGCTCGACGGCGAAATCTTTTACACGCTGCGCGAGGCTCAGATTGTCATCGAAAGCTGGCGGCGTCACTTCAACGCGATCAGACCGCATGAATCGCTCGGCTACAAGCCACCAGCACCCGAGCTATTTGTGCCAGTCTTCGCTGCGTGGCCGGCTGCGCTACGCCGCTCGGCTTCGTCCGCCACGCTCCAACTAGCGCAACGCCCAACTCTAAACTAACATTACACCCGGACCACTCGATGGGGGCCGATCAATCAACTGAATCTGATCGAGTTTTAACCGGACGCTACTGACTGGAACCAAGGATCGAGGAGGCAGAGACATGGCTATGAATCGGCTAAACGAAAGCAAGGCGATCAGGGCGCTGGTCGCGATTTTGGTCGGGACAGCTGTCGGCTTCGTCCTGCCGGCGCAGGCGCAGGACAAGTACCCTTCAAAGCCCGTGCAGATGATCACGCCGGCGGCGGCGGGCAACGGGCCGGACGTGGTGATACGCATCGTCGCCGACTTCCTCACGAAATTGTGGAACGAGCAGGTGCTGGTGCTCAACAGGCCGGGCGCCAGCGGGCTGCTCGCGGCCAATGCGGCGCAGTCCGCCGTTCCCGACGGCTACACCCTCTATGCTTCGAACACCTCCAGCATGGTCGTGCTGCCGGTGACATCGAAGATCACCTTCGACATGGAAACGGCATTCACGCCGATCGGCATCTACGGCGAGCAGACCATGGCGATCGCAGTGTCGCCCTCGCTCGGCGTCAATACGCTGGGCGAATTGATCGCGCTCGCCAAGAAAAAGCCGGGCGAGATCTTCTATGCCGCCACCACTCGCGAGTCGCTGCCGAACTACACCATGCAGTTGGTGATGATGGCGAGCGGCACCTCGATGAACTACGTATTCTACAGCAGCACATCGCAGGCGCTAACCGACATCGCCGGCGGCCGGCTGTCGGTGGTGGTAGACGGCTACGCGGCGATGACCGGAGCGATTGCGGGCGGGGTGCTTAAGCCGCTGGCGATCACCGCCGCCAAACGCCTGCCCCATCTCCCGAACGTGCCCGCCGCGTCGGAGACGATCCCGGGGTTCTCCGTGGACGCCTGGTTCCCACTGCTCGCGCCGGCGACGACCCCGAACGCCATCGTGCAGAAGATCGGCCGGGACTTGCGAACGGTTTCCGCCAACAAGGAGCTTCAGGAGAAGCTTGGCAAGATCGGCACCTACACCCGCTCGATGAACCCGGAAGACCTGCCCGCCTACATCAATGCGGAGCGCGGCAAGTGGCTGCCGGCGATCCAAAGGGTTGCTAGCATGCCGAAGTGACGGCAATCGCCTTGACCCCGCTTTCGAACCGCTCGGTCCGGTTGGCCTGATGCTGGACATTTACGGGCGGCCGAACTCGCAGCACACCCAGAAGGTTCTATGGGCCTGCGCCGAACTGAACCTTCGGTTTCGCTTCGTGCACACCGGCCGGGTCACCACCGGCGATCTCGATCCGGACTACCTGCGGCTGAACCCGAACGGCCTCGTCCCGACGCTGGTGGAGGACGCCTTCGTGCTGTGGGAGTCCAACACCATCGTCCGCTATCTCGCGGCGCGCCACTGCGGCGAACTCATCCCCGGTGACCTGCGCACGCGGGCGCAGGGCGAGCGCTGGATGGACTGGCAGGCGACGACCTTGAACGATGCGTTCCGGCCGGTATTCCGACCGCTGGTTGAAGGACTGCCGGAGGCGCGCGATCCGGTGGCGCTGCGCCCCGCGGTCGAAAAGCTCAACGACACCATCGCTGTGCTCGACCGCCACCTCGCCGACAGCCCCTATGTCGCGGGATCCGGTTTCACGGTCTACGATATTCCTGTCGGCGTGCACGCCTATCGCTTTTTCACGCTCGACATCGCGCGCCGTCCCATGCCGGCGCTGGAAGCATGGTACCGCCGTCTGTGCGAGAGGCCGCCCTACCGGCAGCACGTGATGATCGGGCTTGGCTAGGCCGGTGCAACGGCCGCCGCCGGCATCCTAGCGTAACGGCTCTCCCGGTACGGCAGGCCAAGGTTGCCGCGCAGGGTCGCTGCGTCGTAGCGCGTACGGTAGAGCCCACGGCGCTGCAATTCGGGAATGACGGTTGCGATGAACTCATCGAGCTGGCTGGGGAAGATCGGCGCCAAGTAGTTGAAGCCGTCGGCGGCGCCAGTCGTCACCCACTCCTCCATCATGTCGGCGACCTGCTTTGCGGTGCCGAATGTCTGGAAATGACCGCGCCCGCCGGCAATGCGCTGGTAGAGCTGCCGGATCGTCAGGTTCTCGCGCCGCGCCAGCTTGAACAGCATCTCGGTTCGGCTGACGTTTAAATTGGTCAACGGCAAGTCCGGCAGCGGTCCGTCCACCGGATAGCCGGACAGCTCGACGCCGATATATGTCGATAGATGCCGCACCCCGAGCGAATCCGGGATCAGGTTCTGCAGAAACTCGAACCGGTCGCGCGCCTCCTGCTCGCTGCTGCCGAGCATGACCTGGAAGCCGGGCATGATTAGGACATGATCCGGGTTGCGGCCGCTCCGGGCAACGCGAGCCTTCACATCGGAATAGAACTCGCGGCCGATCTCGATCGTGGTGTTGGCGGCGAAAATAACGTCGGCGATTTCAGCGGCGAGACTCCGACCCTCATCGGAAGCGCCAGCCTGCACCAGCACCGGCTGGCCTTGCGGCGAGCGCCTGACATTGAGCGGGCCGCGAACCTGGAAATGCTCGCCCTTGTGTTCGAGGGCGTGCAGCTTGGCGGGGTCGAAGAAAATTCCAGACTCCCGGTCGACGATGAAGGCGTCGTCGTCCCAACTGTCCCACAGGCCCTGGACGATGTCGGCGAACTCGCGGGCGCGCGCGTAGCGCTTCTGCGGCGTGCCTTGCGGTTCGGCGCCGAAATTGCGCCACTCGAGCGGATTGGCCGAAGTGACCAGGTTCCAGCCGGCGCGCCCGCCGCTGACCAGATCGAGCGAAGCGAACTTGCGGGCAATGCCGAAGGGCTGCTCGAAGCTCGTCGATGACGTGCACACCAGGCCGATGTGCCGGGTGACCGAGGCGAGCGACGCCATGGTGGTGAATGGCTCGATCCAGGCGACATAGGCGAGGTGACGGGCATTCTCCATGTCGTCGGTCGGCAGGCCCGAGGTGTCGGCCAGGAACAGCATGTCGAACAGACCGCGTTCGGCGGTCTGCGCGAGTTCGACGAAGCGGGAGAAATTCCATCCGGCGTCCGCCTGCGCCTCGGGATGCCGCCACGCTGCGATGTGATGGCCGGCCGGACGCAGGAACATTCCGAGCTTGATCTGCTTCGTGCCCATGATGGCCTCCGCAACCCGATCTCAGCCGAGCGATGCCTTGCACCCAACCCGGGATGATATGTATGCATATCATATACGCGCCGGCTTTCGCCATCGCGCTTGAGGCCTATACCGCAGCGTAAGTACGTCAGGCCGGCGGAAACCCGATCGGGTTTAGTTTCTGAATGATTTTTACAATCGACAAGATTTTCGGCTCTTCAAATCGGGTAGCAACAATTTGAAGCCCAACGGGTAGGCCGTCGCTCGTCATACCAGCTGGCACACTTCCAGCTGGCAAGCTGACGAGCGTGACGAGAAACGCGGGAGAAATCCAGTCGACATAATTCTCGAATGCTCGTCCGTTGATCACATGCGGAAAGTTCATCGCTACCGGGTAAGGCCGCACCGGCGCAGCCGGTGTTATCAGTAAATCGTAACTGTCGAACAGTTCGCGGAACCGGTGAAATACTCGCTGCCGGGTCTGCTCAGCTTTCGCCAGGTCGAGCGCGGTAACGTTGAGCCCGGCTTTGATATTGCTCTTGAGGTTGTCGCCGAATTGCTCCAGCAGCGACATGCGGGCGAACTGTTGACCGACCATCCAGGCGCCCCGCCAAGTTTGGTACGGATCGCGGCCATCTGACACATCGAATGCTACCTGTTCGACCGCCGCCCCGGCGCTTCGCAGGCTTTCGGCCGCGCGCTGACAGATCGTATCGATCTCGGCATCAACTCCGATTCCGGCGATGTCGGAGGCGTACGCGATCCGCAGTCCCTTTGCGTCGAAGGCTTGGTCCACCGCAGTGAGCGCGCTCGGCCACGGCGGTGCGACGGAGATCGGTGAAAGTCTGCTGAATCCTACCATTGAATCGAGCATCATTGCAGCGTCTTCCGCCGTGCGCGCGAGCGGGCCGTGCACTTGGCCCGGGTCCCAGGCCATTGGCATCGGATGGTTCGGTGTAAGGCCGGGGGTAGGGCGAATGCCGACGATGCCGCAGAATGCCGCTGGAATTCGGATCGAGCAGCCGAAGTCCGTGCCCTGTGCGATGGGCAGCATTCCGGTTGCAACCGCCACGGCCGAACCGCCCGAGGATCCGGCGGGGCTCAACTCCGGATTCCAGGGGTTGCGCGTGGCGCCGAACAATTCGTTGACGGTGTTGGCGCCGGTCGCGAATTCCGGGGTGTTGGTCTTGGCGAGGACGATCGCACCAGCGGTTTTCAGGCGGCGCACGACCTCCGCGTCCTCGCTGGGGACATTGTCCTTGAAAAGAGGCGAACCGAAAGTGGTGCGGATGCACGCGGTCACCGTGACGTCCTTGATGCCGATGGGGAGTCCGTGCAACGGGCCCAGTGTCGCGCCCTGCATGACGGCGTCTTCCGCCGCGCGCGCCGCGACGCGGGCCTGATCCGCGGCCAGCGTAACGATGGCGTTGAGCTTTGGGTTCAGCCGTTCGATCACCGTCAGGTGCGCGTCAAGTACCTCGACGGGACTGATCGCGCGAGACCGTATCAACGACGCCAACTCGCGGGCCGACTTGCGGGTCAGGGATAGATCCGCCACGCTACTTGCCCGACCAATGGACAAAGGTGCGCTCGATCAACTGGAACATTAGGTTCAATCCATAGCCGAGCGCACCGGCGGCGAAGATTGCCGCATACATGTCGGGCATGTTGAAGAGTTGCTGGGCCTCGAAAACCCGCTGTCCGAGACCATCGGTTGAGCCGATGAACATCTCGGCGACGACGACAATGACTAACGCGAGCGATACGCCGTTGCGCAGCCCCACGAAGGTCTGCGGCAGCGACTCCAGCAGCATGACGTCGGTCAAGACTCGCAGCCGCGATGCGCCCATGACCTTTGCGGCTAAAAGCCTTGTTTTGCGTGCGTTCATGACGCCGTAGGAGACGTTGAACAGAATGACGAGGGCTGCGCCGAACGCCGCCACCGAAATCTTCGTCGTGTTGCCGACGCCAAACAGGACCAGGAACAACGGAAACATCGCTGATGCCGGGGTCGAGCGGAAAAAGTCGATCACGAACTCGAGCGATCGGTAAAGCCGCTCTGATGCGCCAAGGAAAATTCCGAGCGGAATCGCTATCGCCGCAGCGATGACCGTGGACAGAATTGTCCGTTCGACCGTCATCAAGAAATCGAATCCGAGGCGGCCGCCGGCCATGCCTTTATACATGGCGTGGAACGTGTCGGTGGGGGAGGGCAACAGCACCGGGTCGACGATCTGCTTCCAGACCGCGATGTACCAGAGCGCGATCAATCCAAGTACGCCGAGCACCGGCAGAAAGGGGTCGAGGGCACGTTTCATCCCTTCCGGACCTCACGCTGGAATACCGCGAGGCAATGCGCCTTGGTGGCAACGAATCCTTTCTCGGACAATGTCGCGTCGTTGCGTGGACGCGGCGTATCGAAGTCAACGTAGTCTGCGATTTGCGCCGGACCGCGCGAAAGTAGCAGGACGAGATCGGCCAAATACACAGCCTCTTCGAGGTCGTGCGACACCAGGACGGTAGTGGTCCCCGTTTCGATGAAAATGCGCTGCAACTGCTCGCGCATGAACAGAGTCATCTCGTAGTCCAACGCCGAGAATGGTTCGTCGAGAAATAGAATTTCCGGCTCGACCACTAGCGCTCGCATGATTGAGATCAGTTGCTGCTGCCCGCCGGACATTTCGTAGGGGTAGCGGTTGAGGTCAATCTTGACGCCGAGATGAGCCACAAGCCTCTCCACTCGGGCGCGCCGCTCAGCCTTCGGCAGCTTCAGTAATTTGAGTGGGTACTCGATGTTGTCGACCGAGCGTAACCAGGGAAACAGCGCCTCGCGGTAGTTCTGAAACACGTAGCCGAACTTGATAGCTCGGAGCGGCTTTCCGTCGAACAGGATTTCCCCTGCATCGGGCGGGATCAGTCCGGCAATGATATTGATGAGCGTACTCTTGCCGCAGCCGTTCGGGCCGAATACCGACACCAGCTTGCCGCGCGGAATATCGAGATCGAAGCGCTCGTAGATCGAGGCCTTGCCGAACCGCTTAGTCAGGCCACGAACTGTGACGTGGGGCGCTGCTGTCGCGGCGGCGAGAGGTGCGCCGATCGGCACACCTCCAGCCACCTGCGACAGCAAAGCACCATCAGTCATGGATCAGAATGCCTTGAGATAATCGGTGACATTGACCGACTTTTCGAGCGTGCCGCTCTTTACCGAGAAGTCGATGAACTTCTGATAGTCGGCCTT
>CAMAWG010000177.1 GCA_945861855.1 Rhodoplanes serenus
GACGCTGGAGGATGCTTTGGCTCGTCACGGTAAGCCGGATATCTTCAACACGGATCAGGGCAGCCAGTTCACCGGCGCGGCCTTCACCGGCGTGCTGATCGAGAACGGGATCGCCATCAGCATGGACGGCAAGGGTGCCTGGCGGGACAACGTGTTCGTCGAACGCTTGTGGCGCAGCGTCAAATACGAGGAGGTTTATCTCAAGGCCTACGATAGCGTCAGCGAGGCACGCGCTTCGATCGGCCGCTACCTGGACTTCTACAACCGCCGCCGACCGCATTCGAGCCTTGACGACGCCACACCCGATCAAGCCTACTTCACGCAGCTGCTTCTCCGCTTGGCAGCCTAACCCTGGCAGATGCTCCACTTATCGACGCGGAGATTCTGTTCAGACAACCGGGACCGGCTCTGACGCCTTCAGCCTCCCGAGCTCGCTCGCATCGAAACGACCACCGATTGCACCGGCGGTGCCAGCCGCGGAAAATTCTTTCTGATCGTCTCCGCCACATAACTCGGCGCTAAGTGGGCGTAGTGTCGCTCGGTCATGCGGGTGTCGGCATGGCCGAGCTGTTTGGCGATCACCCCCATGGGCACTCCCCGCATCGCCAGATGCGAGGCGTGGGTGTGCCGCAACACATGGAAGCTCGCCCTTTCGATACCGACCCGCTGGCAAGCCTCTTTCATGGGCCGGCCGACATGTGCCGTCTTCCATGGATCGCCATCGTCGCGCTGGAATAGCCAATCGTCGGGGAGGCGGCCGGTGGCGATGCGCTCGATCAGCTCCGGACCCTCCTCGGTCAGGGTTACATGCCGCGCTTTGCCGCTCTTCCCAAAGCGAACAAGTAGGCTCCCCACGTCGCGGTTGTAATCGGCCACCGTCAACCGGCAGAGCTCCCCGTAACGGCAGCCGGTGAGGAGGGCGCCCAAGACGAGGTCGTGCAAGGCCCCCTGACAGGTGTTGAGGAGGCGGGTGATCTCGTCCTCGGTCAGGTATCGGATGACAGGAGCGTCAACGGCCCGGAACGGCTTCACCCGCCGCCAGGCGTCGTCCAAGGGGACCAAGCCTGACCGCCAAGCGCGATTCAGGGCAGATCGGAAATGGGTCAGAATCCGGTTGGCTGAAGCCCGCCGACGACGAAGAAGCTCAGGATTGTTCAAATCGAGGGGCCGGAACTTCTGCGATTTGCCGCGCTGGGTTCGGACCCGACGAGGCCGTTCGGCGAGTCGCCAGTGCCAGTCCTGGATGGCGCGAGCGGTGAGCTTCGCCACCAAGGTCTCGCCGAAGACGGGCAGCACATGGCCGCGGAAGGCGTAGTCGAGGGTGTCGGCGGCTCGGCCACCACGCCGGCGATAGTCTTCGAGGTAGTCTGCGCAGGCGCGGGCCACGGTGTAGGGGCCGGTGCTCTCAATGCTGAGCCCCTGTTCGACGCGAAGCTCGTTCTTCCACCAGGTCCGCGCCGCCTGTTGGGCCTGCGAGAAATCCAGCACCGTCCCGCCATCGGCGTCTTGGAGATCGTCGGCGATCGAAAGCTTGCCTTCACGGTAGATGCCCTTGTCGGTGCGTCGCCGCGCGATCCAGGTGCCGCCGTCGAGTCGGCGCCGGTAGCCGAGATGCAGTCCGGTTTCAAGCGCGCGCCAGTACGGCTTGGTGCTGACGGCGAGACGAAGGCGTGCCGTGCGATTGGCGAGAGTGACTTCGCGAACGGTGCGAGCCATAATGATCGCTCCGAAATTTTTGCCTACTTTTTGTCTATTAAGCGTGACCGAACGCGACCGGACTCGTGCATACAGGCTATGCAGAAACCCCGATGGAATCTAGGTTTTGCGAAGTCCGCGACTGTCCGCTGAGGTCTTTCCGGTTAACTCTCAAGGCTGAAACGGGGGTTCGATTCCCCCAGGGAGCGCCACCGCCCTCCAACCCATTGAAATGACGAAAGCCCTTAATCTTACGGGCTTTCCGAAGACCACCTTGCTACACAAGGCTACTCCACCCGGGTAGCCCACAAGGGTGGTTGAACATGGCGGCTATGAGCTACATGCCGCGCTGAAAATCCGACACTTATGAATTCCGCCAGAGACTGCCCGAGGCGCTCGCCAGGAAGCCGGTGCCGGCGCACATACGCGAGACGTTTCGCGATCTGATCAACGCGAAAGCCAGACAGTTCACGGAAGGCGCCTCAGGAGACGATGAAAAATTCCGGATCGCGCCGCGGCACCACAGGCCTTGTCGGCCGGGAGTTTCGACGCGAGCCAGCCTTCGCGCGCGCTCAGCATGAGCACGGCGAGGCACAACGGCAGCAGGAAATATAGAATCCGGAAGATCAGAAGCGATGCCAGCAACTCCTCCTTCTGGAATTGCGGGAGCGCGATGAGCATTGCCGCTTCGAACACGCCAAGACTGCCGGGGGCGTGGCTCAGGAACCCGATCAACACCGCCGTGACGAAGATCACCGTAAGGGTCATGAAGTCGATGGACGGATGGGCGGGGAGCAGGGCGTACATGGCGAGCGCGCCCGCGGTCAGATCCAGCACACCGATGCCGATCTGAACGAGCGTCAATCGCGCGCAAGGCAGCGTGATTAGCCACCCGGCGCGGCCAATGGTGCGCGGTCGCGGCATTAACCAGAGCAGATAGCCAACGATGATCGCCAGTCCGGCCATGGCGATGGCACGATTGATCCAGGGCGGCAGTTGGGTGATGGCGCCGGCCGCCTCGGGCGCCCAGAGCATGCCGGCGCCGAGGACGAATGCGTTGCCGAGCCAGAACGTCAGCCCCGTGACGAACGCGATCTTGACCACATCGGTGACGCCCAGGCCCCACGCGGAATAGATGCGAAACCGGACGGCTCCGGCCGTGAATACGGTCGCGCCAAGATTATGCCCGATCGTGTAGCTGATGAAACTTGCCATCGCCGCGACCCGATACGGCACGTCGCGGCGGCCGATCGTGCGCAGCGAGAAGTAGTCGTAGAACGTCAGCGTGACATAGCTCGCAGCGACAAATCCGCCCGCCGCAAGGATCTGATAGGGCGACGTCAGCCGCAGCGCGACGACGACCTTCTCGATCTCGATGTCGCGCAAGAGACGAAATAATGTCAGCAACGCGAATGCAACGATTACCAATCCGACAGCCGCGCCAAGCTTGTGCCAGCCGTTTCTACGTTGAAAGGCTTTGGTGAAGGCTCTGATCCGCTCGCGCATGAGCCTCCGCTGAATCAATTCCGCGTCGGTGATTCGGGAATGCACCGTCCCATTCGGCTGCAACACTTTTGTTACAAGCCGCGATTCTCAGCGTGAGACCTGAGTATGCCGCCGTCACACGATTGAGACATGAATTGGCAATTGTCGTCGCAACCGATTCGGCAACGATCCGGTCAAACGACGGCAGGCGGCCTCATGCGGATATTGATCGCGACGGATGCCTGGCATCCGCAAGTCAACGGCGTCGTGCGCACCTTGACTTCGCTCGCGCGCACCGCCGAGAAGCTCGGCGTTACCATCGAATTCCTGTCGCCCGAGGGATTTCCCTCGGTGCGCGTGCCGACGTATCCGGGATTGCGCCTGGCGCTGCCGAGCCCCCGCAAGATCGCGAAACGCATCGAGCAGGCCAGGCCGGACGCGATTCATATCGCGACGGAAGGCACCATCGGGATCATGACGCGCGCCTGGTGCCTGCGGCACGGGCGGCCGTTCACGACGAGCTACACGACGCGATTTCCCGAATACATCTCGGCCCGTTGGCCGATACCGCAAAGCTGGATTTACACGGCCTTGCGCCGGTTTCACGCGGCTGCGGCCGTGACCATGGTGGCGACGCCGTCGCTGACCGCCGAGCTCAGCCAGCGCGGATTCCGCAACCTCGGCATGTGGACCCGTGGCGTCGACACCGAACTGTTCAGCCCCGATCGCGCCATCGAGCTTGATCTGCCGCGCCCGATTTTCATCAGCGTTGGACGCATCGCGGTTGAGAAGAACCTCGATGCGTTCCTGTCGCTCGATCTGCCGGGCACCAAGGTGGTGATCGGGGCGGGTCCCCAGGAGGCGGAGCTGCGGCAACGGTTTCCCGACGCCAGATTTCTTGGCCTCCTGGAAAACGGCAAGCTGTCCGGGCATCTCGCCGCCGCCGACGTCTTCGTATTCCCAAGCCGGACCGACACGTTCGGCGTGGTGCAGCTTGAAGCGCTTGCATCCGGAGTCCCGGTTGCGGCTTTCCCGGTCACCGGACCCAAGGACGTGATCGGAACCAATCCGATCGGCGCGTTGAACGACGATTTGCGGGTGGCCTGTCTCGACGCGCTGAAAATGTCCCGGGCGGCGTGTCGCGACTACGCGCTGGCGCATTCCTGGGAAAACAGCGCACGGCAGTTTGTCGGCAACATCAAACGAATCGTGCCGGGCAACACCGGCCGATCTGCGTTGCATTCGCCGGTCGCGGCAACGGTGAACGGATAGTTCGCCGCAGATAAAAATTTGGAAGCCAACTTGGCACAGGAAAGGCAAGACCAGACCATGACATCATTGGCGCATGCTGAACTTCCCATGGACGTGGTGACCAAGGCTTACGCGCGATGGGCGCCGTTCTATGACGTCGTGTTCGGGGCGGTGTTCGATCGCGGCAGGCAGGCCGCGATCGAAGCGGCCGAGCGCATCGGCGGCCGCATCCTCGAGGTCGGCGTCGGCACCGGCATTTCGCTTCCCGACTACAAGCGGACGAGCCGCCTGTGCGGCGTCGACATTTCCGAGCCGATGCTGCGCAAGGCGCAGGAGCGGGTGAGCGAGCTGGGCCTGAGTCATGTCGAAGGCCTCTGGGTCATGGACGCCGAGAAGCTCACTTTTGCGGACGCATCGTTCGACGTGGTCGTGGCGCAATACGTCGTGACCACCGTGCCCAATCCAGAAGCGACGCTCGACGAGTTCGCGCGGGTGCTCAAGCCCGGCGGCGAGATCATCCTGGTGAGCCGGGTCGGCGCGGACGCCGGCCTTCGGCGCGTGCTGGAGCACGGGTTCGCACCGGCGGCGCGAAAGCTTGGCTGGCGGACGGAATTCCCGTTCGAGCGTTATCTGCGCTGGGCAGCGCGCACCGACGGCATGGTGCTGACCGAGCGCCGCGCGATGCCGCCGTTCGGGCACTTCTCGCTGATCCGGTTTACGAAAACCGACGAAGCCGGGAGCCTCAGCATGGATCGGCCGGCGATGCAGGCAGCGGGCTGAGCGCAGTCCCGTTGTTGCGATTCTCGAAATGCCGCCAAATCGGCGGCATTTCCTTGTTTGTCATATCGCCTTCATCTTCTGTCACAACGCGTTCATCGAATCGCCATAGCACGGCCGAATGGCTTCAGATCGGGGAGAGACTATGCACGGCTTTCTGGAGGCGCTGCGCGTGCAGCGCTGGGACGATCATCGCTACTACCATCACAGCACGATCAACCAGTCGCTCCATCTGGTGAGCGCGCTGAGTTTCGTGTTTGCCTATGCGATGCTCTTGAAGGATCCGGCCGTTGCCGTTCTCGTGGCCTGGCTGATCGGCATGACCAGCCGCCAGATCGGCCATTTCTTCTTCGAGCCGCGGGACTACGACGTGGTCAACCAGGCGACGCACGAGCATAAGGAAGAGATCAAGGTCGGCTACAACCTGCGGCGCAAGGTCGTCCTGATGACGATCTGGGCGCTGTCGCCGATCGCCCTCTACCTCGATCCGACCTTGTTCGGCATTTTCCAGCCGCACGCCGACAAGACGGAATTCGTCCGCCACGTGGCGCTGCTCTGGCTCGCCGTCGGCGTGGGCGGGCTGCTGTTCCGGACCGTGCACCTGTTTTTCATCAAGGACGTGCAGAGCGGGCTGGTCTGGTTCACGAAAATCGTCACCGACCCGTTCCACGACATCATGCTCTACCACAAGGCGCCGCTCTATCTGCTGCGCGGCGTGATGATCGATCCGGGTCACCCCGAAGAGTGGACCGACGAGGACGCGGAAGAAGCACCACGGGCCGGCTGACGCCGCGGCGCGCCGCACACCCGATGGATGGGAATCAAGGATGATCGCGCTTGGTGGAGAACCGGTGCGCGATCATCTCCTTCAGGATCCGTCGCTTGATCGAGCGGTTCGT
The DNA here is from genome assembly GCA_945861855.1 of Rhodoplanes serenus. Lineage (GTDB taxonomy): Bacteria > Pseudomonadota > Alphaproteobacteria > Rhizobiales > Xanthobacteraceae > Z2-YC6860. The sequence goes on from CAMAWG010000177.1 coordinate 6,108, forward strand.
CGCAGCGGGATCGCGCCACCACCAGCCGTCCCGTTCCATCGCCCTGGCGGCCGCAACGAACCGGACCGCAACCGCATCGAAATCGGCGTCGGAATAGTTGAGGCTGAAGATCAGGCGGCCGGTGCCGATCCAGCTCAGCGCCAGTCCCTCGGCCCGAAGGTAGTATTGCAGCATCCAGTTGTAGCGCGACGGGTGCGTGTAGCTGACGGTCCAGATCGAGGACAAGTTTGCCACCTGTACCGGCAGCGCCTCGTCTTGCAATTGTTTGTTCAGCCGCTCCGCCCGGCCATCCCACAGCTCGTCGAGGTTTCGATAAAGTCCTTGGGCCTGCGGCGTTTGCAAATGCCGCAGGAACTCGTTCATCGCGCCCATCACGACCGGATGCGAGTTGAACGTGCCGCGGGCAAAGCAGATGTCGGCCGGCCGGTCGTCGCGAAACCGCTTCATCAGCTCCTTGCGGCCGCAGACCACGCCGACCGGAAAACCTCCGCCGACGGTCTTGCCATAGGTCACAAGATCGGCGCGGACGCCGAAATACTCCTGCGCGCCGCCGAGCGCGAGGCGAAATCCGACGAACACCTCGTCGAAGATCAAGACGATGTTTCGCTCGGTGCAGACCGCCCGCAATTGCTTGAGCCAGCCGGCATAAGCAGTCTTGTCGAATTGCGTGTGTCTCGCGCTGTCTACGAGCGAAGTGTCGGCCGGCGCGCCGCCGTTAGGATGCAGCGCCTGCAGCGGATTGACCAGGACGCAGGCAATGTCGCCCCGCGTCCGCAACACGCGCAGCGCATCCTCGGACATGTCCTTCAGCGTATAGGTTTCCCGCGCCGGCAGCGGGTTTCCGACGCCGGGCTGCACATCGCCCCACCAGCCATGATAGGCGCCGCAGAAGCGCACCAGATGCGACCGGCGCGTGTGAAAGCGGGCGAGCCGGACCGCCTGCATCACCGCCTCGGTGCCCGACATATGGAAGGACACCTCGTCGAGGCGGGAGATTTCCTTCAAGCGGCGGACGTTGTCGGCGACCACGGGATGATACGAGCCGAGCACCAGCCCCAACTCGCGGGCCCGCTCGTGGCCGCGCTCCATGCAGGTCTTGTAAAAGTCGGTGCCGAACAGATTGACGCCGTACGATCCGGTCAGGTCGTAGAACGTGTTACCATCGAGGTCGGTTACCGTCACGCCGGCGGACGATTGCAGGAACGAGCCCAGCGGCAGGTGCCGGCGCACGATGCGGCTGTATTGGAACGGCACCCGATAGGCGTCGGTGAACTGCAGATCGGAAATGCCGGCGGCCACCTCGGCGGTCGCTTCGAGTGTCCTGGGAAAGCGATTCTTGAAATGCGCCGACAGCCGCATGAAGCCGGCCTGGCGCTGCGCGGCGATCTCCTCGGACGGATCGTCGGAGCGAAAGAACCGCGCCTCGTCGTACTCGTAGAACGGCAAGAGCGACGCCACCCGCCGCGACATGCGCGCGTGTCCGGTCAGCGATTTGTGCTTGGCCTTGGACAGTTCCAGCCGCCGCCTGAGCTTCAACAGCGAGGTCGCCAGGGCGGCCGCGCCGAGTCCGCTGAATGCCAGTGCGGTGCTGCTCCATTCCATCGAATCGGGGTGTACCCGAGGGAGTTAACGGGACCATGACGCTGCGAACCGAGATGCTGCGTGTGTTTGCGCAGGAGGACGTCAATTTCCTGTTGACCAACCGGATTCCCCGGCGGTTTCTCACCCGATTCATGGGCTGGTTCAGCCGGATCGAACAGCCGCTCGTCCGCGACCTGTCGATCGCGCTCTGGCGGTTCTTTTCCGACCTCGATCTCGCCGAGGCGAAGAATACGCACTTCCGGAGCATGCACGAGTGCTTCACCCGGGAGCTCAAGGAC
>CAMAWG010000178.1 GCA_945861855.1 Rhodoplanes serenus
TCGACAAACCCCCATTCATCGTCGGTCAGGTCACTCGGGTATCGCAACTTGCTGCGGTCGTAACGTCCGCGGTTCTTCGCCGTCCACATCGGTGACCCTCCTCGAATCAGGCCACCACTCTTGAATCACAACTGATTCAAGGAATTCAACTTGTTCCCGGACAGACACTAAGAGATTGCCGTAATCGTCTTTGGCTTCATTGAAAGTGCCAAGCTGCATATTTCCTGCAACTAGCCGCGCATCTACAGCTCCAGTCATGATCGCACCCCAAGTCATGATCGCGCCAAATAGTGCATCCATTGGCCCGTGTACGTCGCCAGGAAATTTATTGTACATCAGTTGCCAGTCGACCCATTCGATACTGGGTTGGTCACACTGAATTATTGTCATGATGTCGCGATGCGAACGGAGCAAAAAGTAACAAATGAAAAGGAGAGGAATTGCTTGACGCTCGGGCAATTTGCAGAGCCAAGGCTCGCCACCTTCGGGCGTCATGCGCGTAAATGGTCCGAATTCGAGATGGGACTTTGTGCCGGAAACGATTTGTCGAACCAAATTTGCGATGCCGAATTCGCTAAGAATTGTTTGAAGGAAGTCTTTGATCGTAGAACCCTGCGCGCTTACAACGCGAACATGAACAGGATAGTCGCTGAGACAATCAAACAATTCTCTCGCAAAGAGTAATTTGTAGTGCGCTCTATTTCTGCCTGACCATTTCTTAAGCGACGTTACGCCCATGCGCGCAGATAGACGTTCCGGCAGATCCTGCCAATGCTCACCACCTTTCGACATCACCAATGCCGACGTGTGCCACTCCGACAAATCGCTTAATTGTTCGCTGGGCGTATGATCTAGCGATCCCAGTAGCATCGCGAATTTTTGAATCATGGCACATCTTCGCTAGGGTCTTGAATTACAACAATCCAAAGGAGATGCCGTTTCGCTCAACTATTCTAAGAAAGCAAGCGTAGGGTGGGCAAAGGCGCGAAGCGCCGTGCCCACGCGAACCTCTGAGCAAGAGACGGTGGGCTTCGCTTCCGCCTTCGCTAAAGCTACGGCGGACAAGCCGCTCAGCCCACCCTACAAGTCCGTGCAGAATCACTCGCCGAACGATCCTGCGATGTCGCGCATGTCGCCGCCCCAATCGGGTGGCAAGTCGCCGCGCTTCACATATTGATGAAAGCTGCTGTGCGGCCAGTCGCACACGCGCGGCACGAGGCCGTGCTTCACCGGATTGAAGTGGATGTAATCGACGTGCCGCGCGAGATCGGCGTCGTCGCGAATGGCGTGCTCCCAATAGCGGCGCTGCCAGATTCCTTTTTCGCGCTTGGCGGCCTTGCTGGATGAGCGCGACGCCGCAGCCGGCAGCCCGCGCGAAAAGCCGCCTTTGATGAGATTCCAGCGGCGGGCGAAGTCGGCATCGCCGGGCGGCAGCGACCAGATGGCGTGGAGGTGATCGGGGAGAATGCAGATCGCGACGATTTCAAAAGGGCGCTGATCTTGAACGGAGCGATAGGCGTCGCGAAGGCGGTCGACGTGGCGGATGAGGAGATCGCTGGAGCGATCGGCCAGCGTCACGGTGAAGAAGAATGTGCCGCCTTCGATGTTCAATCGTCGATAGCGTGGCATCGGGAGATGATAGCGCGGCGAGCGCGCGTGGGCACGGCGCTTCGCGCCTTTGCCCACCCTACGGACGAGTCAACAGCGTCTCAGGGACCCCACCGGTTCGGATAAAACATCCGGGTCGCGAAGATCAGCAGGCAGGCGCCGACAATTCCCGAGACCAGATAGCCCAGCCAGTTCGGGCCGCCGATCTGGATGCCGAGCTTGCCGAACAGCCAGCCCGCCAGCGCGGCCCCGATCACACCCAGGATGACGTTGGCGATCACGCCCATGTTGGTGCGGGTGATGATCTCGGCGAGCCATCCGGCGATGCCCCCGATCACGATGGCGCCGATCCAGCCCATTTGCGCTTCGTCCATGGGATGCTCCTCACGTTGATGGCCAGCAGGCATAAGCGCCGAGCGGCCCGAAAGGTTTCATGGGCCGGGGTTCGTCGAAGCGATAACCCCTCGCTCCCGAGGGAAGCGAGCCCGCGGCGCGGGGCTAAAACAAGCGATTTCCTCAGCCGGTCTTCATGGCCGCGAGGTAGCGCCCGACCGCATCGGCGGCGACGGCGCCGCGCTGCGCCAGATTGTGGATGCAGTTGGTCGCGAGGTCGTAGGACTCGTAGCAATGGTGCGCGATCATCGCCAGATGCTTGAGCTGCTCGGCGGTCATCGACGAGGCTTGCGAGAAGTCGCGGACATAGACGACGTCGGCTTCGAGCAACTGGTTCATCGCCGCGAACGGCGCGTTCGGGTCGCGCAGCGGCAGGATCATCCGCTTGTTGATGTTGACGAACATGTGCGGCACGAGGCCCAGCGCCCGCAGCGCCAGGTCGATGTCGCCGAACACCGGCTGGTTGCGGTAGAGCGGCATGAACGACACCTCGGCCTGCAGCGCCACCGCCTGAGCCAGCCGCGCGCTGCCGCCGCGAAACGCTGTGAGCTCGGCGCCCTGCACGTCGATCTTGAGGAAATCCATCGCGGCGATCTCGGCGATGCTGTCGAGCGTGCGGGTCTCTATGGGTATTTCCGAGACCACCCGACCGTAATCGACGAAGCCCGGAAAGCAGGCGAGCATGCGCGGGTCGGGCGAAAGCAGGCTCGACATGCCGCGCGCGGCGCAGACCTTGAGCGTGGCGGGTGCGCCGTCGCCGATCGCATAGGGAAGATAGGTTTCAAGCTCGCCCTTGCCGGCGTTGAGCGCCGCATGCGCGTCGGCCTGCGGCTCAAAGCCTATGATGGTGCAGAGCCGCCGGTCGAGCATCGGCTTGTAGGGCGGCGCGCCGTCGGAATTGAGCGGATTGGCGCCGATGTCGACCACGGCCGTGAGGCGTTCGGGCCGCAACAGCTCGGCCAGCGGGTCTGTGGCGGTCACGATCGGCTTGTCCGGGGCGGGCGTTGCGAATCAGCGGCGCGTCTATTCTAGCCCGCCGAGCGGCCCGGCGCGCCGGAGGCGAAGCCGGCCGCCTCGCGCCCGGCGATCCGGCCGAACACGAAGGCCCGCAGCACCGACACCGCGTTCGGCGCGGTGCCGTAGAAATGCCCAGTGATCTCGCCGGCGGCGTAGAGGCCGGGAATGGGCACGCCGCCGCGGAGCACGCGGGCGCCGGTGTCGGTCGAAAGCCCGCCGAAGGTATAGGCGATGGCGCCGACCATGGGCCAGGCGAGGAACGGCGGCTCGAGAATGGCGCGCGCCCAGTTCGATTTGGGCGGCGAGAGCGAAGACGACGCCGCGAGGCCGTCGCAGACCGTGGCGTCGAATTTTTGCGGATTGCCGGTGCACGCGGCGTTGTAGGCGGCGACCGTCGCCGCGAGATTGTCCGCGTCGGCGCCGATCAGCTTCGCCAGTTCATCGAGCGTCCCGGCCTCGAACGGCGGCACCTCGGAGCGCGTGGCGCGCTGCCAGTCGGGGATCGTGCGAACCCGCGCGTCGAGGATCGCGTAGGCCGTGCGGCCCGGCACCTCGAAATGCAGGCGGCGCGAGAACGCCTCCCAGGTCTCGTGCACGAGGCCCGCGCCCTCGTCGAAGAAGCGGCGCCCGGTGCGGTCCACGACGATGCCGTAAGGGTAGAGCAGCACGACCGGCGCCTGATTTCTGGAGCGCGGATCGATCGGCTCGATGTGCATGCCGTCGCGCTCGCCGGAGACATCGGCGCCGAGCTGTTGCGCCATGCGGATGCCGTCGCCGGAGTTGAACCGCGCGCGCGGAGCCAAGAGAGGGACTTCGTCGCCGCCTTCGCCGAAATGCTCGCGCATCATCGCGGCGTTCGCCTGGAAGCCGCCGCAGGCGAGAACCGCAGCGTCGGCGGGAAGCGTCTCGCCGGAGATGAGCCGCACGCCCGCGATCGCGCCATTGTCGGCGATGAGGGAATCCGCCGCGCAGCCGAAGCGGAAGATGACGCCCGCGTCGCGGGCGGTGCGGCTCAATTCGCGGTGGATGGTCTCGCCGCCGCCAACGGGCTGGATGCGCGGCGGGCCTTTCGCCAGATAGTAGACCGGCTGGTGGAACGGCACGCCGTGGGCGGCGATCCATTTGACCGTGGCGGGGGCCTGTGCGGCGAGCGTCGCGAAATAGCCCTCGTCGCCCAAAAATTTCGTCGCCTCCAGCATGTCGTGCACGAACGACGGCTCGACGCGGTCGAGCGAGGCCATGCGCATGTAGGACGGCGTCCAGCGGGTGTTGCCGCCGGCGTCGGCTTCCGGGGCCTTGTCGATGAGGGTGATAGCGACGGCGCGATTGCGGGCGCGGGCCTCTTCCGCGGCCGCCAGCGCGGCCGACAGGCCCGCGGCACCCTGGCCGATGACGACGATGTGTCCTGTTCCGCTCACGCCGCCCCGCGCCCAGCCGTTCTCGCCGGGCTTGACCCGGCGGTCCATCTATAGCGAAAAGAGGGCCATGAACGACACCCCGACCGACACCCCGCCCGACCGCCTCTCCATCGATCCGCGCAGCCCGCACTACGACGCCACGGTGCTGCAGCGCGACGTCGGCATCCGCTTCAAGGGCGCCGAGAAGACCAACGTCGAGGAGTATTGCGTCAGCGAAGGCTGGATCCGGGTCGCGGCGGGCAAGGCGCTGGACCGCTACGGCAATCCGCTGACAATCAAGCTGACGGGCCCGGTCGAGCCGTATTTCAAGGACCGGAAGGAAGGGTAGCGCGTGTCCCGGACGCGGTGCAGCGTGGAGCGCGAAAGCGCGGAACGGTGCACCGCTGATCCGGGACCCCGGTTGCTTGCTTTGGGAAGAAACCGGGGTCCCGGGTCTGCAGCGCACCGCTTCGCGCTGCGCTGCGCCCGGGACACAACTCAGTGCAAGGTCTCGCGCCCGCCGACCACCTGCAGCTCGATCGAGCCGATCAGCTCGGCGCGCTCGGCCTCCGCGGCGGCCATCCGATCGGCCGCCTCCTTCGCCGTGCTGCCGTTCGAGCCGAGCAGGACGAAGCCGCCGAGCACGGCGACGATGCCCCCGGTCAGCGCCGTCGGGTTGGGCGCGATGGCGCCCAGCATCAGCGCCAGAAGCACCACGCCGCCCAGGGCCAGCGCGACCCGCGACGCCAGGATGAATTTCCGGCAGCCCTCGATCGTTTCCGCGAGCTGCTCGATGCGCGCCTCAAGCCGCGCGATCTCGTCGCGTGGGTCGGCGGTTTCGGAGGTGCGTTCGTCCATGCGGCAACATATTAGCGCGGGCCGGCGCCGGGCGGGCAATGTCTTGACCCGGCGGCCCAGCCCGTCAAGATGCGGCCCGCATGGAATGGACGCTTTCAACGGATGTCGTGGTCATCGGCGCCGGCGCCGCGGGCCTCGCCGCCGCCGTTTCGGCCCGCGACCACGGCGCCGAGGTCATTCTCGTCGAGGAGAACTTCGATATCGGCGGCCATGCCATGCTGAGCGGCGGCCGCGTCCAGCTCGGCGGCGGCAACGCCCTGCAGGCGAAATTCAACATCGAGGACAGCCCAGATCGGATATTTTCCGACTGGACCGACCACAGGCGCGGCGACGCCCGCTACAACGACCGCGATCTGGTGCGCGCGTTCGCCGACGAATGCGTGCCGACGTTCCAGTTCCTGCTCGACAACGGCGTCACCTTCATCGAGAAGCCGATCGTCACGCCGGACGCCTCGACCGTGCCGCGGGTCTTCGTCACCCACGAATGGCATGTCCCGGGCGAGGTGATCGCGCCGCGGCGCAATCGCAACGGCTCGGGGCTGGTTCGCCGCCTGGTCGAAAGCGCGCGCAAGAAGGGCGTGCAGGTCCTGCTCAATCATGAGATGACGCAGATCGTGCGCGACGGAAGCAAGGGCGGAAGGGTGCGCGGCATCGTCGCCGAGGCCAGCGACCGCGACATCGCCATCGAGGCGCGCAAGGGCATCGTCATTGCCACCGGCGGCCACACCGGCAACGTCAACTTCCGCCGCATGTTCGATCCGCGGCTCACCGAGGAATACCAGCAGGCCGGGCTGCCCTATTCGTTCCAGGGCGCCGACGGCGAGCTCGCCGCAATGGACATCGGCGCATCGCTCTGGGCGACCGGAGCCCAGACCAGCGAGGTCGGCCCCGCCATCACCAAGACGCGGCACGTCGGATGCCGGTGGGGTTACCTCAGCCTCTACTTCGAAACCGACAGCCCGGTCTTCCATCTCTGCAAGGCGACCGGCCTGACAGTCACCGACTGGCAGGAGGCGATTCTGGTCGATCAGACCGGAAGGCGTTTCTGGAACGAGATCGATGCTTCCTACGACTTCATCAACGCGGCGATGGGGAACCGCGGCGACACGACCAAGCTCAACGGCGGCGGCCCGATCTGGGCGATCTTCGACGCGGACGCGGTGGCGCGGCAGAATTGGAAGCCCGAGCCGCCGCATGTGGACCCCGACGGCTATTTCGCCAGCGCCGACACGATCTTCGAGCTGGCCGGCCGGATCAGAAATCCCTACCAGAAGCAGCCGATCGCAGGCAGCGTGCTGCAGGAGACGGTGAACCGGTACAATTCGTTCGTCACGTCGGGCGTGGACAGCGACTTCAACAAGCCCGTGCCGCTGCACCCGATCGCCAAGCCGCCGTTCCATGCGGCATGGTCGACGCCGATCCTGCACGACTCGCTGACCGGCCTGCGCACCGACACCCATGCGCAGGTGATCGACATCCGCGGAGAGGTGATCCCGGGGCTTTATTGTGCGGGCGAATCGCAGGGCGGCTTTGCCCAGCATGGGCTCGGGCGCTGCCTGGTGTTCGGCCGCATCGCGGGGCGGCACGCAGCGCAACGGAATTCGTGAAAGAACGTCATGGACGAAACAACGAGCCTCGCAGTCTGGGACGTGCCGATGCCGGTGGTCGCGGGTGAAAAATTCCCGATCAAGGTCGGCGTGAAATCCGCGTCCGGCCGCGCTCTGGCTGGCGGCCGCGTGGAGGTCAGCGACATTTCCGGCAAGGTGTTGGCGTCGGGAATGCTCGGCGACGCGCCGTGGGCCGGGACCGAGGCGCTTTATTGGGTGGCGCTCGATGTGCCCGCTCCGGCGAAGGAGCAGATCGCCGAATATGCGGTGCGATTTGCGGGTGACGACACGTCAACGTCGCATTTCAGCGTGGCCGCCACCGCAAGGCCGGAGCACAGGCTGACCGTGAATGTCACCGAGCAAAGCACGGCGGCGGCGCTCGTCGGCGTCGAGATCCGGCTCGGCCCGTTCCACGCCCGTACCGACGCGGCCGGCCAGGCCGAGCTGCGCGTCTGCAAGGGCGAGTATCAGCTTCAGCTCTGGCGCACCGCACACAACGCGAAGCCCAAGCCGATCACGATTAATGGCGACGCGAGCGTGGCGCTGACGATGGTGCACGTTCCCGAGGACCATCCCGACGCGCGCTGGGTGAAGTAGGCGAGGCGCGAGCCGCGAGCGCGCTATCCCTCCCCGTCTTCGGGGAGGGTGGCCGAGCGGAGGCGATAGCCGAGCGAGGTCGGGTGGGGTGTAGCTCCGCAGTCCCCACCCGGCCGCTCGCTACGCGAGCGTCCACCCTCCCCCGAAAGGGGGAGGGATAGCTGTGGCTCGGTCAGCGAGAAACTTGAGAACCCCTACTCCGCCGCAACCCGCGTCATCGGATCGACCGCCTCGACCTTGGCGGCGCAGAATTTGAATTCGGGAATTTTCCCGAACGGGTCGAGCTTGGGGTTGGTCAGCAGGTTCGCCGCCGCCTCGACATAGGCGAACGGAATGAACACCACGCCGTCCGGCACCCCGTCATCCTGACGCGAATACAGTTCGACCGTACCGCGGCGCGTCGTGACGCGCACCGGATCGCCCGGCTTGATACCGAGCTTCTCGATGGTGCCGCGCGAGAGTTGCGCGCTCGCGGTCGGCTCCAGCGAATCGAGCACCTTGG
>CAMAWG010000179.1 GCA_945861855.1 Rhodoplanes serenus
CACGCACACCCAACGCGCGGCGGTCCAAGCCGCATCGGCCCCGGCGCGACGAGCGTTCGCGTCACCGGGCTCTTTGGCGGCAGCGCCGTAACTCCGTGCCAAACGGCCAGGCGCTGTCGGGGTCCAAAGCGGTGGTTAGGAAACTCAGACCACCGGGGGCCATGCGGAGCAAACCTATAAACACCGCGCGCGGGACGCTGGAGAGAAGACGGACTTGCGGTTAGCGACAATCCGAGCGGCGGCCCCGGCCGGGACCGCCGTTCCGCTCAGGCTTCGCGAGAGGCTTGAGCCCGTGGGTCCGTCGGACCCCCGGCGTCCCGCGCGCCCTCGGACTTTTTTTCCGCAGGCGCACCGGCCGAATGACTCGGATGCATGGGCATCGCGAGAACGATGGAGGCTGTCCTGAATGCTGAAACAGAGAATCCGCGCAAACGAAAACGCGGCCCAAAGCGGATCGCGCTCCGGGCCGCGTTCGTATCCTCTTCGCCTAGCGCCAGAACAGCGCCAGCAGAAGGATGATCGGCAGCGGAATCCCGATCAGCCACAACAGCGCGCCTTTGCCGAAAGTCATGATTCATCCTCCTTCGCTTCGCGTTGGCGGGGTAACCGCGAAGCGGACGGAAAGTTCCGGACTTCGGGAGAGCTATCTGAGCTGCTTGTAGAGCCGCTCGTCGTAGAGCGCGCCGGACATCGGTCCGAGCTTGGTGCGGAAATCCCGCGTCTCCTTCTGCATCTGGTGAAGGTCGAACGCGCCGCGGTTGGTCCAGGCCTCGACCACGGTGAAATGGTTCGGCCGGTCGGTCTGCTGCCAGACGTCGAATATGAGATTGCCGGCGTGATTGCGGCTCTGGTCGGCGAGTTGCTCGATTGCGCTGACGCCGTTGTCCTTCTGCGGCGGAATCACATCGACGTGTGTCACGGCGAAGATCGCGTCCTTGCCGGGCTTGGCCGGCGCGACGGAAAGGCCGCTGTGCTGGCGGGTGTCGTTGGGCGCGGCAAGCATGGTCGCGAGCTTGTCGTTCAGCCTCCTGGCGTGCTCGCCCGCCGAATGCGCCTCGAAGGCCTTCTGGTCGGTCCAGGAACCGAGCACGACGAACTGGTTGGGCCGGTCGATGCGCTGCAGCACCTCGAGGCTCGCCGCGCCCTGGTCCTTGCGCCCGGCATCGCGATAGGCGTTCAGCGCCGCGGCCGCGATCCTGGTCAGCACCGGCCCGACCTCGATGTAGGTCACCGTGTAGAGCGTGGCGTTCTGCGCCAGCGCCGCGGGTGGCCCGGCGAGCGTCATGGCGAGGCCCGCGAGCGCAAGCAGACGAAGCATGCAATTTCTCCCGGCATGTCTTTCAGTGAATGCGGCCTAAAGTGTCACGACGACGTTGCCCATTGTCTTGCCCTGTTCCACCGCCTCGTGTGCGGCGGCGATATCGCCCAGCGGCAGCGACAACGCGACATTGTTGATCAGCGTCTGGTTCTCCAGCATGCGGTTGATCGCCGACACCGCCGCGGCGCGCTCCTCCGCCGTCAGCTCGTAGACATAGACGAACTCGATCTTCATCGCATTGACCAGCGAGGGCTGCGCCGGGATGGTCGCCTCGGCGTGGCCTGTGCCATAAACCACGATATGGCCGCGCGGGCGCAGCCACCCGGGGTGGTGCTTGGCGTTGGCCGCGAGATCCATCTCGATCACCGCATCGACGCCGGTCTTGCCGGTCAGCGCCATCACCCGCTCGCCGACGTTCTCGCGCTTGTAGTCGATGGTGTGGTCGGCGCCGGCCTGCCGGGCGAGCGCGGCCTTGGCCTCCGAACTGACCGTGGCCAGCACGGTCGCGCCGCGCGCCTTGGCGAACTGGATGGCGTAGTGGCCGACGCCGCCCGCGCCGCCGGTCACGAGCACCTTCGAGCCCTTGCCCGCGCCGGACACCGCGACAGCGTGATAGGCGGTCATCGCCGGAATGCCGAGGCAGGCGCCGGCCTCGAAGCTTGCCGATGCGGGCAGCGGAGACGCCAAGGCCTGCGGCACTACGATATATTCCGCGCAGGTGCCGGACGGACGCTTCCATTGGCCGTTCCATACCCACACGCGCTCGCCCTTGCGGGTGGCCGGCACGCCGTCGCCGACCATGTCGATCTCGCCCGCGCCGTCGCTGTGCGGGATCACGCGCGGATAGCCGATCTTGCGGGTGCGGCCCTCGCGCGCCTTCACGTCCGACGGGTTGACGCCCGAAGTCTTGAGCCTGACGCGCACCTCGCCGGGCCCCGGCTGCGGCGTCTCCACCTCGGCGACGGTCAGCACCTCGCGGGCCGATCCGTTTTTCTCGTAGTAGGCCGCGCGCATCGTTCACTCCCCGGCATTGCGATATTGTGTCAGACATTGTGTCCTTGGACCGACGCCCCGGCAATGGCGTTCAACCGTTCGGAGGCTTGCTATGCCCACTGTGAAGTTCAACACCGCGCTGATCGTGGGCGCGGGATCGGGGCTGAGCGCGGCGCTGGCGCGGGTGCTGGCGACCGAAGGCATCAAGGTGGCGCTGGCCGCCCGCTCGACCGGCGATCTCGCGGGCCTTGCTCAGGAGATCGGCGGCGCGACCTTCACCTGCGACGCCAGCAAGCGCGCCGACGTCGACAAGCTGTTCGCCGATCTCGACGCCGGATTCGGCGCGCCCGAGATCGTCATCTACAACCCGAGCTACCGCACGCGCGGGCCGCTGATCGAACTCGACCCGGCCGAGGTCGAAAAATCCCTGATGGTCTCCGCCTTCGGCGGGTTCCTGGTCGCCCAGCAGGCGGTGAAGCGAATGCTGCCGAAGAAGCACGGCTGCGTCGTGTTCACCGGCGCCTCGGCGAGCGTGAAGGGCTTCGCGCTTTCGGCGCCGTTCGCCATGGGCAAGTTCGCGCTGCGGGGGCTTGCGCAAAGCCTGTCGCGCGAGCTGCACCCGCAGGGCATCCACGTCGCCCATGTCATCGTCGACGGCGGCATCAAGAGCGAGCGCAGGCCCGAGCCCCCGGGCAAGACCGCAAGCATGCTCAACCCGACCTCGATCGCGGCGACCTACATGCACATCATCCACCAGCCGCACAGCGCCTGGTCCTCCGAGGTGGAGGTGCGGCCCTGGGTCGAAACGTTCTGATGCGAAGGTGCCGCGCTCCAAGCCGCCTCCTCGCGCTTCAAGCCGCCTCCGGAAGCCGCGCCTCGCGCACCCGCCATTCGTGGCGTTCGCCGCATGCGGGGCAGCGCGCCAGGACGCGGTTGCTGCGGATGCGCAGGAGCGTTTCGAGTTCGCTGTCGATCCCGACGTCGATGTCCTGTCCGGTCTTTGGGCAGGCGAAGTGCAGCCGTTCCATGGCGGTTCTCCGTTCGCGGACGGCTCCGGTGGGAGCGGATTGCATTCTCCTATCGCGCCTCCGTGTCCGGAATCCGGCTATCGAGCGGCGGCGCGATCACACTGCGGTGAGGGGTGAATTCAGGCGCAATCAGCACTCCGCCAGCGGCGCTGGGCCGGGACGGTTCCAGGGCTTTTGCACAGGCGGCGGGCGCCTCATTTGGCGCCGCCGCGCGGTCTTGAAAAGACGATCTAACTGGTTGATATTTCAAGCGATTATCGATGGGGGTCAGACCTGCCGGACGCATAGGCAATTGCGCATTTTTCACACCATGGGGCGGGTTTTAACTGCTATAGTTCGTGAACGGACATTCATGGAAATGGATGCCGTGTGGGGTGGTGTTTGTCAGCGTGTTGACGGGAGAGTCCGTTGCTAAAAACGCACAAATATTCGATCGGGCAGAACGTGCGCTACACATCCGGCCCATTTGGCCGTTTCGGTGCGAGCGGATCGTTCAAGGTTGTGAAACTGATGCCGCCGGAAGGCGATGAACACCAATATCGGATCAAGAGCACAGGCGAGGCATTCGAGCGTGTGGCGAAAGAAAGCCAGCTCGATCGAGAACGCTAGTCCGACATTGCAATGACATGCGAACGGGCCCGCAAGCGGGCCCGTTTTCGTTCTCGCAAGCGGTGTGCGTCAGCTCGTGACCTTTTGCGACAGCATCGTCCATGCTTCGCGCGCGCGTTCGCGCACGACCCGCATCCTTTCGCCGACCACCTCCCAGTTGACCATGTTGCGATGCTCGACGACGGAGGAGGTCGATCCGTTGGTGGTCGCAGGGCCGGTCGCCCAGGTGTCAGCAAGAAATGCGACGCTGACAGTGAGCGCCGCGCCCAGAAGAATTCCGAAAAATACACGCATGAACAATCTCCCCAAAGTCGCTTAATCCCACGCCTGAAACGTGCAAAGCGGAGAATAGTTCCAGCGCCGCGTAGGACCGGAATCACAGCGATTGCCGAGCCTGCGGAAGTCGGCAAGACAAGGCCTTGCTTTGAGTCGCCGGCATTTCAGCGCAGCCATTGCAGCGATCGAGGAGGGAAGGCCATGCCGATCTACATCACCCAGGGGCGTTACACCCGCGAGGCCATCAAAGGCATGATCGTGAAACCGGAGGACCGTTATGAGGCGCTGTCCCGGCACGTCGCCAGGGTCGGGGGGCGGGTCATGAGCTACTACATGACCTTCGGCGAATACGATTTCCTCACCGTCATCGAGGCGCCGGGTGAAACGCAGATGGCGGCCGTGCTGCTGTCGGCGGCGGCATCCGGCGGCGTCAGCGACCTGCGCACCACCCTGGCGATGACCTCGATCGAGGCCAAGGGTGCGTTTGCCGCGGCAAGCGACCTGGCCCCGTCATACCGCTCGCCCGGCAGCGCCTGACGGCCGGGTCGGGGCTTTCGGTCGCAGGGGCCGCGAGCGCGCGGGCATGCTAAAGCGCCGCATCGTGTCAGCCGATGGAATATCGGGTACGGCTTGGCGTTCTTAAAGCCAGAGATCAAAGGGGAGGAAACAACAATGCACATTTTGGTTCGGAGTGCCGCGCTGGCCGCCATCGCTTTGCTGCCGGCGCTGTCGCCCGCGGCCGCGCAGGATTACCCGTCGCGGCCGGTGAAGATCATTGTGCCGTTCGGCGCCGGCGGCCCCGCCGACGTGTTCTCGCGCCAGTTGGCGCAGCTGCTGCAGGACTCGCTCAAGCAGTCCTTCGTGGTCGAGAACCGCCCCGGCGCGGGCTCCATCATCGGCACCAACGAAGTCGCGAAGGCCGCGCCCGACGGCTACACGCTGCTGACGATGTCGAACACCCACACCACCAATGAATCGCTGACGCCGAACAAGCCGTTCCAGCTGATGCGCGACTTCCTGCCGGTGGCCGGGATCAACTATTCCGATCTGGTGATGGTCGTTCATCCTTCGGTGGCGGCGAAGGACGTCAAGGAATTCATCGCGCTCGCGAAGAAGGATCCCAACAAGCTCAACTATGCCTCGTCCGGGCCGGCGACGCCCTATCACATGGCCGGAGAACTGTTTAAGCACATGTCCGGCACCAAGATCGTGCACGTTCCGCACAAGGCCTCGGGCGAAATGCGGGCGAGCGTGATCGGCGGCCATGTGCAGATGGGGTTCGACGCGATCACCACCATGACCGCGAACGTCAAGGCCGGGCAGGTGCGGGCGCTCGGCACCACGGCGAGCAAGCGCTCCAAGGTTCTGCCCGATGTGCCGACAATCGCCGAGGCCGGCGTTCCCGGCTACGAAGCGACGATCTGGCTCGGGGTCATGGCGCCCAAAGGCACGCCCAAGGAAGTCGTCGACAAGCTCAACGCCGAGATCAACAAGGCCATCAACAGGCCGGAAATCCTTGCCGCCTGGGACAAGCAGGGCGCGACCCCGCTGGTGATGAAGCCTGCGGAGTTCGACAGCTATCTCCGCAAGGACATCGAAAAGTGGGCGAACGTGGTTAACGCCGCGGGTCTCGCGCAGAAATAGCTGAATCTGACTGGGTTCCACGATCGTGAGCCGCGCGCCTTCGGGCGCGCGGCTTTTTTTCCGGGGTGGCCTCGCTCCGGGGGCTGCGGCATACTGTGCGCCAGGGGCGCGGGGGCCATTGGCGAGAGTTGGCGATGTTGGGATCGAGCCATCTGATCTCCGACGTGGACGTTGCGACCGGGACCTTTGCGCTGATCGTGTTCAGTGCGGGCGCGGCCGTGATCGTGCTCGCGGTTCTGGCCATGATCTTGTTCCGGCGCGCGGGACAAAGCGGGATGAGCAGCGTCACTTGGGGTGGCGGGCTGGTTCTGGTCGGCGCGATGTGCGCCTACGTGCTGGTCGACCGCCTCGCCGTCCGCGAACAGGCCACCGATCGCCGCGCGGTCGAGGCGCGCGCGGCCGAGTTGACGGCGCGCTCCCTCGCGCCGGGCTCTGCGCTCGCTTGCCTCGATGCCATGGCGAGCGTCGTGGTCGAGAACGCCTGTGAAAAATCGCTGTTCGCGACTGCGGAGGCAGTCGCCGCGGCTTTGGCCTATGTTGATGCCCGGTTCTCGCTGCTTGCTCCGAGTATCGCGCTGGCCGACCGCGACCCGGCTTATGGGCCTTCGCTCGAGCGGTTGCGCCGCGCGCTCGAAGCCGACCGCTTCGGCGTGGTGGCTCATGTGCTGATGACGCGGGGCTGCAACGGCGCCGACTGCGCCGAGCTCCGGCTGTTGCGCGATCCCGCGCGCATCGTCGCCAACATGAAGGCGCGCGCCTTCGAGGCCGCGCTGGGCGTGCACGCGCTGGCCTGGCAGCCCAACGGTTCGGGCGCCGCTGCGCTGGCTTCGGCGCCGCCGTCCTCCAATGTGCCGCCGGTGGCAACCACCGGCGCAGGGTTGGGGTCGGCAACTGCGACTGCGGCCGCGCCAAGCGGGCCGGGCGCGCCGGTTCCGTCCAAGTTCGATTTCCCTTCGGCCAGCTCGATTCCGGCGGTCAGCATCATGAGCGCGGAGCCCGGTCTGCCGCCGCCTGCGGCCGAGCCGCGGCAGTCCGCCCTGCCGCCGAAGCGCCCGGCTACAGCGCCGGCCGCGCCTCCGGCGCCGGCGCGCCGCCAGACGGCCCGGGAGGCGGCGGCGCCGCCGCCGCCCGCGCCGGCACCCGCACCCGCGCCTCCGGTACAGATTGCGCCGGAGCCCGCCCCCGTTGCCCCCGCAATACCCGACCAGCACGGCACCCAATAAAATTGTCTTTGCCGCTGTCCTTTAAGGTCCCCGAGTGAAAATTTCTTAGCATCTCACTCGTGCTCATACCGACCGTAGCTGCTGGCGCTGGTTTGACTTTCTCTCGTTTCGCACGCACATGGCACCTCACTCGAAAGCGCCCCAGCACCCGTGCTGGCGGTGCCAAATCGGTGCCAAGAAATGCATGCGACGCTGACAGAAATTGCCGTAAGAGCAGCCAAGCCCGAGCAGGGCAGGGCAGTCACGATTTGGGACGGCGCGCTCAAACACTTCGGCGTGCGCATCAGTCCTGGCGGCGCGAAATCCTTCGTCGTCCTTTTGGGGTCTGGACGACGGCACGCGATCGGGCGCTATCCGACGATCTCGCTTGCAGAAGCGCGCATGAAGGCTAAGCAACTTCTCGCGGAGAGGACGCTTGGACGTTTTCAAACGAAGAACATCACGTGGGATGCGGCGGTCGAGCAGTACCTTGCAGTTTGCGGGAACAGGGTGAGAGCACACACCGGCAAAGAATATCGCCGGTGTCTCAAGGCGTACTTTGGATTCGGCTCGACACGATTGTCAGACATCACCAAGGCCGATATCGCGCGGAAGCTCGACAAGCTGCACAACACTCCTTCACAGCAGCGTCATGCCCTAATCTACGCGCGAATGTTCTTCAAATGGGCGCAGGACCTAGCCCGAATTATTCACGACTAGCAGGCGGTTGTGCCTTAAAGTACTGATTCAGCGTATGATTTTGGTCTCGAATCAAAACTACGCAATTTCAGGAAAGCCACACCCGCCATGTATGACCCTATGCTGCCGCTGCCG
>CAMAWG010000180.1 GCA_945861855.1 Rhodoplanes serenus
GACGCGCTTCCGTGCTGGAAACAGCAATTTTGTGCCGTTTTGGCGCATATCGGCCGGGCTGCGCGCACCTCCCGCCACCCGCTCGCCTCGGATCGGGTTCCCGCCCGCTCCACTCGCCGCACAGCGCCGAGCGACGCGCGGACAACTAAGTCAGACTCGGATTGAGCGCGCGCGCCTTTGCGTGAGCATCCGAGGCTTCGCCTTTGCGGTCGAGCCCTTCCAGTGCATGGCCGCGACCCAGCCACGCCTCCGCAAGATCGGCATTGATCGAGAGCGCGTGATCGAACGCAGCGAGCGCTGCATCGTGCCGGCCTATTTCGAGGAACACCGATCCGAGATTGCAGGAAACCTCCGCGTTCTGAGGATTGAGTTCCAGCGATTGGCTGAAGTGCCTGATCGCCTCCTGGTGGCGCCGCAGTTCCTTGAGCGCCGTCCCGATGTTGCTGTGCGCCTCCGCAGCGCCAGGATGAATCGCCAGGGCTTTTTCGAATGCGGCGATCGCTTCCTCGTGGCGCTTCTGCGCCAGAAACATCGCGCCGATATTGTTGTGCGCAGCGGGATTGTTCGGTTCGATCGCGAGCGTCTTGTTGTAGTGGTCGAGGGCCTCGTCGAATCGTCCGAGCCCCTGCAGCGCCGTGGCCAGGTTGTAGTGCGCCTCGTGGTAATCGGGCTTGAGCGCCAGCGCCTTCTGAACGAACTCGATGCCGCGACCCGCCTTGCCCTCCTGGAAATAGCTCAAGCCCAGGAAATGCAGGGTCGGAACATGCCCGGGAACTTCCTTGAGGACGGCGTTGTAGGAGGCCTGCGCTTCCGTCAGGCGGCCGGCTTGGTGCGCGGTCATCGCCTTGGCCATCAGGGCTTCCAGCTCTCGTGGACTCGCCATTTACGCCCGATCCCTAGCCGCTGCTGGATTTCTGGATGGCGGAGAGGGTGGGATTCGAACCCACGATACGGGGTAAACCGTATGACGATTTAGCAAACCGTTGCCTTCAGCCACTCGGCCACCTCTCCGTCGCGCAAACCCCTATAGTTTCGGCGGTTTCGCGTCAAACATTGACTGGCACCCGCGACAAACAACATCGCGGCCGAGCGCACACTCTCCCCCACGGAGCGTGCGCCCAGCCGCGACAATATAGTCGGGAAACCTTACCTCAGGCCGCGCGCAGAACCGGCACCGGCTGCAGCACGGGTTCGGGATGCGCCTTGAGCCAGTCGCGTGCGGCGCGCTGCGCCTGCCCGATCTCGGCGTCCTTCATTTCCGCGGCGACCTCACGGCGCAGCCGCGCGGCGTCCGCATGGCCCTTCATGGCCGCGATGTTGAACCACTTGTGCGCGGTGATGAGATCGACCGGAACCTCGCGACCGCTCGAATGCATCATGCCGAGCTCGAACATCGTGTCGGCGGTGACCGGACCCTCGCCGAGCCCTGAAGGCGCGAACTCAGGCATTTCAAAACGACCCATAACCGTCTCCCCTGTCCGCGCGCCCGTCCCTGTCCGGTGCAGCGCTGCCTCATCGGCCGGTGTCCCGATCCGATGACGCGATCATCGCGGGGAAATTTGAATCGCAGTTTAAGAGTCGCGATGAATCGGACGTGAATGACGAGACTGCTCTCGATCATCGCAACCGGCTGTTAAGCCCGAAAACCCAGGCAGAATCGCGATTCTTGCAACGCGGTGACGTCGCGCTAACCGTCCCTCTTGGCCCGGCGATAACCAACCGGACAGGAGTTCACCGTTGCGCCGGTTGAATCAACGAGCGCGCTGGCCGAACAGGACGGCGCGCACCTTTGGGTCGGAGACATCGACGCGACTCGCCTCCTCGACGCGGACGTGCATGCCGCGCTGGACCGCCGGCCGCGCGCGAACCGCGGCGAGCCAGCGCTGGAGATGCGGGAAGCCTTTGAACGTCTCACCCAGACGTTCGAACAGCCGGATCCAGCCGACGCAGGCCATGTCGGCGATCGAATAGGACCCCGCCAGGAAGCGGCGGTCCTTCAGCCGCCGGTTCATCACGCCGTAGAGCCTGTTCATCTCGTTGCCGTAACGGTCGAGCGCATAGGGAATTTTCTCCGGCGCGTAGCGGCGGAAGTGGCTCGCCTCCCCGGCCTTGGGGCCGAGGTTGGCCATCTGCCAGAACAGCCATTCGTCCACGGCGACGCGTGCACGCTCGCCCGCGGGATAGAATTTCCCGGTCTTGCGGCCGAGGTATTGCAGGATCGCGCCGGACTCGACCACCGAGATCGGCCGTCCGCCCGGCCCGTCGGGATCGACGATCGCCGGCATCCGGTTGTTCGGCGAGATTTCCAGGAAGTCGGGCTTGAACTGATCGCCGCGCGCGATGTTCACCGGGATCACATTGTACGGCAGGCCGCACTCTTCCAGCATGACCGAGACCTTCCAGCCGTTCGGCGTCGGCCAGTAGTAGAGATCGATCGGCTTTGCCTTGCGCCGGGTCCGGCCCATGCTGCGCTTCCCACCTTCAATGAACGATCGTAGGCTTCCTCTAGGTCGGCGGCCCGCGCACCGCAACGGGCGCAGCGGATTGCGCGCTCGCCGACCGATCGAACAAGGGAGTTCACGATGCTGAAGCACATCCTGGCGGCGGCTGTCGCAACCGCCCTCGTCGCCGCTCCGCTTGCGCCGGCGTTCGCGCAGGCCACCACCGAGAAGAGCGACAAGAAGCCGAAGAAACCGGCCAAAACATCGGAAAAGAAATCGGGAAAGAAGCTCAGCGCGCAACAGCAGAAAATGAAGGACTGCGCGCCGAAATGGGCGGACTACAAGAAGGAAAAGAACGTCAAGGGCCGTGCCGAGTACCGCAAGTTCATGGGCACCTGCCTCAAGGGCTGACGGCCCCCTTGTCGGGCTGGGCACGCTCCAGACGCACCGAGGGCGTCGACGAGACTTTAAGTCTCTTCGACGCCCTCTGCCGTCTATCAGTATCGGGAGGTCTCAGGCCGATTGTGCATCAACTCGTGACACTCACCGAACCGTATGACGTGAAGTGCAAAGTTCAGATACGGCGTCAACTACTTCTTCTTACGCGCCGCCTTCTTCGCCTTCTTAGCTTTTCTCTTCTTCGCCATTTGCTGCCCTCCTAGCCACGATGATGTGGCGATCTCGGAACATTGCCGCCGCGGATCGACGTGCACCGCATTCCGATTACACTAGCGCGACAGAAAAAACACCGACTCCGCTTAACGGAGCGTGTACGCAACCGCAGAATCCATCTCCGTTCGCGGCGACGACGACGCGCAGCGACAACGCGCGCGACATCACATGCACATCGGCGCGCGCGAACGCGCGAATTTTCCGAGTCGCCGAAAAGCCAGATGAAATCGACGTTTTAACGCATATCGGGAATTCGATTCCGATTTCGCGCGAGCGATGAAACGTGCGCGCGTTGCATGTTGACGACATCGCAAACCATGGCGCTGTGTCGGTTTTGCCCAGGTCAAAAATTTTTTCCACAGATGCACCCGCGGAGGCATTGCGCGGGGGTGCTTTGTATCAAAAACGAGCGAATCGGGTGCGAAGTGATTCGCAGCGCAAGGCTCACGCGCGTGTCGCGAGGGTTCGGCGCGTCGCATTTTGAGAGAGCGCGCGAAAACTTTTCGCCGCGCCGTCGTGCTCACGCGGCAACCGCGTGCACCGCATCAAAGTCCGAGTTTCTTCTTCAGTAGATCGTTCACCGACTGCGGATTGGCCTTGCCGCCGGAGGCCTTCATCGCCTGACCGACGAACCAGCCGAGCGCCTTCGGATTGGTCTTCAGGTCCGCGACCTTGTCGGGGTTCCCGGCGACGATCTCATCCACCACCTTCTCGATCGCGGCCATGTCGGTGACCTGCTTCATGCCGCGCTGCTCGACGATGGCGCGGGGGTCGCCGCCCTCGCTCCAGACGATCTCGAACAGATCCTTGGCGATCTTCCCCGAAATCAGGCCTTCCGCGATCAGATCGAGCACGGCGCCGAGTTGCGCCGCGCTCACCGGGGTACCGGATATATCCTTGCCTTCCTTGTTGAGGCGGCCGGTCAGCTCGTTGATGACCCAGTTGGCCGCGCCCTTGGCGTCGCGCCCCTTGGCCACCGCCTCGAAATAGTCGGCGGTCTCGCGTTCGAAAATGAGCCTATGGGCGGTGATATACGGGATCCCGTAGTCCGCTACGAAACGTGCCCTCTTCTCATCGGGCAACTCCGGCTGCTGTGACATAATCTCGTCGATTTGTGCTTGCGTGATTTCAAGCGGCAGCAGGTCGGGGTCTGGAAAATAGCGATAATCGTGCGCCTCTTCCTTGTTGCGCATCGAACGCGTCTCTAATTTGTCTGGGTCGAACAACCGCGTCTGTTGCTCGATCTTACCGCCCTCTTCTAAGATTTCGATCTGGCGCATCTTCTCATGCTCGATCGCCATGCCGATGAAATTGATGGAATTGACGTTCTTTATTTCGCAACGGGTGCCAAATGGCGTACCCAATTTGTGCACCGACACATTCACGTCAGCGCGAAGACTGCCCTTCTCCATGTCGCCATCACAGGTGCCGAGGTAACGAACTATTTGACGAATCTTGAACATAAAGTTCATGGCGTCGTCGAATGAACGCAGGTCGGGCTTGGAGACAATTTCCATCAGCGCTACGCCGCAGCGATTGAGATCGACATAAGACATAGACGGATGCTGATCGTGCAACAGTTTGCCAGCGTCCTGCTCCAGATGCAGCCGCTCTATGCCGATAGTCGTTGTCTTGTTGTCCTCGATGTCGATGACAACTTCGCCCTCGCCAACAATGGGTGATTTGTATTGGCTGATTTGATAGCCCTGCGGCAGATCGGGATAGAAATAGTTCTTCCGGTCGAATACCGAGCGATGGTTGATCTTGGCTTTGAGGCCAAGCCCGGTTCGAATTGCCTGGCGAATGCATTGCTCGTTGATCACCGGCAACATGCCCGGCATCGCGGCGTCGACCAGCGAGACGTGGCTGTTTGGCTCGCCGCCGAATTCGGTGGACGCACCGGAAAACAGCTTTGCACTGGAGGTGACCTGGGCATGGACTTCCATACCGATCACGACCTCCCAGATACCACTGGCACGATGGATAAGTTGCGACGGTCTGGCCTGCACGTTCATCCCCTTCAAATCGCGCTTGGATGCAGGAACGTCAAGGCCGTGCCACGGAGCCCTTGTCGACGCCTGCGGGAAGGCAGCACAATCGTGGCATGCTGCCCCGCCGATCCTTCCAGACCAGAAAAGGCCATTCCCGTGGAAATCAAAGTCCTCTCGTCGATCGCCACCCGCGAGGCCTATCTCGAACTGGTACCGCAGTTCGAACAAGCGGCCGGTCACAAGGTCTCGACCACCTGGGCGGGGACGACCGCCATCATGCAGCGAATGGCGGCCGGCGAATGCTACGATCTCGTCATCATCTCCAGCAGCGAGCTGGATGAGCTGACCAGGCAGGGCAAGATCGTTTCCGGCAGCCGGGTCGATCTCGCCAAGTCCGGCATCGGCGTTGCCGTTCGCGCGGGCGCGCCGCGGCCGGATATCCGCTCCAGCGAGGCGCTGAAGCAGGCGCTGCTCGGTGCCAAAACGGTCGGCTACACCAGCGGCCCGAGCGGCGTCTACATGGCGGGGCTGATCGAACGGATGGGCATCGCCGCCGAGGTGAAGCCCAAGCACCGGACCGTGCCGTCCGGCGGAACCGTCGGCACCATCGTGGCGAGCGGCGACGCCGAGATCGGCTTTCAGCAGGTAAGCGAGCTGGTCCACATTTCCGGTATCGACTACATCGGACCGCTTCCGCCCGAGGTCCAGTGCGTCACGATATTCTCCTGCGGCATGCAGGCCGGGGCGACCCAGCCGGACGCAGCCAAGGCGCTGGTGGCGTATCTGACAACACCCGCCGCGAAACACGTGATGAAGAAGCACGGCCTGGAGACGGCCTGATCTGCCTTCCGCGGGTTTTCAGCAGGGGCCGGAGGCTATTCTGCCTGCGCGAAGGAACTCGTGGGAACCAGCGCCTGCACCGGCGCCATCGCCACAGGCGTCGACGGCGGCTCCGCTGGCTCGATCGGCCCAGGCATCGGCGTGGCGCGGCCGATACCCTTGAGGAACTCACGGAACGTCGGATTGGCGCGCAAGGAGTCGCGGCCCGCGGCGATCAGCGCATCGACCTCGGCGGTCGGCAGCTTGAGCCGCGTGTCAACCGCGTTGAGCACCTTGGCGCGTTCCGGGCCGAGTTGGTCGAAGGCAACGCGGTTGACGAAGAACTTGATGTCGCGGCAATTCCAGTTGGCCGGCGCGCCGTAGCGCTTGCGCTGCTCGGGCGTGAGCCCGCAGCGCCAGGCGGTAATCTGCCGCTGCCAGTCGGCCATGGTGCGCTCGAAGGCGGTGTAGCTCGACCGCACGCTGGCCTGCACCGCGGTGTCGGACGCCGCGTTCACCAGTTCCATGCCGCTCGGCCCCTCGATCTTGTGCACCCAGTCGCCAGACGGCGCGCGGCCAGCGTCCACCAGGATCACAATCGAACGCCGCAGCCGCACCGCCTGCTCCGGCGAAAGCGGCTCATGCGCGGTTCGCGCGGAAAGCCGCGAGATGGTGAAGCCCGACAGGCCGAAGTTGTCGACCAGCCCGCCGTCGAGCAGCTTGATGTATTTCGTCGAGCCGTCCCGATAGCTGTAGAGCGCATCGGCAAACGCCTTGAGCATCGGCGGGGCGTTCGGATTGTTGTGCGCCTTCTCCAGCCACGGCGGCGGCTGGTCGGTGCAGCCCTTCGGATAGGTCCTGATCACCATCGGCGTGAACACGATGGGCACCGCGGCCGAGGCCGCGACCGCGTTCGCGATCGGGTAGGACGCCAGATCGCTGCACAGCGCGATGAAGGCCGCCTCGCCGTAGATGAAGGGCGTGCGGTTGTAGATGTCGGACGCATTGATCCAGACCCGCGGGCCGGGCGTCTTGCGGAAATCGGCGAAGGTCGCGCCGTTGAACAGATTCTTGTTCAGCCAATCCGCGAAGGTCGCCACGTCGTTGACGCCGCCGCCGAGCGCCTTGATCAGGCTGACCGGATCGACGCTGGTGTTAAGCCCCTCTTCCGCGTTGCGGATCAGGAATTTCTCGCGGAAGTCGGAAAGCGCCTCGCGCTTCTTGAGGCCATAGTAGGCCGCCGTCACCGCGCCGCCGGACACGCCCGACACGAAGCCGACGCTGTCCAGGAGCGAATGGGTCCCGGTGCGGGTGCGCACAGTGGTCTGATCGACCTCCGACAGAACGCCATGGGCAAAGGCCGCAGCCCGCGTGCCGCCGCCGGTGAAAGCAAGGCCCACAAGAACGTCATCGCCCGCGGTCGGATCCGCGCGGGTCGACGCGAAAGCGTCCTCGGCCTTGCCGGTGATGGGCTGGTTGATGGGATCGCTGGCGCCCATCGAACTGCAGCCCGCGAGCCAGACCGCAAGCGCGGCGGCGGGCGCAAATGTGCGCAGATGCCTGACACCCCGAAACACTGACGCAACCCCGAGGCCCTGAACCGGCCTGAGAGGGTCTTTGCCCTC
Source organism: Rhodoplanes serenus (assembly GCA_945861855.1). Classification (GTDB taxonomy): domain Bacteria; phylum Pseudomonadota; class Alphaproteobacteria; order Rhizobiales; family Xanthobacteraceae; genus Z2-YC6860. The sequence continues at coordinate 7,549 of CAMAWG010000180.1, forward strand.
TTGGGGTCATTTATCGGACCATGCGCGACCGCGCGCAATAGTTAAATTGTCGTTTATAGATAATGGTTTACGCAGAGCTTTCGGGCGCTTTTATGGTTAATGTTGACGATGCCCACGCTAGACCCTCCGGTTCTCCGGCATGAATACCCCCGAGCCGAAATCGGCTAGCCCGAATTATTCACGACTAGCAGGCGGTTGTGCCTTAAAGTACTGATTCAGCGTATGATTTTGGTCTCGAATCAAAACTACGCAATTTCAGGAAAGCCACACCCGCCATGTATGACCCTATGCTGCCGCTGCCGGGCCTGTCACC
>CAMAWG010000181.1 GCA_945861855.1 Rhodoplanes serenus
CAACCCGCAAACCCTCTCCAACCCGCACGCTGGCCCGCCGCCGGTGACGAAGAGCCGTGTCCGAGAAGCGGCGAAAGCGCAAACCAGTCAAGCCAAAACGCAGGTTTGCGCGACGGGAGAGTCAATGGGATGAATAATGCGGGCTAGGATGCCTAAATATAGTTCCGCCGTCTCGCAATTGCGCAACGGCCGCGCCGGGTGGACTGCCTCGCGATTCAATGACAGTCAGGATATGGACAGTTGATGGACACTTGGGCCGCCGTTCCCGATGCGTTTCGGGCGCTGACCTTCCCGCTGCCGGGCCCGTGGGAGGACTTGTTCGGCCCGCTGCGGCACGGCCGGATCGATGAATTGGTTGCAGTCGGGCAGATCGGCCAGTCGCTGGACGGCCGCGTCGCCACCGAAACCGGGCATTCCCATTACATCAACGGACCGGCGGGGCTGATGCATCTGCACAGGCTCCGCGCGCTGGTGGACGCGGTGGTCGTCGGGGTGGGCACCGCGCTGACCGACGATCCGCAACTCACGGTGCGCCGCGTCACCGGCCCACATCCGGCGCGGGTCGTCATCGACGCCGGCGGGCGGCTTCCCGCGGGCGCAAAGTGCCTCGCCAACGACGGGGTGCGCCGCCTGGTGGTGACCGGCGCGGGATCCCGGCCGCCGCTGCCGTCCGACATCGAGATCGTCGGCCTCCCCAGGACCGATGGGCAGATCGCGCCGGCCGACATCCTTGCGTCGCTCGCCGAGCGGGGGCTTCGCCGCGTGCTCATCGAAGGCGGCGCCGACACCGTGTCGCGCTTCCTCGCCGCGAAGTGCCTCGACCGGCTGCACATCATCGTAGCCCCGATCATCCTCGGCTCCGGCCGGACCAGCTTCTCGCTGCCGCCGATCGCACGGGTCGACGAAGCGATCCTGACGCCGATGAACGTGCACCGGCTCGACGACGAGGTGCTGTTCGACTGCGATCTGTCGGCTCAGCGCGTCGCCGTGGGCCGTGCGAAGAAATCGACGTGACCGACCCGGATGGATGAACGCCCGGCGGCGACGAGATCGCGGCGGCGCGTCAGCCAGCCGATCACCTCGGGTAACGGCACATCGCCCATCTCGCGGGCCGCGGCGGCCCAGCCCGACAGCATCTCGATCTGAATGTCGCGATCTTTCGGCTCGAATATCCAGTCCGCATTGCCCTGCTCGACCGAATAGCCGACACGCTCGAACCGTTCGACCGCGGCCTTCGCCGCCGCCGGACCGAGCGCCGGGCCAAACCCCTTGTCGGTTCGCTGATGCGCGTTCACCGCGGCGGCGATCTTGCCGTCCGCGGCATCGGCCGGCGTCATCTCGATCCGCCCGTCGTAGCTCAGCGCCGCATAGACCGGCAGGCGCCGCACCGCGGCTTCGACCGCGAGCCGCTCCAGCCATTCGTCGGACACGAGATCGAGCAGCGCGGACGTTGTGACCAGATCGGCCGGGCCGTCAAGAGCGGCCTCAAGATCGAGGTTGAGATCGAGCGGCATGGTCGTGATGTTGATATCCGGAGGAGACGATTGCGGCGTGCGCGCGAGCAGACTCAAATCGTTGTCAACGAGCCGCCAGCTCTGCCGGGATTTGATGCGCGGGCGGAGCGCCCGGAACGTCGATCCGATGCCGCAGGCGAGATCGACGATCGTGACCGACGGCCGGCCGGCGAGCGCCGCCGTCACGGCATCGATCACCGCCGTGTTGCGCGCGCGAAGGTCGTAGGGCTCGCGCAGTTCAAGCCAGCCGGCGCTGAAACTCATGCCAGCGCCTCGATCGCACCGGCCATGAGCTTGGCCGATTCCGCCCAGGTCGGAAGCTTCTCGCCTGCGACGCGGGCGCCCGACGCGAACCACAGCCGCTCCTTGGGATTTTCGATCAGCATCCGCAGGGTCCGCGAGAGCGCCTTCACGTCGTTCGGCTCGACCAGCACGCCGGCGTCGGGCGGCACGGTATCGGGAATGGCGCCGGCCGTGGTGCCGACGACCGGCAGGCCATGCGCCAGCGCCTCGGCAAACGCCATGCCGTAGCCCTCGAAGCGCGAGGCCAGCACGAACAGGTCGGCGCCGGTGTAGAGCGCGGCGATGCGCTCGGCCGGCAGCGCGCCCAGCACATCGATGCGCTCGGCGAGGCCGTGGCTCGCGATATCGGCATGAAGTTGCGCGGCCGTCGCCTGGTCCCGGGCCTGGTCGCCGGCAATCGTCAGCCGCCACGGCAGATTCTTGATCGTCGCCAGCGCCGCGATCAGCACGTCATAGCCCTTGCGCGGCACCACCGAGCCGACCGACACCATACGCACGATGCCGTCGCTGCTGCCTTTCGCCGTCTCGCCGCGCTCGGTCCCCGGACATGCGACGGTGATGAGGTCGGGCGGAACGTCGTAATCGTCGACCAGAAGCTGCGAGGTCGAGGGGCTCGTCACCACGACGCCCCGTGCCGCCGCAAGCGCGTCGTATTCGCTTGCCTTGAAGGCCTGCGCGTCGGCGGGCGCGAGGCCGGTTTCCAGCGCCAGCGGATGGTGCACCAGCGCCAGCAATAAATTTCGCTCGTGCAATTCCTTGGCCGCTTCCGGCAAGACGCCGAAAGCGAGACCGTCGATGACGATCGGACAATCTTTCGGCACAAGGCCAAGCTTTTCGCGGGCCGCGGCCTTGGTCTCCGCGCTCGGCCGCGGAAAGCCGTCGCCCAGACCGACAACATCCACCTGCCAGCCGAGCTTCTGCAATTCAGCGATCATGCGGCGGTCGTAGGCATAGCCGCCGGTCGGCGTCGCCAGATCGCCGGGCACCGCGAACGCGACGCGCTTCACCACAACGGCGCCTCGTAGGAGGCGCGCGCCACATGCGACTCGCCGATGCTGACGCGGATCGCCTTCAGCTCGCGGCCGGGGCGGCCAAGATCGCCCTCGCGCGCATGATGCGCCAGCCGGTCGAAGATGTACTTGGTGAGGAACTCAGTCGTGGTGTTCTTGCCCTTGAACTCGGGCACGTCGTCGAGATTCTTGTAGTTCAGCGGCTTCAGCACTTCCTTGAGCGTATCGAGCGCACGGCCGATATCGACCACGATGCCGTTTTGATCCAGCGCGTCGGCGATGAACGCAGCGTCGACCACGAAGGTCGCGCCGTGCAGCGCCTGCGCCGGGCCGAAGACTGCGCCGCGGAACGAATGGGCGATCATGATGTGGTCGCGGACTTCGACGATGAACAAGGTTGCCTCTCAAGGATAACTGACGAGCTGGCAGAGTACGCCGCTCCGGGGTTTCAGGATATCGGGAAGACGCTGGGGAAGTTCGCGGAACGCGATGGCCGGCGCCAACAGCGCGTCGAGGTGCGGATGCGCGGTGAGCTTTACCGCCGCTTCCAGCCGCTGGCGATGCGTGAACGCCGCCCGGTGCGAGGGCGCGACCTTGCCGACCTGGCTGGAAATAATTTTCAGCCGGCGACTGTGGAACGCGCCGCCGAGCGGCACCGCGACGGTCCCCGCCCCGTACCAGCTCAGCTCGACAATGGTCGCCTCGTCGCCCGCGATGCCGAGCGCTGTCGCGAGCCCCTCGGCGCTGGCGCTGCTGTGAAAGACATAATCGCAATCGGCCGGCGCGTTCTCGGGCGTGGTGAACTTCAGCCCCAGCGCCCGTGCCAGTTCCTCGCGCGCCGGATCGATGTCGATGAGCGTCACATGGGCGTCCTCGATGCGCGCGCAGAGAAATCCGACCAACGCGCCGACCACGCCCGCGCCGATCACGGCGATGCGGCCGGACGGACCCGGCGCGGCATCCCATGTTGCATTCAGCGCCGTTTCGACATTGGCGGCCAGCACCGCCCGTGACGCCGGTATCCCGTCCGGCACCGGCACCGCCGCGTCGGCCGGCATGTCGAATCTGCTCTGATGGGGATGCAGCGCAAACACATTGCGGCCGGTGAGCGCCGCAGGCCCGGCTTCGACCGCGCCGACCGTGGCGTAGCCGTATTTCACCGGGAACGGGAAGCTGCCGCCCATGAAGGGCGCGCGCATGCGCTGGTATTCGCTCTCCGGCACCCGGCCCGCCGCGATCAGCGCCTCGGTGCCGCGGCTGATCGCGCTCACAAGCGAGCGCACACGCACGTGGCCGTCCGCAAGCGGCGGAAGCCGCTCCCGCCGGATCTCGGCCTGCCCCGGCCCGACGTACCAGAGCGCCTCCGCCGTCTCCTCGCCGCCCGCCACTCGCTCTCCTTATTGGACTAGAAGGCCCGGTGCCGGGTATATCCAGCACGGACTTGAGTGGATAGGGAAGTTGCCCGGCGTGTTGGAACGTGCGGCCACGGATTTGTCTGTAAGTGCCAGTTCCGACAAGCGGATTGTCGGACGCCGGGCGCTGTTCGCAGCCCTTGTCCTGTCGACCATCGCGGTCCTGCTGGCGCTTGCCGCCCATGCGCTGTCGGCCGGCGGCTTCGGGATTGCCGACGCACTCCTTCTTCTCTGCTTCGGCCTCACCATGCCCTGGTCGGTGATCGGCTTCTGGAACGCGGCGATCGGCTTTGTCATCATGCGGTTCGCCCGCGATCCGATCGCCGCCGTGGTTCCGTCGGTCGCGCGGCTGCGCGGCGACGAGCCCATCACCGCATCGACCGCCATCACCATCTTCGTTCGCAACGAGCCGCCGGACCGCGTCATCCGCAACCTCGACACCATGATGCGGGAGATCGAGGCTGCGGGCGCGGCCGGCTCATTCCATCTCTATGTGTTGAGCGACACCGGCCAGAGCGAGATCGCGGCGCTGGAAGACAAGGGCTTCGCGGCGCTTGCCGATCAGTGGCGTGGCCGCATCCCGGTGATCTACCGCCGCCGCGAAACCAACACCGCGTTCAAGGCGGGCAACTTCTGGGACTTCTGCCAGCGCTGGGGCAGCCGGCACCAATTCGCCGTCACGCTCGACACCGACAGCTTCATGACTGCCGCTGCGATCATGCGGATGGTGCGGGTGATGGAGGCCGATCCGAAGCTCGGTATCCTGCAGGGCCTCGTGGTAGGCCTGCCCTCGACCAGCGCGTTTGCGCGCATCTTCCAGTTCGGCATGCGGCTCGGCATGCGCTCGTGGACCATCGGCAGCGCCTGGTGGCAGGCGGACTGCGGCCCCTACTGGGGCCACAACGCGGTGGTCCGCCTCGCGCCGTTCATCGCTCATTGCCACATTCCGCCACTGCCGGGCGGCGGCGTGCTCGGCGGCCATGTGCTGAGCCACGACCAGATCGAGGCCGCGCTGATGCGCCGGGCCGGCTACGACGTCCGCGTGCTGCCGGAGGAGGACCTCGGCTGGGAGGAGAACCCGCCGACGCTCATCGAGTTCATCCGCCGCGATCAGCGCTGGTGCCAGGGCAATCTGCAGTACGGATATTTCGTCCTTCTGCCCGGAATGAAATTCATCAGCCGCTTCCAGCTTGCCTTCGCCATGCTGATGTTCTTAGGATCACCCGCCTGGATCGGGCTGCTCGTCATCGGCACACTGGCGCTGTCGGTATCGCCCACGCCGGCGGAGTTCATCCGGCCCGAAGCCGGCCGCGCGCTGCTCGCGATTATCCTCGTGATGTGGTTTGCCCCCAAGATCGCCACCGTGATCGACGTGTTGACGCGGCCCAGGCTCCGTCGCGCCTTCGGCGGCACCGCGCGCTTTCTCTCCAGCGCCGCGACCGAGACCATGTTCTTCATCCTACTGTCGCCGATCATGTGGGTCTGCCACACACTGTTCCTCGCGGGCGTCCCGTTCGGCCGGGTGATCGGCTGGATCGGCCAGGTGCGCGACGATCACACCGTGCCCTGGTCGCAGGCGCTGCATCAGCTCTGGCCGCACACGGCGCTCGGCGTTGCGGCGCTCGGCCTCGTCGCCGCCACTCATCCATCCGCGGTGGTCTATGTCTTCCTGCTCGCCGGTGGCCCCGCGCTTTCGATTCCGCTTGCGGTGCTCACCGCGCGCCCTGCGGTCGGACAATGGCTCGCCCGCATCGGCATCGGCCGGCTGCCCGAAGAGACCGCGCCTCCGCTGGCGCTGACGGCGCTCGCCCTGCCCGCGGTCGCCGCGGCCCGGACGGCATAGCGCCATGCTGGAAACCTTGCGGACCACGCGCGGGGTGATGCGGTCGCTGGGCATCTATTACGGCTGGCAGCAGCGCGGCCGGTCGCGCGCGATGGACGCGCTGTACGCCCGCTTCGTCAAATCCGGCGACCTCGTGTTCGACATCGGCGCCCATGTGGGTGACCGCGTCGCCGCGTTCCGCCGGCTCGGCGCCAGGGTCCTTGCGGTCGAGCCGCAGCCGGCGCTCGCCTTCACGCTCAACATGCTCTACGGCCGCGACGACAATGTCGTCATCGAACGCACGGCCGTCGGCCGCGACACCGGCGAGCTGCGGCTGATGGTCAACACCGACAATCCGACGATCACGACCGCTTCACGTGCTTTCGTGAACGCCGCGAAGGATGCGCCGGGCTGGCAGGGCCAGCACTGGGACCGATCGATCCGCGTGCCGATGACGACACTCGACGCACTGATCGCCGGATACGGCGTGCCAGCCTTCATCAAGATCGACGTGGAAGGGTTCGAGGAGGAGGCATTGCTGGGGCTGACGCAGCCGGTCGAGGCGCTGTCGTTCGAGTTCACCACCATCCAGCGCGAGGTGGCGCGCGCCTGCGTCGCCCGCTGCGCGGCGCTCGGGCTGACGCTGTTCAACGCGGCGCTCGGCGAGAGCCAGGAGCTCGGCGACTGGCGCCCGGCCGAGGGCATCGGGCGCTGGCTCGACGAATTGCCGGACACGGCCAACTCCGGGGACATCTATGCGCGGCGTTCGTGAACTGGCGTTGCTGTTGCTGCTGCTGATGGGTGCGCCGTCCGCGCGGGCCGCGGATGCGCTGGCGGTCGATGTGGTCAACGGCAGCGAGCCAACGCTCTGCGCCGAGAAGGACAATGTCTATCTGAAACTGCAGTCGGCCGAGGCGCGGCGCTTCACCATCGAGGCCGTGCATCCGGCCTATGTCGGCACCATCGTCAAGGATCAATGGGCGCCCGACTTCACCAACTGCGACATGTCGAGCGATCCGTCGTTCAAGTTCGAGAAGCGCCGCCTCACGATCTACGAAACCGAGGAGTGGCAGCTCGTCGGCCTCACGTTTCCGAGCTTCTGGCGCGGCAATCAGGTGCCGGTCCGCGTCGGCAACCGGGTCGAGACCGGCTTCCACCTGCTCCAGCTCTGGACCCGTTATCAGGAGCGCGCCGAAGAGGTGCTGGTGCTCTATCCCGCCGACGGCTACTGGCGCGCGCGCCCGCTGCCGCCGCAGACCCTGCGCTGGAGCGCATACGGCTCGTCGTTCCTGATCGGCCCGGTCGAAACCGACGGGCGGCCGTTCGTCGGTATCAAGGACGTCGCGTTCGACCCGGCGACCCGCACCTTCACAGTGAACTTCGCGCGCGGCGGCGGCGCCACGCTCCGCCTCGACAAGCTCGATCAGGACCGCATCGTGCTCGACGTGGGCTTGAGCGCGCCGGTCCCGGCCGACCGGCCGTTCGCGGCGTTGCGTTCGATGTTCGTGACGGAGGGGAATGCCGACGTGGCGCAGGTCGGCTGGCGGGGCAGGAACAGCCAGGCGTGGACACAGATGCCGGTGATGGATTTCAAGAAAGCCGGTGCGGCGGAGCTGTGGGCGGGGCGGACCGTGCCGTCGCGCCACAACACCAGCGCGCCCGACATGATCTTCCGGAATTTCACCGCCGCCGCGCGCTGACCAGATCCTTCAGCTCGGCGATTGCGCCCGAGAACGGATGGAAGGTGAAGCGCACCGTATGTATGCCCGGCGGC
>CAMAWG010000182.1 GCA_945861855.1 Rhodoplanes serenus
CGCTCCCATTCCTCGTCCGTCAGATCGGACGGATACCGCTTCGTTTTCTTTGCAATATCGGCCATCCGGCCACGATTCGCTGGGGTCCACATCCCAAGCTTGAATCACGCCGATAGCTTCAACACAATCCATTCTCAAACGGTCTCTAACTGAAATGCGACGAATGTGGCGCGTGCCTGGGCCTCCTGTGCTAGGCTATTTCTCGAATTTTCCAACTCCGCGCCGACGCGGCATGGGAAGTTGGACCGCTTCTGACCATCCGACGGGCGTCGGGATCGGGTTGCGGGCGGGCCGCCGCCTGCGTAAGTAAGGGCCCATGACCGTCGTGCTCGACCACACCGCAGGCAAGCCGCGCCACCCGGAGAAGGCGCACCGGCCAGAATCTGCCGTGCTGCGCAAGCCCGACTGGATTCGCGTCAAGGCGCCGGTGTCCAAAGGCTATGCAGCGACTCACGCGATCGTGCGCGAGAACGGCCTGCACACGGTCTGCGAGGAGGCCGGCTGCCCGAACATTGGCGAATGCTGGGAGAAGAAGCACGCCACCTTCATGATCCTGGGCGACACCTGCACGCGCGCCTGCGCGTTCTGCAACGTCAAGACCGGATTGCCGGGCGCACTCGATCCGCAAGAGCCCGTCCACGTCGCGGAGGCGACGCAAAAGCTCGGCCTCGCACACATCGTCGTCACCTCGGTCGATCGCGACGACCTCGCCGACGGCGGTGCGGACCATTTCGCGCAGACCATCCGCGCCATCCGCGCGCGATGCCCCGCCACCACAATCGAGGTGCTGACGCCGGACTTCCTCCGCAAGGAAGGCGCGGTCGAACGGGTGGTCGCGGCTCGGCCCGACGTGTTCAATCACAATCTCGAAACCGTGCCGTCGCTTTATCTGACGGTGCGGCCGGGGGCGCGCTATTTCGCCTCGCTGCGGCTCCTGCAACGCGTCAAGGAAATCGACGCCACGATGTTCACCAAGTCGGGCGTCATGGTGGGCCTCGGCGAGGAGCGGAACGAAATCCTGCAGGTGATGGACGATCTGCGCTCGGCCGGGGTCGACTTCCTCACCATCGGGCAGTATCTGCAGCCGACCCGCAAGCATCATCCGGTGATGCGCTTTCTGCCGCCGGACGAATTCGAGGCGCTGAAAACCGTTGCCTTAGCCAAGGGCTTTTTGATGGTGTCGTCGTCGCCGCTGACGCGGTCGTCGCACCATGCCGGCGAGGATTTTGCGCGGTTGAAGGCGGCGCGAGAAGCCAATCGCGCAAGCTGATGCCGCAATTCACGACCAAGCGGCAAGTCCGCCATTCCGCCGCCGACATGTTCGACTTGGTCGCCGACGTCGAGCGCTATCCCGAATTCGTGCCGCTGTGCAAGGACTTGAAGGTGCGCCAGCGCAATGCTGAGGGGGAGGGCGTCGAAACGGTCATCGCCGACATGACAGTCTCGTTCAAGCTTGTGCGCGAAAGCTTTCGCAGCCGCGTCACGCTCGACCGGCCGAAGCTGCAAATCACGGTCGAATATCTGCAAGGGCCGTTCAGCCACATGCAGAACCGCTGGACCTTCCGGCCGTCCAGCGACAACGCCTGCGAGGTCGAATTCTTCATCGACTACGAGTTTCGCAGCCGCACGCTCGGCATGCTGATGGGCGGCATGTTCGATATGGCATTCCGCCGCTTTGCTGCCGCGTTCGAGGCCCGCGCCGATCAGGTTTACGGCCACAAAACCGCGTAACTTCTCAACGTCATTCCGGCCGAGCGTAGCGAGAGCCGGAATCCATATCCCCTGTGCCGACGACGTTAATGCTGCGGAGTATGGATACCGGGTTCGCGCGCCCCGGAATGACGGTGATTAGGCTCAGCCCTTCGCCAACTCGGTCAGCATGGCCAATGCCTCCAGCACCGACAGTCGTCGCACCTCGGCGCGGCCGACGTCGCCGAAGCGCCGCTCGCGATGAATGAGCTTGCCGCCGCGCGAGGCGGCAGCGAAATGCACGAGCCCGACCGGCTTGTCCGCCGAACCGCCGCCCGGGCCGGCGATGCCGGTGATCGACACGACAATGTCCGCATGGGCATGGACGAGCGCGCCGCGGGCCATCGCCTCTGCGGTTTCTCGGCTCACCGCGCCGAATTTGTTCAGCGTCTCGACCGGCACGCCGAGCATCTGCTGTTTGGACTCGTTGGTGTAGGTGACAAAGCCTCGATCCACCACCGCCGACGAGCCCGCGATGTCGGTCAACGCCCCGGCCACCAGCCCGCCGGTGCAGGATTCGGCCGTCGCCACGGTGAGCTTCCTGGCCTTGCACAGATCGAGCAGGGCGGTCGCGGCAGACTCTGTCGCCCGATCGGCCATCGACAAAACCCTGTCACCAGGACCAGGGCAGCCGCACCGTGGCGGTCGCCATCGCAGCGATTCCTTCCTTGCGGCCGGTGAAGCCGAGCTGCTCGCTTGTCGTCGCCTTGACCGCAACGCGCTCGATCGCCATCTCGGCGATTTCGGCGATCCGCTTTCGCATCGCGTCGCGGTGCGGCCCGATGCGCGGCTCCTCGCAGACGATGGTAACGTCGAGATGCGCGACCTTGCCGCCGCGCTTGGTGACGCGCTCCACCGCGAATTTCAGGAACTGATCGGACGGCGCGCCGCGCCAGCGCGGATCGTTCGGAGAAAAATGTTTGCCGATGTCGCCGTCGGCGATGGCGCCGAGGATCGCATCGACCAGCGCATGCAGCGCGACGTCGGCGTCGGAATGGCCGGTCAGCCCGCGATCATGCGGAATCTTGAGGCCGCCGAGCCAGACATGATCGCCGGGGCCGAAGGCATGCACATCGAAGCCGTTGCCGGTGCGAAGGTCGGCAAGGCTCGCGATCCGGCGCGCCTCGGCCTTGGCAAAGTCCTCATCGGTGGTGAGCTTCATGTTGCCGCTCTCGCCCGCGAAAACCGCGACCTTCAGCCCCGCCCATTCCGCCAGCGCCGCATCGTCGGTGAAATCCTCGCGGCCTTCCTTCGCCGCGCGGCGATGCGCCTCCAGCAGCGCGGGAAACGCGAACGCTTGCGGCGTCTGCACCGCACGTAGCGACGCGCGGTCGATGGTGCCGGCCACGTATCCGTCAGCGTCGACGCGCTTGATCGTGTCGGTGACCTCCAGCGCCGGTATCGCGGCACCGGTTTCACCGCAAGCAACGATTGCGCGCGAAACGAGTTCGGCGGAACAGAACGGCCGCGCCGCGTCGTGCACCAGCACGATATCGGGCGCGCGGGCACTGAGCGCTTCGAGGCCCGCCCGCACCGAGGCCTGCCGGGTTGCACCGCCCGGCACGGGCGCCAAGAGCCGCAGACCCTTGGCAGCGGCTTCATAATCGCCCCGATCGTCGGGGTGGATCACCGTCTGCACCGCCCCAATCTGGCCGTGCCAGGCGAACAGGGACAGGCTCGACCGGATCACCGGTTCGCCCGCCAACTGCCGGTATTGCTTGGGCAAATTGCCGCCAGCGCGAAGACCGCGTCCGGCTGCAACGACCACGGCGGCAACGGAGGGACCCATGCTGAATTCCGACCTATTTCGACGATACCGCCCTCGCTTTACCGCGTTCCCAGTGGGGGCAAAAGGATTTCCACCGGACACGTTTATGTTGCAACGCAGCACTTGCGCGCAGGCAATTAATGGCTAAACCCTATGCAGCATTTTGACAGCCTAAAATATGGGCAGGCCGTGAATCAGGCAAAAAGCAAGAACAACGGCGCGGCGCACACGACCGCATTCTGCATCGGCGACGTTGCAGTGCGGAATCACGTGATGCTCGCGCCGATGTCGGGCATCACCGATGCGCCGTTCCGCCGTCTGGTGTCACAACTGGGCGCGGGCCTCGTCGTATCCGAGATGACCGCGAGCGATGCGCTGATCGAGGGCCGCCGCAACGCCGTGTTGCGCACCGAAGGCCAGGGCACCGGCATTCACGTCGTACAACTCGCAGGTTGCGAGCCGCACTGGATGGCGGAGGGCGCGCGCATCGCCGAAGGCGCGGGCGCGCAAGTCATCGACATAAATATGGGATGCCCGGCAAAACACGTCGCCAACAGGCAATCCGGCTCGGCGCTGATGCGCGACCTCGATCATGCGCTCAGCCTTATCGAGGCGACGGTCGGCGCGGTCGCGGTGCCGGTGACACTGAAAATGCGGCTCGGCTGGGACGATCGCTCGATCAACGCACCCGAACTCGCCCGCCGTGCAGAGTCGGCCGGCATCCAAATGATCACCGTGCATGGCCGCACGCGCTGCCAGTTCTACACCGGCACCGCCGACTGGGCCGCGGTGCGTGCGGTCAAGGAGAGCATTTCCATTCCTCTCGCCGTAAACGGCGACATCCGAAGTTTCGACGACGCCGATGCGGCGCTCCGCGCCTCGGGCGCCGACGTCGTGATGGTCGGCCGTGCGGCGCAGGGGCGGCCCTGGTTCCCGGGGCAGGTCGCGCATTATCTCGAAACCGGACAGCGCGAATCGGCGCCGCCGCTCGCCACTCAATTCGCGCTGATCGCCGCGCTCTACGACGAGATGCTGGCGCATCACGGCCTGCGCATCGGCCTCAAGCATGCGCGCAAGCATCTGGGCTGGGCGCTCGATGCCGCGGCCTCGACCGCCGGCGTCGCGATCGGCACGCTCAAGCGCTGGCGCGGCAGCGTATTGACCTGCGAAACGCCGGCCGACGCGCGTGCGCGCCTCGCGCAGGCCTATGACGCGTTCGCTTGCGGAGCCGCGGCATGAGCATCGCCGACCTCCGCACCGCCAACATTCCGCTCGGAGTCGCGGACGCGGTGCTGAACGCGCTGCCGCTGCCGGTCATCATCATCGGCGCCGACGGGAAGATTGCCGACGCCAATGTCGCCGCGGAAAACTTCTTCGAGGCCTCGGTGCTGCTGCTGCGCCGCCAGATGCTGCGCGATCTGGTGCCGTTCGGCAGCCCGCTGCTGGCGCTGATCGAGCAGGTGCGCCATCGCGGCGCCGCCGTGAATGAATACAAGGTCGATCTGTCGACCCCGCGCAATCCTGGCGACCGGCTGGTCGATCTGCACGTCGCGCCCTTGCCCGAGCGGACCGACCATGTGGTGGTCATGCTGCAGGAGCGCACCATCGCCGACAAGATGGACCGCCAGCTCACCCATCGCGGCGCGGCGCGCTCGGTAAGCGCGCTGGCCGCCATGCTGGCGCACGAGATCAAGAACCCGCTGTCCGGCATCCGCGGCGCGGCGCAGTTGCTCGAACAATCGGCCGGCGACGATGACCGCACCCTGACACGGCTCATTTGCGACGAAGCCGACCGGATCGTGAAACTCGTGGACCGCATGGAGGTGTTCTCCGACGAGCGGCCGGTCGAACGCGAGCCGGTCAACATCCATGTCGTGCTCGATCACGTGAAGCGGCTGGCGCAGTCGGGCTTCGCGCGCCGCATCAAGTTCATCGAGACCTACGATCCTTCGCTGCCGCCGGTGTTCGCCAACCGCGACCAGCTGGTGCAGGTGTTTCTCAACCTCGTGAAAAACGCCGCCGAGTCGTTCGGCGAGGGAACAGCCGACAGCGAAATTCACCTCACCACCGCGTTCCGCCCAGGAGTTCGGCTGCAACTGCCGGGCTCCAAGACGCGCGCGTCACTGCCGCTCGAATTCTGCGTCAAGGACAACGGGCCGGGCGTGCCGGAGGATCTGCTGCCACATCTGTTCGATCCGTTCGTTACCACCAAGCCGACGGGAAGCGGGCTGGGCTTGGCGCTCGTCGCCAAGATCGTCGGCGACCACGGCGGAATCATCGAGTGCGAATCGCAACTGCGGCACACGGTGTTCCGTGTGCTGATGCCCATGTTCACTGGTGACGGCGCCGGGCCGGCACCCGCTTAATGGATCAGAGGACCCAAGAGGACTCCATGCCAGCGGGAAGCATTCTGGTCGCCGACGACGACGCGGCGATAAGAACCGTTCTCAATCAGGCGCTATCGCGCGCCGGATACGAGGTACGGTCGACCGGCAACGCCGCCACGCTGTGGCGTTGGATCAGCCAGGGCGAGGGCGATCTGGTCATCACCGACGTGGTGATGCCGGACGAGAACGCCTTCGATCTGCTGCCGCGGATCAAGAAGCTGCGGCCCAATCTGCCGGTTCTGATCATGAGCGCGCAAAACACGTTCATGACGGCGATCCGGGCCTCCGAGCGCGGCGCCTACGAATATCTGCCCAAGCCGTTCGACCTCAAAGAGCTGATCGCCATCGTCGGCCGCGCGCTGTCGGAGCCGAAGGAGCGCCCGCGCGAGGCCGGTAAGCCCGACGACTTCGACTCGATTCCGCTGATCGGCCGCTCGGCGGCGATGCAGGAAATCTATCGTCTGGTCGCGCGGCTGATGCAGACCGACCTCACCGTGATGATCTCGGGCGAGTCGGGCACCGGCAAGGAACTCGTCGCACGCGCGCTGCACGACTACGGCAAGCGGCGCGGGGGCCAGTTCGTCGCCATCAACATGGCGGCGATTCCGCGCGATCTCGTCGAGTCCGAATTGTTCGGGCACGAAAAGGGGGCTTTCACCGGCGCCAACACGCGCAGCTCCGGCCGCTTCGAGCAGGCCGAGGGCGGCACGCTGTTCCTCGATGAGATCGGCGACATGCCGATGGAGGCGCAGACGCGGCTCTTGCGCGTTCTCCAGCAGGGCGAATACACCACGGTCGGCGGCCGCACCCCGATCAAGAGCGACGTCCGCATCATTGCCGCCACCAACAAGGACCTGCGCATACTGATCCAGCAGGGCCTGTTCCGCGAAGACCTGTTCTTCCGGCTCAACGTCGTGCCGCTGCGGCTGCCGCCGCTGCGCGAGCGGATCGAGGACATCCCCGATCTGATCCGCCATTTCTTCGCGCTCGCCGAACGCGAGGGCCTGCCGCAGAAGCAGATCGACCAGGCCGCGCTCGACCGGCTCAAGCGCTACCGCTGGCCCGGCAACGTGCGCGAACTGGAGAATCTGGCGCGCCGGCTCGCGGCGCTCTATCCGCAGGAAACCATCACCGCGGCGGTAATGGATGCCGAACTGGCGCAACCTGCGACCGCGAGCGCCGAAAAAGCCGTGGTCGAGGACACGCTTTCGGCCGCCGTCGAGCGCAATCTTTCGCGCTATTTCGGCAGCTTCGACAACGGCTTGCCGCCCCCCGGCCTGTACCACCGGATCCTGCGCGAGGTGGAATATCCGCTGCTGTCGGCGGCGCTGGCGGCGACCCGCGGCAACCAGATCCGGGCTGCCGACCTCCTGGGCCTCAACCGCAACACGCTGCGCAAGAAGATCCGCGATCTGGACATCCAGGTGATCCGAACCAGCGGCTAAAGGCCCCCCACCAGCCTGACATCCTGGGAGCTACTCACGCCCCGGAATTGTCTCAATTCGGCAACATTGTTATATAAAAGCACCAGTGGGCCGATTCAGGTCGTTCTGGCACGCCCGCGAGCGACCGGTCTGACCGGGGCTGTTCGGGATTTCTCGGGGCTCAATGACCAGCATCGCCAGCGTGGATCAGACGACGCCTGCCGACATCGCCGCGCCGGTCACGAACCGGGCCTTGCGCGCGCTGGGCCCGACAGCCGCGGTGCTGGCGATGCTTTCGGCGCTTGCGACCTTCCTGGTGCTGGCCGATCTCACGCCGATCGCCCCGGTCCACACCGTCGTCGTCACGCTGCTCCTCATCAACGCGCTGACCGTGTTCCTGCTGCTTGGCGTCATCGCCCACGAGGTGTGGCTGGTGGTCCAGGCGCGCCGGCGCGG
>CAMAWG010000183.1 GCA_945861855.1 Rhodoplanes serenus
CATCGCTTCTGCACGGCCTCGCCATCGCCACCCAGCCGATGAACATGCTCTATGCGCTGATCGGCGTGCTGCTCGGCACCGCGGTCGGCGTGCTGCCGGGCATCGGCCCGGCGCTGACCGTGGCGCTGCTGCTGCCCATCACCTTCAAGCTCGATCCGGCGGGCTCGCTGATCATGTTCGCCGGCATCTACTACGGCGGCATGTACGGCGGCTCGACCACCTCGATCCTGATCAACACGCCGGGCGAGAGCGCGTCGATGGTCACGGCCCTGGAAGGCAACAAGCTGGCCAAGGCCGGCCGCGGCGGGCCGGCGCTCGCCACCGCCGCGATCGGCTCGTTCGTCGCCGGCACGCTGGCCACGGTGGGCATCGTGTTCCTGGCGCCCTGGCTCGTGAACGTCGCGGTCAATTTCGGGCCGGAGGATTATTTCGCGCTGATGTGCGTCGCCTTCATCACCGTGTCGGCGACCTTCGGCGACTCGCCGGTCCGCGGCCTCATCAGCCTGTTCATCGGGCTCACCCTCGGCCTCGTCGGCATCGACAAGCTCACCGGCCAGGCGCGGCTCGCGTTCGGCGTGCCGGAACTGCTCGACGGCATCGAGGTGACCACGCTCGCGGTCGGCCTGTTCGCGCTCGGCGAAGCGCTCTACGTCGCCTCGCGCCGCCATCTCGTCGAGGAGAAGCTTGAGCCCGTTCGCGGCTCGCTGTGGATGACCAAGGCGGACTGGAAGCGGTCCTGGAAGCCGTGGCTGCGCGGAACGATGTTCGGCTTCCCCATTGGCGCGCTGCCGGCCGGTGGCGCGGAGATTCCGACCTTCCTGTCCTATTCGACCGAGAAGCGGCTGACCAAGCACCCGGAGGAGTTCGGCAAGGGCGCGATCGAAGGCGTCGCCGGGCCGGAGGCCGCCAACAACGCCTCAGCCGCTGGCACGCTCGTGCCGCTCCTGACGCTGGGACTGCCGACCTCCGCCACCGCGGCGATGATGCTGGCGGGCTTCCAGCAATACGGCCTCAATCCCGGGCCACTCCTGTTCGCCGAGCGCCCCGATCTGGTCTGGGGCCTGATCGCCAGCCTGTTCATCGCCAATGTCATGCTGCTCGTGCTCAATCTGCCGCTGGTCGGCCTGTGGGTGCGCCTGCTCGCGATCCCGCAGCCCTGGCTCTATGCCGGCATCCTGGTGTTCGCGACCATGGGCACCATCGCCGCCAAGCCCTCGGTGGTGGAGCTGTCCATGCTCGCCGGCTTCGGTGTCTTGGGCTTCCTGATGCGGCGCTTCGACTATCCCATCGCGCCGGTGGTGGTTGGCCTCATCCTCGGGCCGGTGGCCGAGGCGCAGTTGCGGCGCGCGCTGCAGATCAGCCTCGGCGACCCGATGGTGCTGCTGCAGAGCCCGATGTCGGCGACTTTGCTCGGGATCGCGCTGCTCGCGCTGATCGCGCCGTTCGCGCTCAAGGGCATGAGCCGCTTCAAGGCGAGCGAGGATTGAGTTAACGCAGGCGCCCGCAACGGCATCCCTCCCCCTTTCGGGGGGAGGGTGGCTCGCGCGGAGGCGACAGCCGAGCGCGAGTCGGGTGGGGACTGAGTCTCATCGCAACATCACCCCACCCGGCCGCTCGCTGTCGCTCGCGTCCACCCTCCCCGAAGACGGGGAGGGATAGCTGCGGCACTGCCTCACCTTCATATGCAGCCTTGACGCGGGCGGCCACGCAGACGATCAACAACGCATGACAACATCCGACCTCCACGGCGTCTTCCCCTATCTGGTCTCGCCCATCGACGCATCCGGCCGCATCAAGACCGGCGTGCTGGGAAAGCTCTGCGACGATCTGATCGAGGCCGGCGTGCACGGGCTCACGCCGCTCGGCTCGACCGGCGAGTTCGCCTATCTCAACAACGAGCAGCGCAGGGCCGTTGTGCAGACCACCATCGAGGCGGCGCGGAAGCGCGTGCCGGTGATCGCCGGGGTCGCGGCCACCGCCACCGCCGACGCGGTCGCACAGGCGAAGAACTACCAGCGCCTCGGCGCCGACGGCATCCTCGCCATCCTCGAATCCTATTTCCCGCTGAAGGACGCGCAGATCGAAAGCTATTTCCGCGCCATCGCCGACGCCGTCGACATTCCGGTCGTGCTCTACACCAATCCGCAGTTCCAGCGCAGCGACCTTTCGCTCGACACGATTGCGAAACTCTCGGCGCACCCGCGCATCAAATACATCAAGGACGCCTCCACCAATACCGGCCGCCTGCTTTCGATCATGAACCGCTGCCCGGACATGAAGGTGTTCTCCGCCTCGGCGCATATCCCTGCGGCGGTGATGCTGATCGGCGGCGTCGGCTGGATGGCGGGCCCGGCCTGCGTCGTTCCGCGCCAGAGTGTGAAGCTCTACGAGCTATGCCGCACCGGCCGCTGGGACGAGGCGATGACCCTTCAACGCAAGTTGTGGGGCATCAACGAGGCGTTCGCCCGCTTCAACCTCGCCGCCTGCATCAAGGCCGGGCTGCAATTCCAGGGCTACGACGTGGGGGAGCCCGTGCCGCCGCAGCCCGCGCTCGGCCCCGATGAGCGCAAAATCGTCGAGAAAACGCTGTCGGAACTGGGCGTTCTGGCAAAGGTCTGAGGCCTCTCGCCCAACCGAATGTTAACGCTTCCTTGCTACGCCTAAGCCTTCGAGCGCCGCCCGGGAGCGGCCGCGCGGAGTTATGCCAGTGGCGTTGACCGAGTCGCAGAATTCCGGCCGTCCGGCTTGGGCTCCGCTCGCGAGCCTAGCCGCGCATGCCCGCGCTCAGGTCCATGCCTGGCTCAACGATTCCGGCGACCGGTCAATGGCGAAGCGGATCGCCAGCGCCGCGTTCCTCATCCGAGTCTTCAGCGCCGGCCTGATCTACCTGTCGCAGATCCTGCTGGCGCGCTGGATGGGCAGCTTCGAGTTCGGCATCTACGTCTATGTCTGGACGCTGGTGGCGCTGGTCGGCGACCTGGCCGATCTCGGCTTCGGCACCGCGGCGCAGCGCTTCGTGCCGGAATACGGAAAGCGCTGCTCGTTCGATCTCCTGCGCGGCTTCCTCGCGCGCAGCCGCTGGCTCGCGGTCGGCAGCGCGACCGTCCTCGCGGCGACGGGCATCCTCACGGTCCGCCTGCTGGAGCCTTATCTGGCGAGCTACATCGTTCTGCCGCTCTCGATCGCCTGCGCGACGTTGCCGTTCTACACCCTGATGCAGATGCAGGACGGCATCGCGCGCTCCCACAACTGGATCCATGTGGCGCTGCTGCCGACCTATGTCGTGCGGCACCTGCTCATGCTGATTGTCGTGTCGGCCGCCTACCTGCTGAACTTCCCCGCCACCGCCGAGATGGCGGTGATGGCGGTGATGGCGGTGGCAGGCGCCCTGACGCTCACCGTGATCGGCCAGACCATCGTGCTCAACCGCAAGCTTGCGCGCGCGGTCCCGCCGGGGCCGAAGGCCTACGAGTCGAGGGCCTGGCTCGCGGTGTCGCTGCCAATCTTCGTCGTCGAGGGCTTCTACCTTCTGCTCACCAACGCCGACGTCGTCATCCTGCAATACTTCCGCACCCCCGACGACGTCGCGGTCTACTACGCCGCGGCCAAGACGCTCGCGCTGATCGCCTTCGTCCATTTCGCTGTGTCGGCGGCGGTGGCGCACCGCTTCAGTGAGTATCATGTCGCCAAGGACCACGAGCGGCTGAAGGACATCCTCGCCCACTCGATCCGCTGGACGTTCTGGGGCTCGCTTGCGGCGAGCGTCGTCCTGCTGGCGATGGGGCGGCCGCTGCTCTCGCTGTTCGGCGCGCGCTTCGTCGAAGGCTATCACCTGATGCTGATCCTGGTGGTCGGCCTGATGGCGCGCGCCTCGGTCGGGCCGGTCGAGCGGCTGCTCAACATGCTGGGCGAGCAGCGCGCCTGCGCGGCGGTCTATGCGACTGCCTTCGCGATCAACGTCGTGCTCTGCATCCTGCTGGTCCCGCGAATGGGCGCCGAAGGCGCGGCGGTCTCGATCTCCACCGCGCTGGTCGTCGAATCCATCCTGCTGTTCGTCGTCACCCGGCACAGGCTCGGATTCCATGTGTTCGTCTGGGGCCGGTCCTAGGGAGCGCACGACCATGCACGCTCCACTCCACCCATCGCTTCAAGTCGAGTGGCGCGGGCTTTCCGCGCTCGAACCCATCGCGGAAGAATGGCGATCCCTCGCCGCACGCGCGCTCGAACCCAACGTGTTCTACGGCCCGCAGTTCATGCTGGCGGCAGGCCCGGTGTTCGGCGCCGATGCCGGTGCCCTGCTGGTACGGACGGCGCTGGGCAAACTCGTCGGGCTGTTCCCGGCGCGGATCGAGCGCCCGCGGGGCGGCCTGTCGGCGATGGCGGTCGGCTGGACGCATCCGTTCGCGCCGCTCGGCACGCCGCTCATCGACCGCGACGAGCCGGAGGCCGTCATCGCCGCCTGGCTCGGTCATCTCGGCCGCGATCCGTCGATGCCGGCGCACCTTCTCCTGCCGCTCATCCCCGAACACGGGCCCTTCGCTAAGGCGCTCGACGCCGTGCTGGCGGAGAGCGGCCGGAGCAGCGCCGCGTTCGGCACGCATCAACGCGCGCTACTCGCGCCCGGCGCGGAGCGCGAAGGCTACCTCGAGCGCGCGCTCTCGGCCGGCAAGCGCAAGGAACTGCGCCGCCAGCGCCGCCGCCTGGAGGACATCGCGCCGGTCACCTTCTCGACCGTGGCCGGCACGCAGAACATCGAGGCTGCGCTGAAGGATTTCCTGGTGCTGGAGGCGAGCGGCTGGAAGGGCCTGGCCGGCACCGCGATCGTCGGCAATCCGGCCATCAAGGATTTCGTCGAGCGCGCGGTCACGGCGCTCGCGGCCGAGGGACAGGCACGGGTCGACCGGCTGTTCCTCAACGGCACCGCCGTCGCCGCCACGGTGACGCTTGCGAGCGGCGACACCGCCTGGTGCTGGAAGATCGCCTACAACGAGGGCCTGGCCCGCTCCTCGCCCGGCGTGCAACTCGTCTGCGATCTGACCGAAAGCCTGCTTGCGGAATCGACGCCCCTGCGCGTCGATTCCTGCGCCACCGCCGGTCACCCGATGATCGACCAAGTCTGGCGCGAGCGGCTAACGCTCAGCGACCGGCTGATCGCGCTGCGGCCGTCCGCCGTGCCGTTTGCGCTCGCTTGCGGGGTCGAGACGCTGCGCCGCTCAGCCATCGCCGCGGCCAAGGCCGCGCGCGACCGCCTGCGCGGCCGATAATCTTCAGTCCCTCGCCCGCAGCAGCCGCCTGATCACCTTGCCGGTGGTGGTCATCGGCATCTCCTCGATGAAGGCGATCTCGCGCGGGTATTCGTGCGCGGAAAGATGCTTGCGCACGAACGCCTGGATGTCGCCTGCGAGCGCGTCGGACGCCGCGCTGCCGGATTTGAGCACGATGAACGCCTTGACGATCTCGGTGCGGACCGGATCGGGCTTGCCGATCACGGCAGCGAGCGCCACCGCCGGATGCTTGATCAGGCAATCCTCGATCTCGCCCGGCCCGATGCGATAGCCCGCCGAGGTGATGACGTCGTCGTCGCGGCCGACGAAGGTGAAATAGCCGTCCTCGTCGATCACGCCCTGATCGCCGGTGGTCATCCAGTCGCCGATGAATTTCTCCCGCGTGGCATTGGGGTTGCCCCAGTATTCCAGGAACATCACCGGGTCCGGCCGCTTCACCGCGATCTGGCCGATTTCGCCCGCTTTCACAGGATGGCCGTCCGCGTCGATCACCGCGACGGTGTGGCCGGGGATCGCCTTGCCAATCGCGCCGGGCCGAACGACGCCGATGCCGGCGCAGGAGCCGACCACCAGGTTGCATTCGGTCTGGCCGTAGAACTCGTTGATCGCAACGCCGAGCGCGGCCTTCCCCCATTCGAAGGTCTCGGCGCCGAGCGCCTCGCCGCCGGAGCCGACCGAGCGGAGCCGGATGTCGTGCCGCCCGCGCGGATCCGGCACCGCGCGAAGCATCCGCAGCGCGGTCGGCGGGATGAAGGCGTTGCGCACGCCGAAGCGCGCCATCACCGCAAAGGCCTCCTCCGGGTCGAACTTGTCGAAGCGCCGGGCGACCACCGGCACGCCGCAATAGAGGCTCGGCAGCAGGCAATCGAGCAACCCGCCGGCCCAGGCCCAGTCGGCCGGCGTCCAGAAGCGGTCGCCGGGCTGCGGAAAGAACTCCTGCGGCAGTTCGATGCCCGGCATGTGGCCGATCAGCACCCGATGGGCATGCAGCGCGCCCTTGGGCTGCCCTGTGGTGCCCGAGGTGTAGATCATCATCGCCGGATCGGCGGCGGCGGTCATGACGGGCGTGAAATCGGCCGAGGCGCGGCCCAGCGTGTCGTGGAAGCCCAATGCCCCCTCACCCGGCCCATCGACCGACAGGACTACATCGAGGCCCGCCAGCGTCGCGCCCTGCGTGCGCCTGATTTCGGCGATCTTGGCGAGACCCTGGGCGTCGGTGATGAGCGCCCTGGCGCCGGCATTCTGCAACCGGTAGGCGATCGCGTCGGTGCCGAACAGCGTCGCCAGCGGCAGTGCGATACCGCCGAGCTTGTAGACCGCAATGTGAATTGCAGCCACTTCTGGGGCCTGCGGCAGCAGGATCGCAACGCAGTCGCCGCGCTTGATGCCGTTGCCTGCGAGCGCGTTGGCGAGACGGTTCGAGGTCTCGCGGAGCCAGCCATAGCTCACGTCCCGCGCGCGGCCCGACGTGTCCACCGCGACGATGGCGAGTTTTCCGGGATCGCGCTCCGCCCAGCGGTCGCAGACCTCGACGCCGATGTTGAAATGCGCGGGGACCTGCCAGCGGAAGTCGCGGACCAGTTCGTCGTAGCTGCGGCTTTGCGGCAACATGCCGCGAAAAACTAGTGATGCCGCGCGTGAAGGTCCAGCCGGACCGGCAGGATCAGTCCCCTTATGAGACATCGTGCGCGCACCTCGGCGCGAGGCCATTCGCGGATTCGTCAGACGGCATCTGCATTCGCGCGGAATCTTTTTGCCATTCTTCAAGTCCGTTCTGGATTCGCGTGGCGCGGTTTCGCGATTCAACGCGTGGCTTCTGCATTCCGGCGCCGGGGCGCCAACGGCGGCCCGGTGCCACGGCCGCATTGTTCAATTAACCGGAACGGGCTAGCCTTGAGTGCTGCCTGACAACAGGCGGCGTGTGGTCCGCAGTCGTTTGTAACCAGAGTGAGTGCGTATCGTGATCGACGTCGACGTTGTGCTTGTGAACATGGATGAGCAGACCGCCTATTGCTCCGACGGTGTCACGCGCGAGATTTTCGAGATGTACGATGCCGATGCGAAGCCGACCGAGGATCCGGATCAGGCCATCGCCGCGGTCGTGAAGGTCGGCGACGATCAATTCATTCTGCTGAACCTGACCGGCGAGGATGCCGCCAAGCTGCATTGATCGCCGGGACAATCCGGCCGGAAAAAATTGACGCCCAGCCCGAACGGGGCTGGGCGTAAATGTTTCGGGTCTTCAGGAAATCGAGTGGGTGTTTTTAGCAACTTCAGAGCGCTGGGAGCATGCATGTGAGCACCTTGAGCCGCAGATATTCCTGATCGCGTAGACCGTAGGCGCGCCGCTGGATGACGCGGATCTTGTTGTTGAGGCCCTCGAC
>CAMAWG010000184.1 GCA_945861855.1 Rhodoplanes serenus
GCTCCCATTCCTCGTCCGTCAGATCGGACGGATACCGCTTCGTTTTCTTTGCAATATCGGCCATCCGGCCACGATTCGCTGGGGTCCACATCCCAAGCTTGAATCACGCCGATAGCTTCAACACAATCCATTCTCAAACGGTCTCTAAGAGGTGCTCCTGCTATCGAGGTTCGTTAGCCCGAAAAATCCGCTGCGCCGTTCCCTGTCCACCGACGACTGTGCCCAGACCGAGAAAAGCCAGGTCGTCGGCGGAGGTGCGGCCTTGGGCGGCGCCTTGGTGACGATCCCGCCCTTGGCGTAACCGAGCGCCTCGAACGGTTCGTAAGTCTCGCGCACGAAGGGGTCGCCGGCGAAGCCCAGCGGCCGGCCCGCGGTGGGCCTGAGCCGGTTCCTTTGGACCTGGTCGCGGATGTTCTGGACGGCCGATTGAATCGCGGCCTGAACCGCGTTGTTCGCTGCCCGGGCGGGGACGGCGGAATCTTGCGCCTGCGCCGCGCCCGTTGTCAGGCAGGCCGCAACCGCGATGAGGACGAACGCAACGCTCGACCTGATCACTTTCGCCAGGGTCGCAACGCGCGCGCCCCCGCGTGAATTTCTGAATTTCATGCTCGTCCCCGCGTGCTGGCCGAAGCTTGTTTGCCTCGTGCCAAAACTCAACCTGATGACAGATCGCGCGTCACCGACGCCGATTGATGCGACTGAGGCTATGGATGACTGGCGGACGATGCAATCGGAAAACCCATATATTTCGCGGATTCTCACACGGGATAACCATTGAGTGTTGTAATCGGGCAACGGAATCGGGCCGCCGGGCGCTGCCCCTCGGACAGTTCGCCGGTGGCGCGCTTGGCGGCCCCGATACCGGTCCGATGGGCCCGAATGCGGGCCTTTTGTCAGTTCTGGCGCGCGAGATAGATATCGCCGAGCAGGGAGGAATTGTCCCAGGGGATCTGCTTCCTGCCGGTCGCCGCCGCCACCTCCGCGCGGACCCGGGTCATCATTTGCCGGACCTCCAGATCGGCGGTCCTGATGTGCTTGAGCAGGGCTGTGGTGAAGGGGCTGTTGGCGCCGTCGCCGTCCTGCGCCACATGACCGGGGGCGGTCGCGAAGGCGATCAGGGTGCCGGTGCCGACGGAGGAATAAGCCGCCAGTCCGCCGCGCGGCGCGATCGAACGGCTTCGTGCGGCCTTTTCGAGCAGCTGGGCGAGGGGATTGTCGCGGCATGCGTCGAGCATGATGATGTTGGCCCGAATTTCGTCGTCGAGGGCGGCAACGATCTTGTCGAGGTCCACGGTGTCGGCGTCCAGGTCGGTCCGCGCCGCGAGCCGGGCGTCCACCGGGACGAGGTAATTGCGCCCGTCAACCTGCATGCCGTGCCCGGCATAGAACATCAGCGCGATGCGGGCGGATGAGGACCGCTGCAGGAAGTCGCGCAGGTGCTGCTCCATCATGGACCGTCCAAGGTCGATGCCCTCGATGACCTCGAATCCAAGATCGCGCAGCGCCGCGCCGATGGCGCGTGCGTCGTTCGACGGGTTCGGCAGGTGGGTCGCATGCGCGTATCGCCCATTGCCGATCACGAGCGCAACGCGCCGCTCCGCCGGCTTAGCTTGCGGTGCGGCTTCGGTCGCAGGGGCGGCGCCTGACGACAGGAGTGCAAGCCGGCTGCGAGCGGCCTCCTGCGCCCGCTTGCCGTAAAAATACTTGGGCGGCCGGTCCACCGCAGCCTGCAGATCCTTGCGCCCGGCCTCGATGTCGCCCTTGGCCAGGTACGCCAGACCGCGCTCGGTGTACGCGGCGGTGTTCGTTGGATCGATCCGCAATGACGCAGTCAGGTCTTCAATGGCTTTGTCGTGCTGCTGCAGGGCACGCCACACCATGGCGCGGCTCGTCAATGGGTTCGCGCTGTTGGGACGAAGCCTGATCGCCATGTCGAAGTCGGCGATGGCCTTGTCGAACTCCCGCTTGGCCCGGTAGGCGCGTCCGCGCGCACTGTATCCGTTCGCGTTTTCGGAATTCAGCGCGATGGCCACATTCGCCGCCGTCAATGCCTCGTCGATGTTCCGCCGCTCCAGGAGGCAACCCGAGCGGCCCGAATAGGCGAAGCTGCTCCTGCCGTCGATCTTGAGGGCGGATTCATAATCGGCGCAGCCTTGATCCAGTTGCGCCAGGCCAACGTAAGCGTCTCCCCGATTGACCAATGCCAGCGCAAAATCGGACTTCAGTTCGAATGCGCGGGTGTAGTCGGAAATAGCGCTTTGTAACGAGCCGCGTCCGGCGGCGACCTGGCCGCGCATAAAATAGAGGAAGGGATTCTGCGGCGTGAGCCGCAAGCCGGCCTCGACATTTTCGGCCGCCCGTTGGATGTCGCCCTTGAGCCACCATGTGTTGGCAAGGTTGGCGTATCCCGCGACGAACTTGGGATCGGTCTTGACGACCACGCCGAAGTCCACGATCGCGCGGTCGTAGTCCTTCTGGCGCTGGTAGGCCAGCCCGCGATAGTTGTGGGCGAGCGCCAAAAGCGGGCGGCTCAGCCGCCCCGACCTGATCGCCGCGGTGCAAGTCTGCACGATGACGTCCGGATTGATTGCGTCGTTGGACCGACAATTTTCGAAGGTCTGGGCCCGCAGCACTTCCGCCGTCGAGACGATCGTCAGCGCTGCCAGTATCCCTGTCAGCAGTCGGCGCATAACGGTCTCCATCACGCTCGAAAGCGTGGCTCCACATCTGCCGAATATACATGATCCGGCGCGCTCACGATAAGCTCCGGTGGGCGGTGCGCGCTGGCGCAACTCATCGCGCCGGGCGGTGCCTGGCCAGGCAACTCTCCACGAACGCATCGAGATCGCCGCCGGGAAACAGGCAGCCCGCGATGCCGGCGTTTTGCGCCGCCTGCATGTCGGTGTCCTTGTCGCCGATCAGGAAGCTCCCGGCGCGCTCGATCGGCCAGTTGCCGATCAGGTCGAGCAGCATGCCCGGCCGCGGCTTGCGCAGCCCGGAGTCCCAGCGGTAGGCCGCGACCTTGCCGTCCGGATGGAACGGGCAATAGCGCGCGTCGTCGATGCGCGCGCCTTGGGTGGCCAGTTCCTGCTCCATCCAGACGTGCAGCTTGACGAGGTCGTCTTCGGTGAACAGTCCACGCGCGATGCCGGACTGGTTGGAGACGATGAACACGAAGTAGCCCGCCTCGTTGAGCCGGCGGATTCCTGCGGCCGCGCCGGGAATCCAGCGGAAGCGCTCGATGGTTCCGACATAGCCGTCGTCGTGGTTGATGACGCCGTCGCGATCGAGGAATGCTGCGGGCTTGCGCGGCACGGGTTGAGCCGCGGCGGGCATGTCAGCTCCGCTGCGTGGCGCCGAACAGCTCGCGCTCGACCAGATGGCAGATCGCGTGCGCCGCGGTGATGTGGATTTGCTGGATCAAGGCGGTTTCGTCGGACGGTACGGCGAGAACGAGATCGCACAGCGCATGCATCGGGGTTTCCGCGTGCCGGGTGAAGCCGACATTGGTCAGGCCAAGCTCGCGGGAGGCCTTGAGCGCCGCGACGATGTTCGGCGAGCGGCCCGACGTCGAGATCGCCAGGAACACGTCGCCTTTTTTTCCGAGCGCGCGAAGCTGCCGCTCGAACACCCGGTCGAAGCCGTAGTCGTTGCCGATCGCGGTGAGCGCCGAGGTGTCGGTGGTGAGCGCGATGGCCGCGAGCGGCGCGCGGTCGTTGACGAAACGTCCGACGAACTCCGCGGCGATGTGCTGGGCGTCGGAGGCGCTGCCGCCGTTGCCGGCGAGCAGGATCTTGCCGCCGTTCTTGAGCGATTGGGCGATGCGCTCGGCGATAGCGACGGTTGCCGCAATAAATCCGGTGTCGGACGCGACACGCTCGACGATCTCCGTTGAGCGCCGGAGGTGGGCACGGACGGCTTCCGAGCGCTGATCGGGTATGGCCATGATGGAGCCTCTGGTAGCAAGTTCAGGCGGGCGCCGCCACTTGCCCGAGCGCGCGGTGCACGGCCGTCAGCACCTGGTCGGCCGGGATGTCGCGCATGCAGCGGTGGTGGACGAGCCGGCAGGTCGGCTTGTGGCAGGGCCGGCAGGGCACGTCGGTCGTGGTTTCGATGACGGCGGCGAGCGGGTTGAGCGGCGCCCAATGCCAGGGGCTGGTCGGCCCGAAAATGCCGATGGTCGGCGTGCCGATGGCCGCCGCGACATGGACGAGGCCGGAATCGTTCGACACGCAGGCGCTGGCGCACTTGAGCGCCAGGATGGCGTTGCGGAGGTCCGGCGAGGTGAGGTCGCGGGCGGCGGGGCCTGCGGCGCGCACGATCTCGGCTGCGAGCGGCGCTTCGGTGGGGCTGCCCAGCACCCAGACCGCGAATCCCTCGGCGGCAAGCTTGCGGGCAAGCTCGGCGAAATAGGCAACCGGCCAGCGCTTG
Source organism: Rhodoplanes serenus (assembly GCA_945861855.1). Classification (GTDB taxonomy): domain Bacteria; phylum Pseudomonadota; class Alphaproteobacteria; order Rhizobiales; family Xanthobacteraceae; genus Z2-YC6860. Next base: position 4,432 of record CAMAWG010000184.1, read on the forward strand.
CTCGGGCCTACCGCGCCGGGCGCGAAGGCCATGACCGGACGGCCATCGTCCGGCAGGCCCTGCGCCGCGCGCCATGCCGCCGCCGCAGGCGCCGGCACGGCGAGTTCGGGCTTGGGCCATTCGGCGGGTGCCGTCGCGCCCTTCGGCAGGGCCAAAGCGCCGCAGCGGTCGATCATGCGCGGCAGTTGCCGCTCGCCGTACCGGATATCGTTGAGGAGGCCGAAGCGGAGCTCGCCGGCGAAACCAGTGCGCTCCGGAATACCCGCGAGCATCGGTGCTAGCGCCGATTTCCAGGTCCTGGGCATCACGAACACGGTGCCATAGTGCTCAGCTCGCAGCCGAACACCGAGTTCTCGGTGCTGGCTGAAGGCCAGTTTCTTGCGGGGAAGGTCCCGGACAATGCCCTTTCGCACGCCGGGCATGTAGTCCAGCAGCGGCGCGCACAGCGTCGTGGTCAGCACGTCGACCGGCCGCCGCGGATAGCGCGCCTTCAGCAGCTTGGTGACCGAATGGCAGCGGACGAAATCGCCGATCCACATATAGGGCACCAGCAGGATGGGCGAATCCTGCGCCGCCTCAATGGTTGAATTACTGTTCATTTCTTATGACCCACCCGCAGGCGGTAACCCGGCCCGATAGGGCTGTCCAGTCCCGGAAAGGGGCTGGAAAACGTGCTTTTCGCCGTTAAGCATCATTTCCAAAGCCGGGGACCCAAGTTGCGTGCCCCTGCGGTCTGGGGCAAAGGTTTGCCCGAACCTAACAGCAGCAGGTCGTGGATGCTCTTGGTCACAGGCGGGGCCGGGTTTATCGGCTCGAATGTGGTCGCGGCCTTGAACGAGGCCGGGCGCACCGACGTCGTCGTGAACGACGTGCTCGGCTCCGAGCAGAAGTGGTTCAACCTCGGTAAGCGGCGGATCGCGGATATCGTGGCCCCGAACAACCTGTTCGCGTGGCTCGACGGCCGCAAACTCGACGCCGTCATCCACATGGGCGCGATCTCCGACACCACCGCGACCGACGCCGATCTGGTGATGGAGAACAACTTCCGCTGCTCGATGCGGCTGCTCGATTGGTGCACCGGCGCGCGGGTGCCGTTCATCTATGCCTCCTCGGCGGCGACCTACGGCGACGGTGCCGAAGGTTTCGACGATGACTGGTCGCCCGATGCGCTGAAGAAGCTCAGGCCATTAAATCTCTACGGCTGGAGCAAGCAACTGTTCGACCAGGCCGTGGCCGAGCGCTTCGTGAAGAAGGAGAAGCTGCCGCCGCAATGGGCGGGGCTGAAGTTCTTCAACGTGTTCGGCCCGAACGAATACCACAAGGGCGAGATGATGAGCCTCGTCGCCAAGCGGTTCGACGACGCCAAGGCCGGCCGCACCGTGCGGCTGTTCAAGTCGCACCGCACAGGCATCGAGCATGGCGACCAGCGGCGCGATTTCATCCACGTCGACGACGCGGTCGCGGTGGTGCGGTGGCTGATGGGATCGCCGCAGGTCTCCGGCATCTTCAACGTCGGCACCGGCAAGGCCCGGAGCTTTCGCGATCTGGTCGCGGCGCTGTTTCGGGCCCTGGGCCTCGAGCCGAAGATCGAATACATGGACATGCCGGAGAACATCCGGGGTCAGTACCAGTATTTCACCCAAGCCAGGGTCGATAATCTGCTGCACGCCGGATACAACGCCGGCTTCACCTCGCTGGAAGACGGCGTCAATCGCTACGTCACGCAGTTCCTCAACACCGCCGATCGTTATCGGTAAAGCCCGGGCGACCATGTTCGATTTCGAAAAGCGGCTCACGGACATAAGCCGGCAGACGATTCTCTGCATCGGCGACCTGATGCTCGACGATTTCGTCTATGGCGAGGTGTCGCGCATCTCGCCGGAGGCGCCCGCGCCGGTGATCCGGGTGAGCCGCGAGGATGTCATCGTCGGCGGCGCCGGCAATGTTGCGCGCAACGTCGCAAGCCTCGGCGCGAAATGCCTGTTCGTCGGCGTCATCGGCGACGATGTCACGGGCAAGATTCTCCGATTTGAACTCGATCGCGACAAGCGCGCCATCGCCTCGCATCTCGTGGTTGATCGGCAGCGCCCGACGACGCGGAAGCTCCGCTTCGTCTCCGAGCACTATTCGACCCATCTGTTGCGCGCGGACTGGGAGGTGGCGCGGCCGGTCGATGCCGCGACCGAATCCGCGCTGATCAAGCAGGCGCTCAAGTTGCTGCCGCGCGCCGATGCGGTGGTGTTGTCCGACTACGCCAAGGGAGTGCTGACGCCGCGCCTCGTCCGCGCGGTGATCGAGCGTGCCAGGAAGCTTGGTAAGCCGGTCATCGTCGACCCCAAGGGCAGCGACTATTCGATCTATCGCGGCGCGACGATCATCACGCCGAACCGCAAGGAGCTGGCCGACGCGACGCGCCTGCCGGGGGACACGCATGCCGAGCTTGCGGCGGCGGCGCACGCGCTTGCCCGCTCGGTCGGCAGCAAGGCCGTTTTGGTGACGCTCAGCGAGGACGGCATGATGCTGCACGCGAGCCGCGCCGCGCCGGTGCATGTGCCGGCCTATTCCGTGAAGGTGCGGGATGTGTCCGGGGCGGGCGATACGGTCGCGGCCGTGCTTGCGGTGATGCTGGCGGTGGGGGCGGATTTCGAGTCGGCGATGCGTGCGGCCAACGCCGCGGCCTCCGTGGTCGTCGGCAAGAGCGGCACGGCGACCGTTTCGGCCGCCGAGCTACGGGCCCGCATCCTGCCCGCTTCGACCCGCGCCCCCGAAGAAAAGATCGTGCTCGACTGGCGCGAGCTCGACGCACGGCTGGCGGAATGGCGCGCGCAGGATCTGCGCATCGGCTTCACCAACGGCGTGTTCGATCTGCTGCATCCCGGGCACATCCGCGTGCTGGCGCAGGCGCGCGCGGCCTGCGATCGGCTGGTGGTTGGGCTCAACAGCGACGCCTCGGTCAAGCGCCTCAAGGGCAAGGACCGGCCGATCCAGAACGAGCGCGCCCGCGCCGAGGTGCTGGCCGGGCTCGAGGCGGTCGATCTCGTCGCCATCTTCGAGCAGGACACCCCGCTCGAACTGATACGCCACGTGCGGCCGACGGTGCTGGTCAAGGGCGGCGACTACAAGCCCGATCAGGTGGTCGGCCGCGACGTGGTCAAGGCGCTGGGCGGCGAAGTGATTCTGGTCGATCTGGTACC
>CAMAWG010000185.1 GCA_945861855.1 Rhodoplanes serenus
GTCGGGTTGGTGAAGGCGTTGATCGCCTTGGCGTGCTTGATGATGCCGGCGATGTAGGACAGGCAGGTCTCCGACAGGTCGGCGTATTTGTTGCCGGCGAACACCGGCTTGCCGCTCTTCCAGATCGACTGATGGACGTGCATGCCCGATCCGTTGTCGCCGAAGATCGGCTTGGGCATGAAGGTCGCGGTCTTGCCGTAGATGTTGGCGACCTGGTGGATGCAGTACTTGTAGATCTGCATCCGGTCGGCCATCACCGTGAGCGGGGAGAACTTCAGGCCGAGCTCGTGCTGGGCGGAAGCGACCTCGTGGTGATGCTTCTCGACCACGCAGCCCATGCGCGCCATGGCGGCGAGCATCTCCGAGCGCATATCCTGCGCCGAGTCCTGCGGCGGCACCGGAAAATAGCCTTTCTTGACGCCGATGCGGTGACCGAGGTTGCCGCCTTCGTAGGTCGTGTCCGAGTTGCTCGGCAGCTCGATGGAGTCGAGCTTGAAGCCGGTGTTGTACGGATCGGCTTTGAACTTCACATCGTCGAACACGAAGAACTCGGCCTCCGGTCCGACCAGTATCTGGTCGCCGACGCCCATCGATTTGACCATGCCCTCGGCCTTCTTGGCGATGCCGCGCGGGTCGCGGTTGTAGGGCTCGCCGGTGGTCGGCTCGAGCACGTCGCAGACCAGCACCATGGTGGTCTCGGCGAAGAACGGGTCGATGCAGGCCGATGCCGGGTCCGGCATCAGGCACATGTCGGACTCGTTGATCGCCTTCCAGCCGGCGATCGAGGAGCCGTCGAACATCTGTCCTTCGGCGAATGTGTCCTCTTCGATCATGGTGACGTCGAAGGTGACGTGCTGCCACTTGCCGCGCGGATCGGTGAACCGGAAATCGACGTATTTAACGTCGTTGTCCTTGATCGACTTCATGACATTCTTGGCGGTCGTCATCGAATACGTTCCCTCTCGTACGGGATTTGGAATTTAGGCGGCCCCCAACGCGTTAGATTGCGTCGACTCCGGATTCCCCCGTTCTGATCCGGATCGCCTCTTCGATATTCGAGACGAAGATTTTTCCGTCGCCGATGCGGCCGGTCTGGGCTGCGCGACGGATCGCCTCGACGGCTTTTTCGACCATCTCGTCACCCAGCACAATCTCGATCTTCACCTTGGGGAGAAAATCCACGACATACTCGGCGCCGCGATAGAGCTCGGTATGCCCCTTCTGGCGGCCGAAGCCCTTGGCCTCGGTCACCGTGATGCCCTGCAGGCCAACCTCCTGCAGCGCCTCCTTCACCTCGTCGAGTTTGAAAGGCTTGATGATGGCCTCGATCTTCTTCATCGCTCGTAAACCTCCCGGGCCGTCCGGAATCGTGATCGAACGCGCCGTGTTCTCCCGATAGCAGGGTCCGTGCCAAAGAGCGGAAATGCCCGGAAAGGGCCGGAATATCTGGCTTTTCCGCCGATCGGCTGAACCCTGCGGCAGGGGGTGGGACCACCCTCGGTCGGGTCTGCATAGCGATTAGGCAATCTGCCTAGTCGATGGTCAAGGGTCATCGCGTTGTCCGGCGGGATGGCCGCCGATAGTGTCGAAGACGGATGATCGAGCTGCTCACCACCCAGGAAATGACCCAGGCCGACCGGCTGACCATTGCGGCCGGGACGCCGGGCATCGTGTTGATGGAGCGAGCCGGCCGTGCGGTCGCCGACGCCGTGGTGCGAACGAGCCTTCGCGGCGCGCCGACCGTCTGCGTCGTGGCCGGGCCCGGCAACAACGGCGGCGACGGCTTTGTTTGCGCGCGGGTGCTGGCCGACCGCGGCTATCCGGTCCGGCTGCTCATGTTCGGCGATCACGGCAGGCTCAAGGGCGATGCGGCGGAGGCGGCGGGGCGCTGGCAGGGGCCGGTCGAGGCCGCCGAGCCTTCGGCGCTCAAGGGCTGCGGCCTCGTCATCGACGCGCTGTTCGGCGCGGGTCTCGACCGGCCGGTCGAAGGGCCGGCGCGGGCCATGATCGAGGCGATGAACGCGAGCGGCCTGCCGGTGATCGCCGTCGATCTGCCGAGCGGCATCAACGGCACCAGCGGCGCGGTGATGGGCGCGGCGGTCCGCGCCAGCAAAACAGTGACCTTCTTTCGCCGCAAGCCAGGCCATCTGCTGCTGCCGGGACGGCTGCACTGCGGACCGGTCGAGGTGGTGCACATCGGAATTGCCGACTTCGTGTTGGAGAGCATCGGGCCGGCCATCGTCGCCAACGCACCGGCGCTGTGGGCCGACCGGTTTCCCGTGCCCTTGGCGGGCGGCCACAAGTACAAGCGCGGCCACGCCGTGGTGGTCTCGGGCGACCTGTCGCATACGGGCGCCGCGCGGCTCACGGCGCGGGGCGCGCTGCGGGCGGGCGCAGGCCTCGTCACCATCGCCAGCCCCCGGGATGCGCTCGCCGTCAACGCCGCGAGCAATCTCGCCATCATGGTTCACCCGATTGATGGTGCGGAGGAGTTTGCCGGATGGCTCGCCGATCCGCGGCTCAACGCCGTGGTGCTCGGCCCTGGCGGCGGGGTCGGCGCGCGGATGCGGGAAATGGTTCTGGCGGCCCTGTCGGGCGAGAGGGCGGTCGTGCTCGACGCCGACGCGCTCACGAGCTTCGCCGAAGCTCCCGATGCGCTGTTTTCCGCGATCAAGTCCCGTGGGCCATCACCGACGGTCCTGACACCGCATCAGGGCGAGTTCTCTCGTTTGTTCAAGGATGCACCGCAAGCTACTGCAAACGCATCGAAATGCGACCGCGCCAAGGCTGCAGCGGCAGAATCGGGAGCGATCGTGCTGCTGAAGGGCTCCGATACGGTGGTGGCATCGCCCCAGGGCCGGGCATCGATCACTGAAAACGCGCCGCCGTGGCTTGCGACGGCGGGCTCGGGCGACGTGCTGGCGGGCTTCGTCGCGGGTCTGCTGGCGCAGGGCATGCCGGCGTTCGAGGCAGCGAGCGCCGCCACTTGGCTGCACGGCGAGGCCGGCAGCGAGGCCGGGCCCGGCCTGATCGCCGAGGACTTGCCCGAAGCGCTGCGCGCGGTCTATCGGCGGCTTTATGTGGACCTTGGCGTCTGGCCTTGATTGGGCCGCGCGTCCTCTTTTTGTGGTGCTTGCCGCCAAGCCCATGCTATATCCGCGCCGCTCGGCCAATGGTGCCGCGCAAAGCCTCCGGGCGGGCGTGGCGGAACTGGTAGACGCGCGGGATTTAGGTTCCCGTGACGCAAGTCGTGGGGGTTCAAGTCCCTCCGCCCGCACCACGCCGGGCAATGCCGTCTGAACCGGGCTAACGTTAAGCGGACGAATCCTTTGGGCGCCGTGCAGAGCGGCAAAAAACGAAGATTGTGGTGATGCAAGTAACCGAAACTGTCAGCGACGGCCTCAAGCGCGAATTCAAGGTTGTGGTCCCCGCGGCCGATCTGGCCACCAAGGCCGATGCCAAGCTCGATCAGCTCAAGGATCAGGTCCGCATCAACGGCTTCCGCCCCGGCAAGGTCCCGGTGTCCCATCTCAAGCGCCTGTACGGGCGCGCGGTGATGGCCGAGATGATCGAGTCGGCGGTGCGCGAGGCCAACGTCCAGATCGTTACCGAGCGCGGCTTCCGTCTGGTGCGCGAGCCCAAGGTGACGCTGCCGGAAGAGCAGGGGACCGTCGAGCAGGTGATCGAAGGCAAGAGCGATCTCGCCTACACCATGGCGATCGAGATTCTGCCCGTCATCGAGCTTGCGGATTTCAAGGGCATCCAGCTCGAACGCATGAGCGCCGAGGTCACCGAGGCCGAGGTCGAGGAATCCCTGGGGCGCATCGCCGAGCAGAGCCGGCCGTTCGCGGCCAAGGCCGAGGGCGGCAAGGCCGAGACCGGCGACCGCATCACGATCGATTTCACCGGCAAGATGGACGGTGTGCCGTTCGAAGGCGGCGCCGGCGGCGACGTTTCCCTCAACATCGGTTCGGGCCAATCCATCCCGGGCTTCGAGGAGCAGTTGATCGGAGCGGCCGCGGGCGACAAGCGCACGGTCAACGTGACCTTCCCGCAAGCCTATCCGGCGACGCATCTGGCAGGGAAAAACGCCGAGTTCGACGTCACCGTGAAGTCGATCGAGTCGCCGCAGGCCGTCACCATCGATGACGCTTTCGCCAAATCGCTCGGCCTGGAATCGCTCGCCAAGCTCCGCGAGATGGTCAAGGAGCGGCTCGCGCAGGAGCACAAGGGCATGTCGCGGCAGAAGGTGAAGCGCAAGCTCCTGGACGAGCTCGACGCCAAGCACAAGTTCGCGCCGCCGCCGAGCCTGGTCGAGGACGAGTTCAACAACGTCTGGAAGACGATCGTCGACGACCTGCAGTCGCGCAAGCGCACCTTCGAGGAAGAGGACACAACCGAGGAGAAGGCCAAGGAAGAGTACCGCGGCATCGCCGAGCGGCGCGTCCGGCTGGGCCTCGTGATCGCCGAGATCGGCGAGAAGAACGGAATCAAGGTTTCCGACGAGGAGTTGAGCCGCGTCGTGATGGAGCGCGCCCGGCAGGTGCCCGGCCGCGAGCAGGAGGTCTGGGACTTCTATCGCAACAATCCCGACGCGCTGGCGAGCCTGCGGGCGCCGATCTACGAGGACAAGGTGATCGATTACATCCTCGAACTCGCCAAGGTCACCGACAAGACGGTCTCGCGCGAGGAGCTCTACAAGGAAGATGAGGCCTGACGGCCCGCCCCGCCGGGCGCTCTTGCGCACGGGTCCGTGGGACTTATCTGACGAGCCTGTCTGACAAGATCATGCCGGTGCGCGGCGGAAAACCGCCGTGCACAAGTCGCAACCGGCATCGTTCGCAAATGCGGGTCCTCGTGTTGCGCGCCCGCGAACCTATATAGACTTGGCCAACAAGCGCGATTCGGTTGCGCGCGCCCGAGGAGGGGAGTTTGAAAGATCCGGTCCGTACCTACATGAACCTCGTTCCCATGGTGGTCGAGCAGACCAATCGCGGGGAGCGGGCCTACGACATCTTCTCGCGTCTCCTCAAGGAACGCATCATCTTCATCACCGGTCCCATTGAGGACGGCATGGCGACGCTCGTGGTCGCGCAGATGCTGTTCCTGGAGGCGGAGAATCCGAAGAAGGAAATCTCCATGTACATCAACTCGCCGGGCGGGTTGGTGACGGCCGGCATGGCGATCTACGACACCATGCAGTTCATTCGCCCGCCGGTTTCGACGCTGTGCTGCGGGCAGGCGGCCTCGATGGGTTCGCTGCTGCTGACGGCCGGGGCCAAGGGCCTGCGCTTTGCGCTGCCCAACGCCCGGATCATGGTGCATCAGCCCTCGGGCGGGTTCCAGGGCCAGGCCACCGACATCATGCTGCACGCCCAGGAAATTCTGGCCCTGAAAAAGAGGCTCAACGAGATCTACGTCAAGCACACCGGCCAGCCGATCAAGAAGATCGAGGACGCGCTTGAGCGCGACTACTTCCTGACCGCCGAGGCGGCGCGGGACTTTGGCCTGATCGACAAGGTGATCGAGACCCGCCCGGAAGAGCCCAATCCCAAGCCCTGATTGCCTCAATTTTGACCGTAGTCACAGTGCTAAAATGGCCCTGCGACGGGCCGCGTTATCGTTAATCAAATCTTGATTGTTCCTCCGCTAGCGTGCTTCGCTAGTATTCCAGGGGGTGAAGCTTGTGAAATGTGACTGCCGCGCTACGGTTTCTTAGCGCGGGTGCTGCTAGAGATGGATCGACCACGGGGTGCTGCCTATCAGCGCCACGGGGTTACGGAGAGCGGAATGAGCAAAGTCGGCGGCAGCGCTTCGAAGAACACCCTGTACTGCTCGTTTTGCGGCAAGAGCCAGCACGAGGTGCGCAAGCTCATCGCCGGCCCCACGGTGTTCATCTGCGACGAATGCGTCGAACTGTGCATGGACATCATCCGCGAGGAGAACAAATCCTCGCTGGTGAAGTCGCGGGACGGCATCCCGACGCCGAAGGAAATCAGAAAGGTTCTCGACGATTACGTGATCGGCCAGGACCACGCCAAGAAGGTTCTCGCGGTCGCCGTCCACAACCACTACAAGCGGCTCAACCACCAAGCCAAGCACAACGACGTCGAGCTGGCGAAGTCCAACATCCTGCTGATCGGGCCGACCGGCTCCGGCAAGACGCTGCTGGCGCAGACGCTGGCGCGCATCCTGGACGTTCCGTTCACGATGGCGGACGCGACCACGCTCACCGAGGCCGGCTACGTCGGCGAGGACGTCGAGAACATCATCCTCAAGCTCCTGCAGTCCGCCGACTACAACGTCGAGCGCGCGCAGCGCGGCATCGTCTATATCGACGAGATCGACAAGATTTCGCGCAAGTCCGACAACCCCTCGATCACCCGCGACGTGTCGGGCGAGGGCGTGCAGCAGGCGCTGCTCAAGATCATGGAAGGGACCATCGCGTCGGTTCCCCCGCAGGGCGGCCGCAAGCATCCGCAGCAGGAGTTCCTGCAGGTCGACACCACCAACATCCTGTTCGTCTGCGGCGGCGCGTTCGGCGGCCTTGAGAAGATCATCTCCGCGCGCGGCCGTTCGACGTCGATCGGCTTCGGCGCCAAGGTCGTCGCGCCGGAGGATCGCCGCACCGGCGAAATCTTCCGCGAGGTTGAGCCCGAGGATCTGCTTAAGTACGGCCTGATCCCCGAATTCGTCGGCCGCCTGCCGGTGGTCGCGACGCTTGGCGATCTCGACGAGGCGTCGCTGAAGAAGATCCTGACCGAGCCGAAGAACGCGCTGGTAAAGCAGTACCAGCGATTGTTCGAAATGGAATCGATCGATCTCACGCTCGCGGAAGAGGCGCTCGGCGCCGTCGCCCGCAAGGCGATCGAACGCAAGACCGGCGCGCGCGGCCTGCGCTCGATCATGGAGGGCATCCTGCTCGACACCATGTTCGACCTGCCGAGCCTCGAAGGCGTCGAGGAGGTCGTGATCTCCAAGGAAGTGGTCGAGGGCACCGCCCGGCCGCTCTACATCTACGCCGACCGTGCCGGCGACGCCGGCGCGACCGCCTGATCGCAACCCTTTCGCCTCGGATCGCCTGCGCCGGCGATGGTTCCTGGGTTCGCCGGAACGGCGCCGGGCGGCAGTATTAGGTTGAATCTACAGGCTTACTTGACACTCCGCCCCCCTGTATCCACCTAATGCGGGTGAGCCTGCACAGAGCGTGTAGATTCGCGGTTTTCGACCCGGGCAGCGGTCCCGTTCTTGCTTGATGTCGCTTAGCGGGGCGACCTTTCGTTCCTCTGTCCGGCCTTCAGCACTCCGTCGCGGCTGCGCTCATGCGGGCCATGAGGGAGGGGCGCAACAACAAGGACCATCGCAATGACACTGCCCAAGCAACGTCCTCCGCTCACCCCCGGCGAAACGCGGGCCTATCCCGTGCTTCCGTTGCGCGACATCGTGGTCTTCCCGCACATGATCGTGCCGCTGTTCGTCGGCCGCGAGAAGTCCATCAAGGCGCTGGAAGAGGTGATGCGCGAAGACAAGCGCATCCTGCTCGTCGCACAGAAGAATCCCGCTGATGACGA
>CAMAWG010000186.1 GCA_945861855.1 Rhodoplanes serenus
ACAAAGAGGCTCAACACACGGCATCCTTGCTCACTCCTTGCTCACCAAGCCAGCGCCGCGTAACGTCAATCTTGGCAGCGACCGCTTCGCAATGTTCAACAAAAAACGGGACATCCCCTTACGGCGTTCGGTGACAGTCTCGCGAAATGGAACCGTCAGCGCCCTTTCCATTCGGAGTCATGCTTGTTACATAAGCCTCGCCGTGCGCCATCGACGCCTGCGGCCCGAATTGGCGCGGGGTGGAGCAGCCCGGTAGCTCGTCAGGCTCATAACCTGAAGGTCGTAGGTTCAAATCCTACCCCCGCAACCAAATATTACGCCGCCAGGTCAATGACTTGGCGGCGTTCTGTTCATGAGATCATGTCTGGCGCGCGGGAGTCGGCCGAGTGTGGATGCGGCCTCTTACCGCGCATGCCCGATCGCTGCCCGGTTCGCCAAAATCCACATTGTGGTTGCGTTCAAAATTGCTGTAATATTTAATAATGAATATCGCGCCCATCCGGGGCGCGAAAAGGACGCAGCGTCATAAGGCGCGCGTGGAACCGGGATCGTTCTATTCTACGGTGGCAGCCCGTTGTTTCGCGACGTCGGGGGCCGCCGCGCTACGAAACGGACAATACCCGCCGGCTGCAGTGGTGCATGTCTGCGGAACAATGACGACCGGCTCAGCCCACGGTGGGCAATGGGACCGGCAAGGGAAAAGGAAACGACCATGAAATCACTGACTATGGGCGCCCTCGGCGCCGCTTTGTTGCTGTGCGGGGCAGCGTTCGCCCCGGCAAATGCCGCGTGGGGGCCAACCCGGCCGGTGGAGTTCATCATCCCCGCGGGTCCGGGCGGCGGCGCCGACATCATGGCGCGCACGATCCAGGGCATCGTGACCAAGCACAACCTGATGAAGCAGCCGATGGTCGTCATCAACAAGGCGGGCGGTGCCGGCGGCGAAGGCTTCCTCGACGTCAAGAACTCGAAGGGCAACCCGCACAAGATCGTCATTACCCTGTCCAACCTGTTCACCACGCCGATGGCGACGGGCATTCCGTTCAGCTGGAAGGATCTGACGCCGGTCGCGATGCTGGCGCTCGACGAATTCGTGCTCTGGGTCAATGCCGAGAAGTCCTACAAGAGCGCCAAGGAGTTCATCGACGCCGCCAAGGCTGCCGGCGGCACCTTCAAGATGGGCGGCACCGGCTCCAAGCAGGAAGATCAGATCATCACCGAGGCGATCCAGAAGGCCACCGGTGTGAAGCTCATCTACATCCCGCAGGCCGGCGGCGGCGCCGTGGCGGTGCAACTCGTCGGCAACCACGTCGACTCCACCGTCAACAACCCCAACGAGGCGATCGCGCACTGGCGTGCCGGCAAGCTCAGGCCGCTGTGCGTGTTCGACTCAAAGAAGCTCGACTATCACGACAAGATCGCGGGCGATCTCGCCTGGGACAGCGTCCCGACCTGCAAGTCGTCCGGCCTCGACATCGAGTACCTGATGCTGCGCGGCATTTTCATGACGCCGGGGGCGACCCCGGACCAGGTCGCCTACTACGTCGATCTGTTCAAGAAGGTTCGCGAGACGCCGGAGTGGAAGAAGTTGATGAGCGACGGCGCCTTCAACCAGACCTTCATGACCGGCGCCGATTACACCAAGTGGGTGACGATCGAAGAGAAGCGCCACGAGGACCTGATGAAGGCCGCTGGCTGGCTCACCAAGTAGCTCGCGCCAATCGGAACCGCCGGCGGGTCCATCCGCCGGCGGCCCTCTCTCGATGTCTCCGGAGCAGCCTTCAATGAGCGACAATGCGCATGGTGCCGGCGGCGCCGGCCCTTCGCACCGCGCGGTCGAGACCGGCGTTGCGATCGCGATCGCGATCTTCGCGCTGATTGTGATAGGCGGCAGCATCCAGGCCGGCATCGGCTGGGGCGCGGAAGGTCCGAGGGCCGGCTTCTTTCCGTTCTACGTCGGACTGACCATCTTCGGCGCCAGCATCGTCAATCTGGTGAACGTGCGCGCCGAAGCCACGCCGGAAAAGACCTTTGCGGACTGGGTTCAGCTGCGCCAGGTGCTGGCGGTCGTGATTCCGACCGCGGTCTATGTGGCGGTAGTGCCGTGGGTTGGCATCTATTTCAGCTCGGCGATCTTGATCGCCTTCTTCATGAAACGTCTCGGCAACTACGGCTGGCCTCTGATCGCGGCGATCTCGATCGGAATCCCGCTCATCATCTTCGTGGTGTTCGAGCGGTGGTTTCTGGTGCCGCTGCCGAAGGGGCCGATCGAGTACTGGTTGGGGTTCTAGGAAAAGCCGCGCCGCAGAAGCGCAAGCTAGGGAAGTTCGGGGCGTCGTTTCATGGAAGAGCTTACCAGTCTGTTTCACGGTTTCGCGGTTGCGTTGCAGCCCTTCAACATCGGCGTGATGCTGCTCGGCATCGTGCTCGGCGTGCTGATCGGCGTGCTGCCGGGACTGGGTGGGGCCAACGGCGTGGCCATCCTGCTGCCGCTCACGTTCTCGATGTCGCCGACCTCGGCCATCATCATGCTGTCGTGCATTTATTGGGGCGCGCTGTTCGGCGGCGCGATCACCTCGATCCTGTTCAACATCCCGGGTGAACCGTGGTCGGTGGCGACCACCTTCGACGGCCATCCGATGGCCCAGCAGGGCAGGGCCGGCGAGGCGCTCACCGCGGCCTTCACCTCCTCCTTCGTCGGCGCGCTGTTCGCGGTCATCATGATCACGCTGGTGGCGCCGCTGGTCGCGCGGTTTGCCCTCAAGTTCGGCCCGGCCGAGCAGTTTTCGGTCTATTTTCTGGCGTTCTGCAGCTTCGTCGGCATGAGCAAGGAGCCGCCGTTCAAAACCATCGCGGCGATGTTCATCGGCTTTGCGCTCGCCGCCGTCGGCCTCGACCAGGTCACCGGCCAGCTTCGCCTCACCTTCGGCTCGGAGACCCTGCTCACCGGCTTCGACTTTCTGATCGCGGTGATCGGGCTATTCGGCATCGGCGAGATTCTGCTTTCGATCGAGGAGGGCCTGCAGTTCAAGGGCGGCAAGGCCAACATCAACGCCAAGGTGGTTTGGGAAACCTGGAAGAAGCTGCCGAGCTATTGGATGACGTCGCTGCGCTCCTGCATCATCGGCTGCTGGATGGGCATCAGCCCGGCCGGCGCCACGCCGGCCTCGTTCATGAGCTACGGCATCGCCAAGCGCGCGTCGAAGAACGGCAAGAATTTCGGCACGGGCGAGATCGAAGGCGTGGTCGCGCCAGAAACCGCGGCGCATGCCGCGGGCACCGCGGCGCTGCTGCCGATGCTGTCGCTCGGCGTGCCCGGCTCGCCGACCGCGGCGGTGCTGCTCGGCGGCCTGCTGATCTGGGGCCTGCAGCCCGGACCGTTGCTGTTCGTGGAGCAGAAGGAGTTCGTCTGGGGCCTGATCGCGTCGATGTATCTCGGCAATATCTTCGGCCTCATTGTCGTTCTGACCTGCGTGCCGCTGTTCGCGGCGATCCTGCGCATCCCGTTCGCCATCATCGCGCCGGTCATTCTGGTGATCTGCGCCATCGGCGCCTACACCGTCCACAATTCGACCTTCGACGTCGTGATGATGCTGGTGTTCGGCGTGATGGGCTACGTGCTCAAGAAGTGCAATTACCCGCTCGCGCCCATGGTCCTGGCCATCGTGCTCGGCGACAAGGCCGAGGTGAACTTCCGGCAGTCGCTGCTCGCCTCGCAGGGCAGCCTCGATATTTTCTGGTCGAACGGCCTGGTCGGCAGCATCATGGCGCTTGGCCTGCTGGCGCTGTTCTGGCCGCTGATCTCGACCGGCTGGAGCAAATTGCGGATGCGCCCTGCGGTCTGAACCGCAGGGCCTGCTTGTGATGGTGTGTCTATGGTTGGGTGCCGATAACGACGGGACTTTGGGATCGTTGCGCTATTTCATTGCCTGGAATAATGTATATCAGTCATGACTGAATCCCCGACCATGCGTCCTGCCAAGCCTCGGACTCCTGCGCCGGATCAGGCGGCGCCACGGCTCGCGATCGAGCCGATCGACACCTCGTTCAGCTTCAAGAACAAGGCCTATGCCGCGTTGAAGAACGTCATCGTGTCGATGGACGTCTATCGCGACCGCCAGGACATCCGCCTCGACGAGCGTCAGCTCGCGCAGGACTTCGGCATCAGCCGCACGCCGGTGCGCGAGGCGATGGCGCAGCTCGAGCGCGAGGGCTTCGTGCGCTCGGTGCCGCGCCGCGGCATCTATGTCGTGCGCAAGACCAAGACCGAGGTGATCGAGATGATCACCGCCTGGGCGGCGCTGGAAAGCATGGCCGCGCGCCTGATCACTGAGCATGCCAGCAAGGACGACATCGCGGCGCTGGGCCGAATGTTCGCCACCTTCGAGAACGGCGCGCTTCGCGCCCATCTGGATGAATATTCCGAAGCCAACATCGAATTCCACCAGGCCATCATCCGCCTCAGCGGCAACAGTGTGCTGATCTCGCTCGCCGAGAACCTGTTCACCCACATGCGGATGATCCGGCGGAAGACCATCGTCGAGAAGGATCGCATCGAGAAGTCGATTCTCGATCACATGAACATCATCGAGGCCCTCGAAGCGCGCGACACCGCGCGGGCCGAGGAGCTGGTGCGCAATCACGCGCTCGGGCTCGCCGAGCATGTGGCGAAATACGCCGATTATCTGGATTAAGTCTCTCAGGGAGAGTGACACATGGCCGACGCTGCGGTCGCAAAGAAGCCTGAAACTGCCGCAGAGCAGGAGCTGACGGATGGCTTTCATCTGATCATCGATGCGCTCAAGCTCAATGGCCTCAACACGATCTACGGCGTGCCCGGCATCCCGATCACGGACTTCGGCCGCATGGCGCAGGCGGAAGGCATCCGCGTCATCTCGTTCCGGCATGAACAGAACGCCGGTTACGCGGCGTCGATCGCGGGCTTTCTGACCAAGAAGCCCGGCGTCTGCCTGA
This sequence comes from Rhodoplanes serenus, assembly GCA_945861855.1. GTDB lineage: Bacteria > Pseudomonadota > Alphaproteobacteria > Rhizobiales > Xanthobacteraceae > Z2-YC6860. The sequence continues at coordinate 4,975 of CAMAWG010000186.1, forward strand.
CGGTGTCGGCACCCGGCTTTCTGAACGGCCTGACGGCGCTCGCCCACGCCACGACCAACTGCTTTCCGATGATCCTGATCTCGGGCTCGTCCGAGCGCGAGATCGTCGACCTCCAGCAGGGCGACTACGAAGAGATGGATCAGCTCGCCATCGCCAAGCCGCTCTGCAAGGCGGCGTTCCGCGTGCTGCATGCAGCCGACATCGGCATCGGCGTGGCACGCGCGATCCGCGCGGCCGTGTCGGGGCGTCCCGGCGGGGTCTATCTCGATCTGCCGGCCAAGCTGTTCGGCCAAGTCATGAATGCGGAGGCTGGGAAGAAGTCGCTGGTGAAGGTGATCGACGCGGCGCCGGCGCAGATTCCGGCACCCGAAGCGGTCAAGCGCGCGCTCGACGTGTTGAAGAGCGCCAAGCGCCCGCTGATCATCCTTGGCAAGGGCGCAGCCTACGCGCAGGCGGACGACGCAATCCGCAGTTTCGTCGAGAAGAGCGGCGCTCCCTTCCTGCCGATGAGCATGGGCAAGGGTCTCTTGCCCGACACGCATCCGCAGTGCGCGGGCGCCGCGCGTTCGACCGTGCTGGCGCAGTCCGACGTCGTCATGCTGATCGGCGCGCGCCTCAACTGGCTGCTCTCGCACGGCAAGGGCAAGACCTGGGGCGCCGAGCCGAAGAAGTTCATCCAGATCGACATCGAGCCGAAGGAAATGGACTCCAACGTCGAGATCGTGGCGCCGGTGGTCGGCGACATCGGCTCGTGCGTCAACGCGATGCTCGCGGCGATGGGCTCCTGGCCCGCGGCGCCGGCCGATTGGATGAAGACAGTGACCACGAAGCGCGACGAGAACGTCGCCAAGATGGCGCCGCGCCTGATGAACAACAACGTGCCGATGGACTATCACGGCGCGCTCGGCGTTCTCCGCACCATCGTCAAGGAGCGGCCCGACGCCATTCTCGTGAACGAAGGCGCCAACACGCTGGACCTCGCGCGCGGCATCATCGACGTGTACCAGCCGCGCAAGCGCATCGACGTCGGCACCTGGGGCATCATGGGCATCGGCATGGGCTATTGCATCGCCGCGGCCATCGAGACCGGCAAGCCGGTGCTCGCGATCGAAGGCGATAGTGCCTTCGGCTTCTCGGGCATGGAGGTCGAGACGATCTGCCGGTACAAGCTCCCGGTCTGCATTGTCATCTTCAACAATGACGGCATCTATCGCGGCACCGACGTCAACAACGTCAGTTCGGACCCGGCGCCGACCGTGTTCGTGAAGGGCTCGCGCTACGACAAGATGATGGAGGCCTTCGGCGGCGTCGGAGTCAATGCGACGAGCCCCGATGAGCTGAAGCGAGCCGTGAACGCGGCCATGGACTCCGGCAAGCCGACCCTCATCAACGCGGTGCTCGACCCGGCGGCCGGTAGCGAGAGCGGCCGCATCGGCAACCTCAATCCGCAAAGCGTGCTGAAAAAGAAGTGACCCGAAGGGTCATCCCGGGCGCGGTGCAGCACGAAGTGATGCACCGCAGACCCGGGATCGAGACGAGATAGATTACAAGGGGAATAGCAATGGCCACTCGCAAGAAGGCGAAAGCCAAGACCAAGACGAAAGCCAAGTCGAAGGCCGCTTCGAAGAAGGTCGTGAAGCTGAAGTCGAAGAAGCCGGCGGCGAAAACCAAAGCCGACAACGGCCTGCCGCGCCCGTCGTCCAAGCCCTATGGTCAGGCCGGCAAGGCGCTCGACGGCATCAAGATCCTCGACTTCACCCACGTCCAGTCCGGCCCGACCTGCACGCAGTTGCTCGCTTACATGGGCGCCGACTGCATCAAGGTCGAGCGTCCTGGCGTGGGCGACATCACCCGCGGCCAATTGCGCGACGTGAAGGGCGCCGACAGCCTTTATTTCACGATGCTCAACGGCAACAAGCGCTCGATCACCATCGATTCCAAGCATCCCAAGGGCAAGGAAATCCTCGAGCGGCTGATCAAGCACTGCGACGTGCTGGTGGAGAACTTCGCCCCCGGCGCGCTCGACCGCATGGGGCTCACCTGGGACTACATCCACAAGACCAACCCGCGCATGATCGTGGCGTCGGTGAAGGGCTTCGGCCCCGGTCCCTACGAGGACTGCAAGGTCTACGAAAACGTCGCGCAATGCACCGGCGGCGCGGCTTCGACCACAGGCTTCCGCGAGGGCCCGCCGCTCGTCACCGGCGCGCAGATCGGCGACTCCGGCACCGGCCTGCATCTCGCCTTCGGCATCTGCGCCGCGCTCTACCAGCGCACCCGCACCGGCCGCGGCCAGAAGGTGTTCGCTGCCATGCAGGACGGCGTGCTCAACCTCGCCCGCGTGAAATTGCGCGACCAGCAGCGTCTCGCCCACGGCCCGCTCACCGAATACAGCCAATACGGCGAGGGCGTCGCCTTCGGCAAGGCTGTCCCGCGCGCCGGCAACGATTCCGGCGGCGGCCAGCCGGGCTGGATTCTCAAGTGCAAGGGCTGGGAGACCGATCCCGACGCCTACATCTATTTCATCACCCAGGCGCCGGTGTGG
>CAMAWG010000187.1 GCA_945861855.1 Rhodoplanes serenus
GAGGCCCTGACGATGGCTCTGTCGAAACGTCCGCGGGTGTTGGCGCTCGCCAACCAGATGGGTGGCGTCGGCAAGACGACGACCGCGATCAATCTTGGCACGGCCCTGGCTGCCATCGGCGAGGAGGTGCTGATCATCGACCTCGACCCGCAGGGCAACGCCTCGACCGGCCTCGGCATCGACCGCCGCAATCGCCGCGTCTCCACCTACGACGTGCTGATCGGCGAGTCGGCGTTGCGCCAGGCGATCGTCGCGACGGCGGTGCCGCGGCTTTCGCTCGCGCCTTCGACCATGGATCTCTCCGGCCTCGAGCTCGAACTCGGCCAGGCGCGTGACCGCGCGTTCCGCCTGCGCAGCGCCATCGCGCCGCTCAACGCCGGCAAGTTCGTCGGCGCCGGCGACTTCACCTACGTGCTGGTCGACTGTCCGCCGTCGCTCAACCTGCTCACCGTCAACGCGATGGCGGCGGCGCACGCCATCCTCGTTCCGCTGCAATGCGAGTTCTTCGCGCTCGAAGGATTGTCGCAACTGCTGCAGACCGTCGAGCAGGTGAAGACCACGCTCAATCCCGAGCTGACGATTCACGGCATCGTGCTGACCATGTTCGACGCACGCAACAACCTCTCCAATCAGGTTGTCGCCGACGTCCGCGAGTTCATGGGCCGCAAGGTCTACGACACGATCATTCCGCGCAACGTGCGCGTCTCCGAAGCGCCGTCCTACGGCAAGCCGGTGCTGGTCTACGATCTGAAGTGTGTCGGCAGCGAAGCCTACCTGCGGCTCGCGACCGAAATCATCCAGCGCGAAAAAGAGCTGCGCGCGGCGAGTTGAGAGAAGCAGTTCACCGAGTAGGGTGGGCTAAGGCGCGAAGCGCCGAGCCCACCAGCAGCGTGCCGCAAGCAAGACGTGGGCACGTCGCCTGACGGCGACTTAGCCCACCCTACGAACAAGAAACTTGGAGCTTGGAGTGAAAATTTCGGAGGAGGCTGCCATGGCCGACGATGCAGCACGTTCGCGACTGGGCCGCGGTCTCGCGTCGCTGATCGGCGACGTCGGCGCCGAATCGCAATCCAACGATCGCGCGTCGCGCAGCCAGCGCAAGGTGCCGATCGAGCACGTGCGGGCCAATCCGCGCAATCCGCGCAAGCTGTTTTCCGACGCCGAGCTGACGGAGCTGTCCGATTCGATCCGCGAGCGCGGCATCATCCAGCCGATCGTGGTGCGTGCGCGCGGCGCCGACAACTTCGAGATCATCGCCGGCGAGCGGCGCTGGCGCGCGGCGCAGCGCGCCAACCTGCACGAGGTGCCGATCGTGGTGCTCGACGTCAGCGACGGCGAAGCGCTCGAACTCGCGATCATCGAGAACGTCCAGCGCACCGATCTCAATCCGCTGGAGGAGGCGACCGGCTATCAGTCGCTCGCCAACGAGTTCAATCATTCGCAGGACGACATCGCCAAGATCGTCGGCAAGAGCCGGAGCCACATCGCCAACACGCTGCGGCTGCTCAATCTCCCCGAGCGCGTGAAGGCCTATATCAATTCCGGCAAGCTCACCGCCGGGCACGCGCGCATGCTGGTCGGGCAGCCGAACGCCGAGGACCTGGCGGATCAGATCGTCAATCAGGGCCTGAACGTCCGTCAGGTGGAGGCCATGGCGCGCAAGAGCGCCAAGGGTCAGGCGCGCGCCGTGCGGCGCACCGGCCGGCTCGGCAAGGACGCCGACACCGAAGCGCTGGAAAGCCGGTTGACGAATGCGCTGGGCCTGCTGGTGACCATCGATCATCGCGCCAGCGGCGGCGGCCTGCTGCAGGTCCGCTATCGCACGCTGGAGCAGCTCGACGATGTCATCCGGCGGCTGGAATCCGGGCCGAAGATCGAGGCTGACGATCGGCCCGATGACGGGCGCAAGAGCGGCCCACGCATCCGGCGGACGTAAGCACTCCACCTATCGGTTGATATCGGTTGTTGGCAGCAACACGGCTCGTAGTTCTATTGGCGGGTGTTTCTGTCGCAGCAAGCCGTTGGCGTTCTCGTTGCTGCTGCGCTGCCAAGGACTGCGTATTTCGCAGAAATAAACCTGCACGTTGTTGGCGACGGTGAAGCTCGTATGGTCAGCCATCAGCCAGCCTCTTGCCGGCGCGCTGCCGCTGATCGCATTATCGTAACCTGCAAGGGAGCATGTCATGACCGCCTTCAATGCCGTGCGCTTTCGGGTGAAGCCCGGACGCGATCAGGAATTTCTGGACGCGCACAAAGATATTGCCGGCAACTGGCCTGGCCTCAAACATGTCAACATGATCAAGACCGGTGACCGAAGCTATTGCATCATCGTCGAATGGGCCGACATGGACGCGCTTACCAATGCGCGGCCCAACATGATCGCAACGCTGAATTCATTCCGAGATGCGCTGGACGACCTCGGCGGCGGGCTTGGCGTCACTGACGCGGTGGCGGGGCCGGTGGTTCTGGCGCTGAAATAACGTCCGCTGAGCCTATCGGCTGTAACCGAACATGAAGCCGCCGCGGGCCGATTGGATCCCGCGCTCCAGGCCATACGCCGTCCGGAACGTGGGGCTGGCTGTCTCCATCCATCGGGCGATGCGGTCGGCCGCGGCGGGATTCTGCCGTGACAGATCGAGCTGAGCGCGGCCAGGCCCGCCGTCACGGCGCCGATGACGCGCTGGTTGGTGACCTTGCGCATCGAAGCAATCACCGACTGGGCGAGTTTTGGATTTCGGGTGACCGCGTCGCGAATTCCCTCGGCCAGCGCGGGCCCGCCGTCGGGGTGAGCGCCGATGATGGAATTGATCCGCGGATAGACGGTTATCGCGGCTTCCGCGGGCCCGGCAACCGAAAGTCCCATCAGGAGGGTCAACACAATCGCTGCTGCATATCGAGCCATGTTCCAACCTCTCTCAGAAGCACATACGACCATGAGCTAGGCATCTCTCAACTCAAAAGCCACCCCGCAGCGATAGCTGGGATGGCAGGATTTTATCCCGGCAGGGCGCGAATGGGGAGCCCGGCTGCCGATGAAGTAAGCCGAGAACGCAAGAGTTTGTCATGGCCGGGCTCGTCCCGGCCATCCACGTCTTGCTTTCAAGCGAAAAGGTCAGGCGTGGATGCCCGGCACAAGGCCGGGCATGACGTGGAGCGGTGGTAATTCTACCAAACCGACGTCACTGCGCTTCAAGGCCCGCGGTCTCGCCTTCGCGTGCTTGCGGCCATGGTTCGAGACGCGCTGCTTCGCAGCGCTCCTCACCATGAGGTCCGGACTTGCTGCTGTGCTGCACGTTCCGCCCTCATCCTGAGGAGCGGTCCGAAGGACCGCGTCTCGAAGGATGGCGAAATTCACCGCTCCTTTCGCCGCGCCGACACGGCGAGCGAGAGCATGGCGCGCTGCGCCAGCGAATCCGCCAGCGCCGAGGTGCGCCGGATGTTGAGCGCGGTGTCCGCCAACTGCTCCATGGCCCGCTGCAGACGCGGCGCGGTCCATGAACTGAGCGCGGCCTGGACCACCGCCTCGCGCCGAAAGTGCACCGGCGGGACGAAGCTCCGCATCGCGGCGTAGGTGTCCTCGCCGGCGTCGAGGGCGACGCGCGCCTTGTGCAGTTGCGTCACGTAGCGCAGCGCCCATCCCAGGATCGAGCCGGCGGATGTGCCGGCGGCGCGCGCCTTGGTGAACTGCGCCTCGGTCTCGGGCGCGCGGCCGGCGAAGGCCGCGTCCACCACGCCATCGAGTGCGAGCGCCGAGGCGTCGGCCACGACCGCGATCACGTCGTCCAGCACGACGCGATCCTTGCCGTGGGCGTAGAGCGCGAGCTTGCGGATCTCGCTGCGCGAGCCCTGCCGGTCGCCGCCGATCAGCGAGACCAGGGCAGCGCGCGCGTCGGGCGCGATGGCGAGCTTGGCTTCGCGCATCTCGTCGTCGACCAGCCGGATCAGATCGCGCTCGGTGTCGACATAGCAGGGCAGGACCGCGGCGCATTTCGCCTTCTCGCAGATGGCGCGGAGCGGCGCATTGCGGCGCAGGTCGCCGGCCTCGATCACGATGCGGCAGTCGACCGGCGGGCTCGCCACCACGGCCTCGACAGCGGCGGCGAAGTTGCGGCCGCCGGCCTTGACCCAGACCGCGCGCCGGCCGCCGAACAGCGGCACCGTGTGTGCCTCCTCGACCAGACGCGATGGCTCGGAGGCAAGCGCGTCGCCTTCGAGACGGACCAGCGCGAACGGATCGTTCGGGTCATCGACCGAAACCTTGACGATCTTCTCGGCGCGCTCGTGGACGAGCCCGGCGTCGGGTCCGAACACCAGCACGATCGGGCGATCCGGGCTCGGCCGCGCGACGAAGGAATCGACTTCATTGGCTTTGAGGGCGACCATGTCAGGCCGTTCCTATCAGGCTGCGAAAAAACTCTCTACCGTCATTCCGGACGCCACGAAGTGGCGATCCGGAATCCATAGCCCCTGTATCGCGGACTTGAATGCTGCGGGTTATGGATTCCGGCTCTCGCCATCGGGCCGGCCCAAGTGGGCCGGACCCGTTGGCTCGGCCGGAATGACGGTGGAGATACTGCCCGTCTGGGCTACGCCCCCGCGGCGAAATACGACGCCAGGCGCGACTTGATGTGATCCGCGATGACCTTGGCGGCGCGGTTCTCGGCGTCGCGCTGCCCGCGCGCGTTGGCGAAGCGCTGCTGCTGGCCGGGATTGTCGTAGGACACGCGGGCGAAGGTCTGGCCGGTCACCACCGGCTTGCCGGTGGCGTTCTCGACCAGCGTGTAGGTCGCGTTGATGCCGAACTGCTGCATGTCGGTCCGCGCGGTGGTGACATCGACGATCACCTGCTGGTTCTGCGCCGTCATGTCGATCCGCAGCGTGTGCGTGGCGCCGGTTCGGCCCGATCCGCCGGTCAGATCGAAGTTGAGGTCGTTCTGCAGCTCGACCGCGATGCGGGCCTGGGGCGAGCCGCTGGGCACCCGGATCGGCGTGATCTGGACGGAGCCCAGGCGCTGACGCAGACCGGAGCCGCCGGACAGCGTCTTTTCGCCGTACAACGGCTCGAAACAGCCGCCGAGCAAGCTCGCCAAAGCCAGGGTCGCGGCGAAGCGGGCGACCGTCGATCGACGTTCATGCCACCACATTCACGATCCTCTGGGGTACGACGATGACCTTTTTCGGGCGCTTGCCGTCGAGGGCCCGTTGTACCGCATCCAGCGCCAGCACGGCAGCCTCAATCTGGGGGGCCGTGGCGTCGCGCGGGACGGTTACGTCGGCCCGCTTCTTACCGTTAATCTGCACCGGTAAAGTAATGGTGTTTTCCACCAGCAGGCCGGGCTCGACCTCCGGCCAGGGCTCGTCCGCCACCAGATTGGCGTGGCCCAGCGCCGCCCAGCACTCCTCGGCCAGGTGCGGCATCATCGGGTGGAACAGCCGCACCATGATCCCGGCCGCCTCTTTCACGGCCCAGGCGAAATCGAGGGTCCTGGCCGGGTTCGCCACCGCCGAGCCCAGCGCATTGGCGAACTCGTAGATGTGGGCGACGGCGACGTTGAAGTGCAGCTTTTCGATCGCGTCCGACACCTTGGCGAGCGCCCCGTGGGCGGCCTTGCGGACCGCGAGGGCAGGGTCGCCGAATTCGGCGGGCCGGCCGGCCGGGGCGCTTTTCGCAAGTTCGGCGGCTTCGCCGATGAGCCGCCACAGCCGGTTGGTGAAGCGCCAGGCGCCCTGCACGCCGCGCTCGGTCCATTCCACGTCCCGCTCCGGGGGGGAATCGGAGAGCATGAACCAGCGCGCGACGTCCGCGCCGTAGGTGCCCATGATGTCGTCGGGGTCGATGGTGTTCTTCTTCGACTTCGACATCTTCTCGATGCCGCCGATTGTGATCGGCTCGCCGGTGGAGGCGAGCGTCGCGGTGCGCGCGCCGCCTTCGGCGCCCTCGATCTTCACCTCGGCCGGGGTGACCCACTCGCCGTTCGCCCTGGCGTAGGTCTCGTGCACCACCATCCCTTGCGTGAACAGGCCGGCGAACGGCTCGTCGATGCCGGCGTGGCCCGTGGCCTTCATCGCGCGGGTGAAGAAGCGCGAGTAGAGCAGGTGCAGGATCGCGTGCTCGATGCCGCCGATGTACTGGTCGACCGGCAGCCATTGGTCGACCACCTCGCGGGTTGTCGGCGCGTCCTTGTTCCACGGATCGGTGAAGCGCGCGAAGTACCACGACGAATCCACGAACGTGTCCATGGTGTCGGTCTCGCGCCGCGCCGGCTTGCCGCATTGCGGGCAGGGAACGCTCTTCCAGCTCGGGTGGCGCTCCAGCGGATTGCCGGGACGGTCGAAGGTGACGTCCTCCGGCAGTTGCACCGGCAGGTCCTTCGCCGGCACCGGCACCACGCCGCACGTCTCGCAATGCACGATCGGGATCGGGCAGCCCCAGTAGCGCTGCCGCGAAATGCCCCAGTCGCGCAGGCGGAAGTTGACCTGGCGCTGCGCCACGGGCGCGTTGCCGCGCGTCTGCGTTTCCAGCCGCTTCGCGACCTCGTCCTTCGCCGCCTCGATGCTCATGCCGTCGAGGAAGCGCGAGTTGATCATCGTGCCGTCGCCGTCGAAGGCGACATCGGTGATGACGAAGCTCTTCGCGTCCTGGCCGGGCGGGCAGACCACCGGCACGTTGCCGAGGCCGTACTTGTTGACGAAATCCAAATCGCGCTGGTCGTGCGCCGGGCAGCCGAAGATCGCGCCGGTGCCGTAGTCCATCAGGATGAAGTTCGCGACATACACGGGAAGCGTCCAGGTGTCGTCGAACGGATGTCGCGCCCGGATGCCGGTGTCGAACCCGAGCTTTTCCGCGGTGTCGATCTCGGCCTGCGCCGTGCCCATGCGCTTGCACTCGGCGATGAACGCCGCGAGTTTCTCGCTCTTCGCCGCCGCCGCCACGGCCAGCGGATGGTCCGGCGCGATCGCCATGAACCGCGCGCCGAACAGCGTGTCCGGCCGCGTCGTGAAAATCTCCAGCTCCGATTCCCGGTTCGGCGCCGTCGCCGGATCGAGCGCGAAGCGAACCAGCAGGCCTTCGGACCGACCGATCCAGTTCTTCTGCATCAGCCGGACCTTTTCCGGCCAGCGGTCGAGCGTGTCGAGTGCGCTGAGCAGCTCTTGCGAATACCTGCTGATCTTGAAGAACCACTGCGTCAGTTCGCGCTGCTCCACGGGCGCGCCCGAGCGCCAGCCGCGGCCGTCGATGACCTGCTCGTTCGCAAGCACCGTCATGTCGACCGGATCCCAGTTCACCTTCGATTGCTTGCGCTCGACCAGCCCCGCCTTGAGGAAATCGAGGAACATCCGCTGCTGGTGCTTGTAATAGGCCGGGTCGCAGGTCGCGATCTCGCGGCTCCAGTCGAGCGACAGCCCCATCGACTGGAGCTGCTTCTTCATCGCGGCGATGTTGGCGTAGGTCCATTCCTTGGGATGGACCTTGCGCTC
>CAMAWG010000188.1 GCA_945861855.1 Rhodoplanes serenus
CAAACCCTCTCCAACCCGCACGCTGGCCCGCCGCCGGTGACGAAGAGCCGTGTCCGAGAAGCGGCGAAAGCGCAAACCAGTCAAGCCAAAACGCAGGTTTGCGCGACGGGAGAGTCAATGGGATGAATAATGCGGGCTAGAGAAGGAAAAGCGCGGGCTCTACGCCGGCTGCGTCGGCTATTTCTCGGCAGCGGGCGAGATGGATAGCTGCATCGTGCTGCGCACCGCGCTGGTCAAGGACGGCACCATGTACGTCCAGGCCGGCGCCGGCATCGTCGCCGACAGCGATCCGGCAAGCGAACAGGCCGAATGCGTCAACAAGGCCAAGGCGCTGTTCCGAGCCGCCGAAGAGGCGCGCCGTTTCGCGAGTGCGGCCGGGCGCGGGCAATAGCGCCGGTTGACGCTGTTCCAAGCCTCTTCTAAGACCCGAAATGTGCTAGAGAAACGGCCATGATCCTGCTGGTCGACAACTACGACAGCTTCACCTTCAACCTCGTCCACTACCTGGGCGAGCTTGGGGCCGATGTCGCCGTCCACCGCAACGACAAGATTGCGGTCAAGGATGTGCTTGCGTCAGAGCCCGAGGCGATTGTGTTGTCGCCCGGCCCGTGCACGCCGAACGAGGCCGGCATTTGCCTCGATCTCATCGAACAGGCATCGCCGGCCATTCCGATCCTTGGCGTATGCCTCGGCCATCAGGCCATCGGCCAGGCCTTCGGCGGTCATGTCGTGCGGGCGCCGCAGCCGGTGCATGGCAAGCTTTCGGAAATGCGCCATCACGGCGCGAGCGTGTTCCGCGGCATCAACGGCCCGTTCAAGGCGACGCGCTACCATTCGCTGGTGGTCGACCGCGGCACCATGCCTGACACGCTCGACGTCACCGCGGAAACCGGCGACGGCCTGGTCATGGGGCTCGCGCACAAGACGCTGCCCGTGCACGGCGTGCAATTCCATCCCGAAAGCATCGCCTCCGAGCATGGCCATCTCATGCTGAAGAATTTTCTCGATCTTGCCGCGCAATGGAACGCCACGCGCCGGCCAAAGACCCATTGAGGAGGCGGCCGTGAGCGACGATTTCAAGGGCTTCATCGCCAAGGTCGCCGCGGGCACCGCGCTGACCCGCGACGAGGCGTCGCGCGCCTTCGACCGAATGATGTCGGGCGAGGCCACGCCCTCGCAGATGGGCGCGATGCTGATGGGGATGCGGGTGCGCGGCGAAACCGTCGATGAGATCACCGGCGCGGCCTCCACCATGCGCGGCAAGATGACGAAGGTGGCCGCTCCGCCTGACGCCATCGACGTGGTCGGCACTGGCGGCGATGCTTCCGGCTCCTACAACGTCTCGACCTGCGCCGCGCTCATTGTCGCCGGCGCAGGCGTGCCGGTCGCCAAGCACGGCAACCGGGCGCTCTCGTCGAAGTCGGGGTCGGCCGACGTGCTTGGCGCGCTCGGCGTGAAGATCGAACTGCGGCCGGACGAAATCACCCGCTGCATCTACGAGGCTGGGATCGGCTTCATGTTCGCGCCAGCCCATCACCCGGCGACCAAGAACGTAGCTCCGACTCGCGTCGAACTCGGCACCCGCACGATCTTCAATCTGCTGGGCCCCCTGTCCAATCCCGCGGGTGTTAAGCGCCAGATGATCGGCGTGTACTCGCGGCAATGGATCGAGCCGATGGCGCAGGTGTCGAAGCTGCTCGGCTCCGAATTGGTTTGGGTCGCGCACGGCTCTGACGGGCTCGACGAGATCACGACGTCCGGCCCAACGCATATTGCCGCGCTGGAGAACGGAACGGTCCGCACCTTCGACATCAATCCGGAGGACATCGGTATCCCGCGCGCGAAGCCCGAGGCGCTTAAGGGCGGCGACGCGCAGGCCAACGCCATGGCGCTCATGGGCGTGCTCAAGGGCAACAAGAGCCCCTATCGCGACATCGCGATCTTCAATGCGGCGGCCTCGCTGATCGTCGCGGGACGCGCCAAGGATCTGAAGGAAGGCGCGGCGATCGCTGTGAAATCGCTCGATTCCGGCGAGGCCGAGGGGAGGCTCGACCGGCTCATTAAAGTGTCGAATGCGACATGACGGACATCCTCAAAAAGATCGAGGCCTATAAGCGCGAGGAAATCGCCGCAGCCAAGCGCGCTCGTCCTTATGCTGCGGTCGAGGCCGATGCGAAAGCCGCCCCTGCCCCGCGCGGATTCATCAAGGCTATCGAACGGCGGGTATTGGCGGGCGAATACGCGCTGATCGCCGAGATCAAGAAGGCCAGCCCCTCGGCGGGCCTCATCCGCGCCGACTTCGATCCGCCGCAGCTTGCCCGCGCCTACGAGGCGGGCGGCGCGGCCTGCCTGTCGGTGCTGACCGATGGGCCATCGTTTCAGGGCAGGCCCGAGTTTCTCGTAGCCGCTCGCGCCGCCACATCTCTGCCGGTGCTGCGCAAGGATTTCATGTTCGAGCCCTATCAGGTCGCGGAATCGCGCGCGATGGGTGCCGACTGCATCCTTATCATCATGGCCTCGCTCGACGCCGCCGCGGCCCGGGACATCGAGGACGCGGCGCTATCGTTCGGCATGGACGTGCTGGTCGAGGTGCACAATGAGGACGAACTCGACCGCGCGTTGAGGCTCAAGTCGCGGCTGATCGGCATCAACAACCGCGACCTCAAGGTGTTCAAGACCTCGCTGTCGGTGAGCGAACGGCTCGCGCCCCGCGTGCCCGCCGGCAAGGTGATCGTCGGCGAAAGCGGCATCCACACGCCGGCCGATCTGGCGCGGCTTGCGGCAGCCGGCATCAAGGCGTTCCTGGTGGGCGAGAGCCTGATGCGCCAGAGCGACGTGGCGGTCGCGACCCGAACGCTGCTTGCGCGCGAGCGCGTCGCAGCCCAAGCGGCGAGATAGCCGTGGCCAAGAAGCCCTCGCCAGAGCAGCCCGCGCCTAAGCTCACCCACCTCGGCCAAGGCGGCGAGGCGCGAATGGTCGACGTCTCCGGCAAGGACGCGACCGAGCGCACGGCCGTGGCCGAGGGCCGCGTTGTCATGCGGACCGAAACGCTCGACATCGTGCTCAACGGCAACGCCGTGAAGGGCGACGTGCTGGGTGCCGCCCGCATCGCCGGCATCATGGCGGCCAAGCGCACCCACCAGCTCATTCCGCTCTGCCATCCGCTGCCGATCACCAAGGTCTCGGTCGACATCGAACCGGACCACACGCTGCCGGGCTTCGTGCTGCAGGCGACCGTCAAGGTCACCGGCCAGACCGGGGTCGAGATGGAGGCGCTGACCGCGGTGTCGATCGCGTGTCTCACGCTCTACGACATGGTCAAGGCGGTCGAGAAGGGCATGCGGATCGAGGGCATCCGGCTCCTGGAAAAGCAGGGCGGCAAGTCCGGCCACTACCGCGCCGACGATCATCCCGGGCGCAAGCCGAAGGAGTAGGAATGGCGGCGTTGCTGTCGGTGGCCGACGCGCTCGCCCGCGTGCTCGATGGTGTCGAGCCGCTGCTGCGCGAGGATGCGCCGCTGACCGACGCCGACGGTCGCGTGCTGGCTGACGACGTGGCGGCGCGCCGCACGCAGCCGCCCGCCGACCTTTCTGCGATGGATGGCTACGCGGTGCGAGCGGCCGACGTGGCGAGTGTGCCGGCAACGCTCAAAGTCACAGGCGAGGTCGCGGCAGGCCATCCGTTCGAGGGCGAGGTGCGTCACGGCGAGGCCGCGCGCATCTTCACCGGCGGGGTCGTGCCGCCCGGCGCCGACACCATCGTGATCCAGGAAAACACCGCGCGGGACGGCGAGCGCGTGATTGTGAACTCGCCCTCCCCGGCGGGCCGCCACATCCGGCGCGCCGGACTCGATTTCAAGGAGGGCCAGGTGCTGCTGCCGCGCGGCCGGAGATTGACCGACCGCGACGTCATGCTGGCCGCCGCCATGAGCCATCCGGCGCTGCCAGTGCATCGGCGTCCCAGGGTCGCGGTGCTCGGCACGGGCGACGAACTGAAAGCTCCCGGCAGCGCGCTCGGTCCCGGCGAGATCGTCTATTCCAACGGCTTTGCGCTGATGGCGCTAGCGCGCGCCGAAGGCGCCGAGGTGATCGACCTCGGCATCGTGCCGGACAGGGTCGAGGACACGGTGGCGGCGATCCGGCGGGCGCGCGACGCCCGCGCCGACATCCTGCTCACCACCGGCGGCGCCTCGGTCGGCGACTACGACCTCGTGCAGCGCGGCTTGAAGGCCGAAGGGCTTGAACTGGGATTCTGGCGGGTGGCGCTCCGCCCCGGCCGGCCGATGATGAACGGGCGGCTCGGCGCGATGCAGGTGCTTGGCCTGCCCGGCAATCCGGTTTCGGCCTATGTCTGCGCCTTCCTGTTCCTGGTGCCGCTCATTCGCAGGCTCGCCGGACGGACCGATATCGAGCCCGCTTCCGAATCGGCGCTGCTCGGCCGCGCGCTGCCGGAAAACGACGAGCGCGCGGATTATCTGCGCGCCACGCTTGCGCCGGGGCCGGATGGAATTCTGGTGGCCACCCCGGTCAGCGTGCAGGATTCTTCCATGATGGCCGCGCTCGCAAAGGCCGATTGTCTGGTGGTTCGCGAGCCCTTCGCGCCCGCGGCGCCCGCTGGCAGCCGTTGTGCGATCCTTAGGCTTACGCGGCGGTTTTAGCGGTCCTTCGACTTGTTCACTCCAAATTAAAGGGTTGCGGAACACACATAGAACATATAGTGTCCGTTCATGATTTGTTTTCCACCGCTGGTATGCGGCGGAACCCCGGGAGAAACCAAGGCATGCTCACTCGCAAGCAATTCGAGCTTCTGCGCTTCATCAACGAGAGACTCAAGGAATCGGGGGTTCCGCCCTCGTTCGACGAGATGAAGGACGCGCTCGATCTGCGGTCCAAATCCGGCATTCACCGGCTGATCACGGCACTCGAGGAGCGCGGCTTCATCCGCCGCCTGCCCAATCGCGCGCGCGCCATCGAAGTGATCAAGCTGCCCGACCAGAGCGGACAGGGAACGGCGCGCCGCGGCTTCACGCCGAGCGTCATCGAGGGAACCCTTGGCCGCGTGCGCACGGGCTCGGAGGATGACGGCGGCCGTCCGGTCGCAATTCCGATGATGGGCCGGATCGCCGCAGGCACGCCCATCGAAGCGATCCAGACCCGGACCCAGATCATCAACATGCCGCCCGATATGCTTGGCAGCGGTGACCATTTCGCGCTTGAAGTGCGGGGCGACTCGATGATCGAGGCCGGCATTCTCGAAGGCGACACGGTGTTGATCAAAAAGACCGAGGCCGCCGACACCGGCGACATCGTGGTGGCGCTGATCGACGAGGAGGAAGCCACGCTAAAGCGCTTCCGCCGTCGCGGCGCCTCCATCGCGCTCGAGCCCGCCAACACGGCCTATGAGGTGCGGATCCTGCCGCCGACGCGGGTGCGCATCCAGGGCAAGATGGTCGGGCTGTTCCGGCGCTACTGAGCACCTCAGTCCCCCGCTTCCAAATCCTCAGCTCGCGGCGTCGCATCGCGTGGCGCAGGCCGCGACGTGTTGGGCCGTGACGCCGTCGGCGCGGCCTCCTCCGGCGCTGCCGTTGCGCGAGCCCACGGCCGATCCTGCCCGGCGGGCCGGGCCGCGGTGATCTCGAAGCCCTCGCCGTTTCGTCTGAGCGCGATGGCGCCAGTGGTCCGCGACACCTTGCGGTCGACCGTCAGTGCCTGACACGCGGCGGGCAACTCGCGGCTCGTGACCACGACCGCCGCCCGCCGGCAGTCCTCCTCGAACGCGTCTGGCGCGATAACCTGCGAGACGAACTTGCCGTCGGCGAGTCTGGCGATGCAGCCGGCCGTATCGCAGCGGAAGCCCTCGCCCAGGGACTTGTCGGTGGGGAGCCGCGCGTCGCCATCGGCCGAGAGCCACTCCTTGATGGCGAAAGCGTCGCGCCCAGTGCGATGGATCGCAAGACGGCCGTCGGCGCCGCGCACCGCCAATGCCTGGCCATCGGTGGAGATGAGCACATCCGGCAACGGCGCGCGGACAGCCCAGAGGCTCGCGACGACGATCACCATCCCGCCGCTCCAACGCAGCGGAGTTTTCAGCAGGCACATCAGCACGAGCCCCGCGGTGCCGAGCAAAAGCGGACCTACGCCGAACGCCGCCATCCGCCCAACCGCGCCGGGCAGATGCGCCACAAACAGTGCGACCGCGATCATCCAGTCGATGCCGTCGCCCATCAGCCGCCACAGCATCCCATCGAAGCCGAACGGGATGGCGACCAGCCCGAGCAGTCCAACAGGCATCACCCAGATCGACACGATCGGCATGGCCAGCAGATTGGCGATCACGCCGTAGGGCGCGATCCGATGAAAATGGAAGGCGGCGTAAGGGGTTGTGGCCAGTCCCGCAACCAGAGACGCAAGAATCAGGGCTGCGATCTCGCGGCCGCCCCACAGCGCCACGCGGGCGCCCATCGAGGTGTCGGCGCCGGCCACCATCCAGGGCAGGCCGCGCTCGTAGGCGGCAATGAGCGCAAGCGTCGCCGCAAACGACATCTGGAAGCTTGGATGCACGACCGATTGCGGCGCCAGCAGCAGCACCGCGAAGGCCGCGATCGCCAATGTGCGAAGCGTCAGCGTCGGCCGGTCCGCCATCACCCCGATCAGCACCACCGCGGTCATGATGAAGGCGCGCTGAGTCGCGACCTCGGAGCCGGACAGGAGCAGGTAGCCGAAAGCGGCCATGAGCGCGCCGGCGGCGGCCCATTTCTTGATCGGACGGGCGCTGGCGAGGCCCGGCACCAGGGCCATGAGCGCGCGCAGCACGAAGAACACCACGCCCGCCACCACCGCCATGTGATAGCCGGACACATGGCAAGCCCCATGCGGCTATACAAATGGCCCGCAAATTCAATGGTTATGAGCTGTTAGTGCTTCCCGGCCCGTAGTTGGTCAGCGTATGGGAAGCAGGCGCTGGGGCGGTCAGCGGGGCTTGTCGTCCGGCTTCTTTTCGACCCTTGAAGGCCGCGGAGGCAGAGAATCCCGTTTTTGAGATTGCTCAATCCACGACTTCAAATAAGCGTTGTGATCTTTCAACAGACGATCATTGGCCTTTTGAATGTCCGATCGATCGCGTCTTTCTGGGACCAGACCCGCCATGATAGCCTCCTAAGCCAAGAGCTTTATAAACCCGCCGGACGAGCGTTAAACGGAATGGACGATTCTATCCAAAGGAAAAAACGTCCTGAGCTCGTTTTCGGTTTCGTGGCGCCCATCGGCGCAGAGCCAGTCTCGCAAATCTGCACAGGACGCTAAGTGGAGTTTCTGCCTGACGGCAGGCACGCTGTGCCTGCGAATCAGGAGCGACCATGAGCAGACGACCACGCCGGAACCACACACCGGCCTTCAAAGCGAAGGTGGCGCTTGCCGC
>CAMAWG010000189.1 GCA_945861855.1 Rhodoplanes serenus
TCAGTCGCAACCGCCGACTGGCTCGCGATTTCGAGCGCTACGCCACAACCGTTGCCGCCTTCGTTCGTCTCGCCATGATCCGCATCATGCTCAGGCGGCTTGCCGCAAACGCCTCGTCATGAATCCAAACTTCCCGGATGGGCTCTAAGACCGCCTATTCCGAGGTCGCGTCCTCCGATAGATGTCGAGGTGGCAGAGGAATCAAATAAATAATAGTGATGCACACCGAACTCCTCACTCCGCCGCCTCGATCCTCTTCTTCCCGCCCGCCCGCGCCGCCTTCCGCTCCAGCACCGGCTTCAAAAACTGCCCCGTATAGCTCCGCTTCACCTTCACCACATCCTCGGGCGTGCCCTGTGCGACGATCTCGCCGCCGCCGTCGCCGCCCTCCGGCCCCAGGTCGATCAGCCAGTCGGCGGTCTTGATCACCTCGAGATTGTGCTCGATCACCACCACGGTATTGCCCTGGTCGGTCAGCTCGTGCAGCACCTCCAGCAGCTTCGCCACGTCGTGGAAATGCAACCCGGTGGTCGGCTCGTCGAGAATGTAGAGCGTGCGGCCGGTGGCGCGCTTGGACAATTCCTTGGCGAGCTTGACCCGCTGCGCCTCGCCGCCGGACAGCGTCGTGGCCTGCTGGCCGACATGGATGTAGTCGAGGCCGACGCGGTGCAGCAGCGCGAGAATGTCGCGCACCCTCGGCACCGCCTTGAAGAAGTCCAGCGCCTCCTCGACCGTCATGTCGAGCACGTCGGCGATCGACTTGCCCTTGAACAGAACCTCCAGGGTCTCGCGGTTGTAGCGCTTGCCCTTGCAGACGTCGCAGGTGACGTAGACGTCCGGCAGGAAGTGCATCTCGATCTTGATGACGCCGTCGCCCTGGCAGGCCTCGCAGCGGCCGCCCTTGACGTTAAACGAGAAGCGGCCGGGCTCGTAGCCGCGCGCCTTGCTCTCGGGCAGGCCCGCGAACCACTCGCGGATCGGCGTGAAGGCGCCGGTGTAGGTCGCGGGATTGCTGCGCGGCGTGCGGCCGATCGGCGACTGGTCGATGTCGATGATCTTGTCGATGTGTTCCAGGCCCTCGATCCGGTCGTGCGGGGCGGGGGCCTCGCTGGCGCCGTTGATCTTGCGCGCGATCGCTTTGTAGAGCGTGTCGATCAGCAAGGTCGACTTGCCGCCGCCGGAGACGCCGGTGACGCAGGTGAACAGGCCGAGCGGAATTTCCGTGGTGACGTTCTTGAGGTTGTTGCCGCGGGCGTTGACCACCTTGATCGCGCGGCGCGTGCTCCTGGGCCGCCGCTCGGGGATCGGCACCACCAGCTCGCCGGAGAGATACTTTCCGGTGATCGAGTCCGGGTTGCCGATCAGGTCCTCGACCTGGCCCTGGGCGATGATGTTGCCGCCGTGGATGCCGGCGCCGGGGCCGATGTCGAGCACATGGTCGGCGGTGCGGATCGCGTCCTCGTCATGCTCGACCACGATCACGGTGTTGCCGAGATCGCGCAGGCGGCGGAGCGTTTCGAGGAGGCGCGCGTTGTCGCGCTGGTGCAGGCCGATCGAGGGCTCGTCCAGCACATAGAGCACGCCGGTGAGCCCCGAGCCGATCTGGGACGCCAGCCGGATGCGCTGGCTCTCGCCGCCGGACAGCGTGCCGGAGCCGCGGCCGAGCGTCAGATATTCCAGGCCGACGTCGACCAGGAACTTCAGCCGGTCGCGGATTTCCTTCAGCACCCGGACGGCGATCTCGTTCTGCTTCGCCGTCAGGTGTTTCGGCAGCTCGGTGAACCATTCGCCGGCGCGCTTGACCGACATGTCGGCGACCATGCCGATGTGGTTGCCGGCGATCTTCACGCACAGCGCCTCGGGCTTCAATCGGAAGCCGGTGCAGGCGGCGCAGGGGATGTCGGTGAAGTATTTCTGCAATTCCTCCCGCGCCCACTCGCTCTCGGTCTCCTTGTAGCGGCAGTCGAGATTGGTGATGACGCCCTCGAACGGCTTCTTGGTCTGGTAGGACCGCGCGCCGTCGTCGTAGGTGAATTTGATCTCGTCGTCGCCGGAGCCGTACAGGATGGCGTCCTGGGTCTTCTTGCCGAGATCCTTCCATTTGGTGTCGAGGGTGAACTTGTAATGCTTGCCGAGCGCCTCCAGCGTCTGCACGTAATAGGGCGAGCTTGAGCGCGCCCACGGCGCGATGGCGCCCTTGCGCAAGGTGGCGTCCTTGTCGGGGATGATCAGGTCGGCGTCGATGTGCTGCTCGATGCCGAGGCCGCCGCAGGCCGGGCAGGCGCCGAACGGATTGTTGAACGAGAACAGCCGGGGCTCGATCTCGGAGATGGTGAAGCCGGACACCGGGCAGGCGAATTTTTCCGAAAAGATCAGCCGCTCGGCATTCTCGTTGCGGCCGGTGTTGGCCTTGGCGCGGGTCGCGGTGCTGTCGGCCAGTTCCACCACCGCCATGCCCTCTGCGAGTTTCAGGCACTGCTCCAGCGAATCCGCGAGCCGCTGGGAAATATCCGGCCGGACGACGAGGCGGTCCACCACCACGTCGATGTCGTGGGTGAACTTCTTGTCGAGCGGCTTCACCTCATCGATCTCGTGGAACGCGCCGTCGATCTTGACGCGCTGGTAGCCCTTCTTGAGGTATTCGGCGAGTTCCTTGCGGTACTCGCCCTTGCGGCCGCGCACGACGGGGGCCAGCACATAGATGCGGGTGCCCTCGGGCAAGGCGAGCACGCGGTCGACCATCTGCGACACGGTCTGGCTTTCGATCGGCAGGCCGGTGGCGGGGGAATAGGGCACGCCGATGCGCGCCCAGAGCAGGCGCGCGTAGTCGTAGATCTCGGTGACGGTGCCGACGGTGGAGCGGGGGTTCTTCGAGGTGGTCTTCTGCTCGATGGAGATGGCCGGCGAAAGGCCGTCGATCTGGTCGACGTCCGGCTTCTGCATCATCTCCAGGAACTGGCGCGCATAGGCCGAGAGCGACTCGACGTAGCGGCGCTGGCCCTCGGCGTAGATGGTGTCGAAGGCGAGCGAGGATTTGCCGGAACCGGACAAGCCGGTGAAAACCACCAATTGATCGCGCGGGAACGCGACGTCCACGTTCTTTAAATTGTGTTCGCGCGCTCCTCGGATCGAAATCACGCGATGTTCATGGCTGAGCAAAGGCGTTCTGGCCTCGGAAATGCGGCCGGTGCGCCGGCCCTTTTCAAACAGATCGTTCATGGAAACCCGACGGATATGGCCAGCCCAGCCCTCGGAACGTAGTGAGAACAACAAGCTTTCGCCAGTCCTGGCGATGTTCGGCTTGTATACTGTGGACGACGCTCAAATCCGTGCGTCAAAATACAAAAGGCCGGCGCAAGGTCGGCCTTTTTTGTCGTGAAATTCGGCAGTTACCAGGCGGGCATGATCTTGTAGTTGAACGCCGCCCGGATGATGTCGTTGTCCAGCTTGCCGACCGCCACCGGCACCGCCCCGAGCGTGCCCGTGAATCCATCAAGCGAAACATGCAGATACTCGAGCCGCGCGCTCCACGCTTGATTGATAGCGTAGTCGATACCGAAACCGATCGCCCAGCCGACGCTGGTGTCGCTCGCGCTCAACGCACCCACCGCCACCTCGCGGCCGCCGTACGCGACGCCGCCCGTGAAATAGGGCAACCAGCGATCGAACACCGTGTAGCCGATGCGGCCGCGGAACGTGCCGAACCAGGTCAAGTCCTGCGTCGCGGCTGCTCCTCCGATGGTGCCAGTATCGTCCTGGCCTGACCATTGAAGATCGGTTTCGACGCCGAACACGAGCTGTCCGACCTGCCAGTTGTAGCCGAGCTGACCGCCGACGATGACGCCGCTGACGTCGCCGAATCCGCCACCGAGATTAAGACCGGCGTAGAGGCCGCCCCAGTTGAATGGCAGAACGCCTGGGGCCCGCGCGGGCAGCATGGCCGCGGGTGGCGGAGCGGCCGGGCGGGGGAGATCGGATGCTGAGGCGGGCGACAGCGCCGCCGATCCCAGCGTGGCAATTCCGACGGCCGAAAATCCGAGAGCCGCACGCACAAAGCGTTTCATGACGCACTCCACTCACGCGCCGGACACAATCAATTAACTAATCTTAACGCCTGAAGAGGCCGAATGGAGTCTCCGAAATGCCACACTTGGACGAATTGGAAATAGACGAGGAGTTGTCCGTAAGACTCTGGAATGTTGGATATATCTCGTTTCCAGCCAAGTGGTATTGATTGCGTTGGCTATGAGGACATGGGCCGGCGGCAGAGCCGGCCCGCTGGTGGTGCTCAGAATTTGTAGTTCAGTCCGGCGCGGACGATGCTGGTTGCGAAGGTCACGTCGAGCGGGATAGCGGAACAAGCTCCACTGCACGACGCTTTGCCGAGATCGACGTAGAGATACTCCACCTTCGCCGACCAGTTGCCGAGAAAGGTTGCCGAGAAAGGCGTATTCTACGCCTAAGCCCGCCGTCCAACCCACCTGGGTTTCGGTGAACCGGCCAACGCCGATGGTTCCCTTGATGTCGCCAAAGGCCGCGCCGGCGGTGATATAGGGCAGGAAGCGATCGAAGGCGTAGCCGATCCGCCCGCGGGCCGTGCCGAGCCAGTTGTTGGAGGTCTCGCAGGGGCCGGCGCAGTTGGTCGTGGTCGAACCCTTGATGTTGCTCCAGGCGATGTCGGCCTCGAGGCCAACGACCATGTTGCTGAGCTGCACGTTGTATCCGACCGTGCCGCCGATCACCCCGCCATTGACGTCGAAGTCGCCGGTGGTTGCGCCTGTTGTGGTGTTGGTCCATTTCGAATGGCCAAAGCCATAGCCGGCGTTGATGCCGACGTACATCCCATTCCAGCTGAAGAACGGCACAAAGGCCGGCGCGCGCGGCGGCGGCATGTATCGCCCGGGCGGAACGTCGGCGGCGAGCGCTGGCGTCATCGCAAGTGCCATCGATCCCACGCCCGCAAGCAACAGTCGTTTCATGATGACCTCCCGTCCGCTTGCGCGTTGGCCGGTCGTGTTCGGAACCTGATCGCCGAACCTGCGCGGTCTGTGGATTACGTGAGTCGCCAAGTTTGCGCGCCCGAAATTTTCAATGGCCGGAGCGGGATAGGGCGGGGGCAGGCTATGGGTGATGGACCACTGCGAACTGTGGACGGCGGTGGAAAACCACACGCTGCTTGCATTCCGAGATTGCGGTATGATAAGAACAAAAAGTGAACACAGCCCCAGCGGTCGGGAGCGCGTTCCGGCCGGGCTCTGTGGATAAGTACGTTGCGCCTGTGGCGTACCGGCGGCGCTCGGTTGCGTTGGTGCTCGGTTTGGGGCGCTAACTAACGAAGTATGGAATGCCGCATGTGGCGGCGATGATACGGGGCTCCGAATTCAATCGGAGCAGGGTCCGCGAAGCGGACAGAACTCAGGGAGTCCGCGAAGCGGACAGGAGAACGTCAATGGCAGGCTCGGTGAACAAGGTCATCCTGATCGGCAATCTCGGCGCGGACCCGGAAATCCGGCGCACGCAGGACGGCCGTCCCATCGCGAATCTGCGGCTCGCGACCTCGGAGAGCTGGCGCGACAAAGCCACCGGCGAGCGCAAGGAAAAGACCGAGTGGCACCGCGTGGTGATCTTCAGCGAGGGGCTCTGCAAGATCGCCGAGCAGTACCTGAAAAAGGGATCGAAGATCTACATCGAAGGGCAACTGCAGACGCGCAAATACAATGACAAGGACGGTGTCGAGAAGTATTCGACCGAGGTGGTGCTGCAGAATTTCAACTCGACGCTCACCATGCTCGACACGCGCGGCGGCGGGGGTGGCGGCGCCTCCGACTCCGACGACAGCTTCGGCTCGCAGGGCGCCACGCCTGCGCGCAAGCCCGCGATGGCAGGCGCCGGCAAGCGCGGCGACATGGACGACGAGATTCCGTTCTAACGAGTCTGGCATCCACGCTGCTGCGCGTCACGGGGCGCGATGGCGATTTGCCATTGCAGCGGGTTGCATCCGCGAATGCCGACCTGTTCTAATGGGCGGTCCGTATCGGGCGTGGAGGACTCACATGATCAACTGCCGACGCTTCACGGTTGCCGCAACGTTCTGCGCGGTGTGGGGGCTCACGCCCGGAGCCGATGCGGCTCCGCGGGCCAAGGATAAGGACACCATCGTCATCAGTGGCTGTGCCAGGGGCACCCCGCCGCTCTGCACCGAGGTGAACTATCTCGGCACGTCCTACGTCGTTCGATCGGCCAAGCCGCCGATTCCAGCGGATACCGGCGTCACGGTGACCGGCAAGGTGATGGACGGCCTGGGACTCTGCTGGGGCACCTGGCTCGAGGTCACCAAGTGGCGAAAGAACCGGCTCGCCTGCGCGCAACGCTGATATCTCCCCGCGGGCCGGGCTGCGAGGGAGCATGACAGCCGCGACGTGCAGCATCACCGTTGGACCATGACCGGCATCTTTGCCGGCGGGCTCGTGATCGCCGGCCTGTTCACCTTCGTGCCGGGCAGGATCATGCACGCGGTCACATTCGGTCCGTGAGTTCGGTCAAAATCCGAACGCTGCGCGCACGCCATCGACGACATATTGCACCGCCAGCGCTGCGAGGATGACGCCCAAGAGCCGTGACAGGACCACGTTGCCGGTGACGCCCAGGAGTTTGCCGATCCGCTCGGCGGCGAAGAACGACGCAAGGCACGCCGCCATCACGACGACGACCACCACCACCAGGAGCAGACCAAGCCATTGCGGCCGGTAGGCAGCCTGGCCGGCCAGCAGAATGGTGGCGGTGATGGCGCCGGGGCCGGCCATCAGCGGGATCGCCAGCGGGAAGGCCGCCACATCATGAACATGCTCCTCGACCGCCTGCTCGGCATCCCTGGCGTCGCGCTTGACCCGCAATCCCAGCACCATCTCGAAGGCCACCGCGAACAATAGAAGTCCTCCGGCGATCCGGAACGCGGGCAGGGTGATGCCGAGCTGCCGCAGCAGCCAGTCGCCGATCAGCGCCGCGCCGATGAGGATCGCACCCGCAATCAGGCAGGCGCGGAGCGCGACCTGGCGGCGAGACTTTTGCGACAGGCCGTCGGTGATGCCGAGAAAGGCCGGCACGAGCCCAACCGGATCGACCACGACCAGGAGCGTGACCAGCGCGGAGATCAGGAATTCGATGGGCATCGGACCGGCCTAAAGCAGCACTGCGGCAGAGGCAATCGTTGCATCACCGACGATTTACCGCCGGTTAACCATAAAACGTACCCACCCGGTGAAGGCCGCCTTGCGGATATGAGGGCGAGCATGAAGTCATAGGACTATCCCTAGGGCTAGTCCTATGACGAAGACGCAGGTTGAGGTTATCACGTCGGTGGAGCGTCGCCGGCGATGGTCGAGGGCGGAGAAGGA
>CAMAWG010000190.1 GCA_945861855.1 Rhodoplanes serenus
CATTGCTTGGCTCAACCGCTGCCGAAGGCTTGCCAAGGATTGGGAGAACCTCAATCGCAAGGCGCTGGCATTCTTGCGCCTCGCATCAATCCGCCTCATGCTCCGAAAACTTTGTAATCCTGCTTGATGTTCTCGGACGGACTCTGAGACCCAGGTGGCGCTCCTGACCCCGCCGGCTGGGGCCGTGCCGGCGGCCAAACCTGTCCTCGAAGGCAGCGCGCTGGTCATGGAAATCAAAAAGGAACTCAAGCGGGTTGGCTGCCATCCGGGCGCCATCGACGACAAATGGGCGACGGCAAAAGACTCACTCCACAAGTTCGCCAAAGTGGCCGGACTGTCATCGGTGCCCAAGCAGCCAGGGAGCGATCTGCTCGACACCATTCGCGGCAAGGCCGACCGCGTCTGCCCCTTCGAATGAGCTACAAAGCAATTCGAAAAAGATGGGCAGTGCGTCGCGAAGACGTGCCCGACCGGATACATCCTCGATAAACGCGGCGGTTGTGAAAAGCGCACCGGACCAACCAAAGCCACAGCCGATGTGGCTCCTTACGACCCCAGCGATATGAGCAGGCGCGTGACACGAGGTGGAATGGTTACGTGCGGCGAGAATGGTTGCCAGACTGTTCCCAAGGGATGCCGTGCCGTTCGAGGAATGGGCGGCGGCGGACTGGGAGGCAAGATCTTTTGTCCATAGATGTTGCGGACTCTCGCCACGGATTCCAGCACAAGCGGGCATGTCAACCGGACACGCGAATGTCCTTCTCTTGGGGATGCGGATGTGCCACGCGGATCGCTTCACGAGTCCGCGCCCTAAATTAATCCGCCGCGTCCGCGCCGACAAACGCGATGCGGATCATGTTGGTCGCGCCGGGCGTGCCCAGCGGCACGCCGGCAACGATGATGACGCGGCGTCCGGCCTTGGCGAAGCCGTCCTTGAAGGCGAGCTTGCAGGCGCGATCCACCATGTCGGCGGTGTCGCGCGCGTCCTCCGTGACGATGCAGTGAATGCCCCAGGCGACCGAGAGCTTGCGCCCGGTGGCGAGGTTGGGCGACAGCGCGACGATCGGCACCTGCGGCCGCTCGCGCGCGACGCGAAGCCCGGTCGCGCCCGCACTGGTCCAGCAGATGCTCGCCGAGAGGTCGAGCGTCTCGGCGATCTGCCGGGTGGCCGCGGCGATCGCGTCGGCGCCGGTCGCCTCGGGCTCGGCGTGCTGCGCCTTCATGATCGTGTGGTAGGTGTCCTCGCTCTCCACCTCCTCGGCGATGCGGTTCATGGTCGAGACCGCCTCGACCGGGAATTGCCCGGCCGCCGATTCCGCCGAAAGCATCACCGCGTCGGCGCCGTCGAAGATTGCGGTCGCGACGTCGGACACCTCGGCGCGGGTCGGCACCGGGCTCGAGATCATGCTTTCCAGCATTTGCGTCGCCACCACCACCGGCTTGCCGGCGCGGCGTGCGATGCGGGTGATCTGCTTCTGAATGCCCGGCACCTTCTCCAGCGGCATCTCCACGCCGAGATCGCCGCGCGCCACCATCAGCGCGTCGGCGACGTCGATGATCTCGTCGAGGCGTAGCACCGCCTGAGGCTTCTCGATCTTGGCCATCACCGCGGCGCGGCCGCGGGTGATCTTCTTCGCTTCGGCGATATCGTCCGGCCGCTGCACGAACGACAGGCCGATCCAGTCGATGCCTGTGTCGAGCGCGGCGTCGAGGTCGGAGCGGTCCTTCGGCGTCAGCGCCGAGAACGGCAGGATCGAGTCGGGCAGGCTGACGCCCTTGCGGTCGGAAAGCTTGCCGCCCACCACGACGCGCACCACGATCTTCTGCTTGCTCGCCTCGGTTGCGACGAGGCGGATCTTGCCGTCGTCGAGCAGCAGCGTGTGGCCGGCCTGCACGCCTTCGAAGATTTCCGGATGCGGCAGGTGCACGCGCGTCGTGTCGCCGGGCACGGGGTCGGCGTCAAAGGTGAAGGTGGCGCCGTTGTCGAGCATGGCGGAGCCGCCGGCGAAGGCGCCGACCCGCAGCTTCGGCCCTTGCAGATCGACCAGAATGCCGATCGGCCGGTTGTGGTCCTTCTCGACCTTGCGGATCGCCGCGACCAGCTCGCGCATGCGGTCGTGCGGTGTATGGCTCATGTTGATGCGGAACACGTCGGCGCCGGCCTCGAACAGGCGCGCGATCGTCTCCGCGCTCCCGGAGGCGGGTCCGAGCGTGGCGACAACCTTGGTGCGGCGCAGGCGTCTCATCACTTCTTCCTTGTCCCGGGCGCAGCGCAGCACGAGCGCAGCGAAGTGATGCGCTGCAGACCCGGGACCCCGGTATCCTTCGCTATCGAACCGGGACCCCGCATCTGCGGTGCACCGCTCCGCTGCGCTTCGCGCTGCACCGCGTGCGGGGAACGGAGCTTGTGGCAGGGGCATCTCATCTTGTCGGCGTCCTCGGCAATTGCGACGGGCTCTGCCGGCCCGGCGTCGGCAGCACCGGCGTGCCGGGGGTGAGCGGGCGCTGCTGCGGGCCTTCCGCCGTTTCGGTGAGCTGCACGGTCCAGGCGCGCTGCTCGCCGGTGTCGACCTCGAAGAAGCCGGTGCGGTCGAAGCCGCGGGCGAGACAATCCTGGGTGCCCTTGATGGTGAACTCCTTGTCGCGGCTGCACATGTAGGCCTGGCCCGACCATTCGCCGCCGCGGTCGTAGTCGATCGCGTAGATGTAGTAGAAGCGCGCGATCAGCGTGCCCTTGAGCACGGTCTCGCAGGATCGCGCCGACAGATTCCACCAGCCTTCGGTGACCCAGGCCCCGTCGGTATCCTTGTAGCCGACGGCGATGCCCACGCGGCTGCCCGTGTTGTTGCACAGATGAAAGTCGGCCGAAGCCCGCTCCGGCGCGAGCGCGAATGCAGCCGCGGCCAGCAGAAGTCGGCAAGGCGCGAAACAAGACGTGAAAGCGGGGAAGGGCAAGGCGCTTGTTACCTTCTTGCAGGCGGGTATCGCGTGAAGACTTACGGCCTGTCAACGACGATGGCGCGAAAATCGTTCACGTTGGTCCAGGTCGGACCGGTTTCGACCAGGTCGCCCAGCCGGGTGAAAAACCCGGTGGAATCGTTGTCCGAAAGAAAATGGGCCGGATCGAGGCCGAGCGAACGGGCCCTATTGAGCGTGGTTGGGTCGATCGCGGCGCCGGCCGGGTCGTCGGGGGAGCCGGCGCCCCCATCGGTGCCGTCGGTGTCGCCGGCGAGCGCGGCGATCCCGGGCGCGCCGTTCAGCGCCATCGCCAGGGCGAGGGCGTATTCCTGGTTCGGGCCGCCCCGGCCCTGGCCGCGGATCGTGACCGTTAGCTCGCCGCCGGAGAGGATTACCGCGCGGCGTCCCTCCCGTTGCAGGGCAAGTGCGCGAGCAGCATGTTCGGCGGCGATTTCGCGGGCTTCGCCCTCGATACGATCGCCGAACATGATCGGCTCATAGCCGAGCATTCGTGCTTCTCGCTTGGCTGCGCGGAAGGCGTCGGCCGGCCGCGCGATCAACCTGTATTCGGTCGAGGCGAAAATGAGGTCGCCGGGCTTGGGAGACTCGTTTCTCGGATCGGCCAGTGCTCGCGTCACGAGCGGCGGAAGTTCGAGCTTATAGCGCGCTACAATGGCGCGAGCGTCCGCGAGCGTCGTCGGATCCGGCACGGTCGGACCCGAGCCGATGACCGCGGGATCGTCGCCGGGCACGTCGGAAATCGCCAGCGTGAGCACGCTTGCTCGCCGCGCGAACTTGGCCAAACGTCCGCCCTTGATGCGGGAGAGGTGCTTCCGAACCGCGTTGATCTCGCCGATGTTCGCGCCTGAACGCAGCAGTTCGCGCGTGAGCGTCTGCTTGTCGGCGAGCGTCAGCCCTTGCGCCGGCGCGATCCAGTTCGCCGACGCGCCGCCCGAAAGCAGCACCAGCACCAGATCGTCCGGGCCCGCGTCCTCGGCGAGCCGGAGCGCGCGTTCGGCCGCTTCCAGCCCCGCCGCGTTCGGGATCGGGTGCCCCGCCTCAATCACCGGGATGAATTCGGTAGGTCTGCCATAGCCTTGCCGCGCCACGGCGATGCCAGTCAGCCGGCCTGGCTCATTTCCCTTTTGGCCGATGTAGACGGCTTCCGCCACCTCAGCCATGGAACCCGCGGCCTTGCCGGCTGCGAGCACGATCAATCGGCCGTTGCGGGGCGGCGCGGGCAGGTGCGGCGGCAGGCAGGCCGATGGATGGGCCGCCGCTATTGCAGTGCGAAACAGCCCGTCCAGGAATGCTCTTGCCGTCATGCCGCTTCCAACCGTGCCATCCGGACACTTTATCGCAAGGCCCGGCTGCCCTTCCTGACTCAAGCTGGTTATAATGCTTCAAAAGAAGAATCGATGGGGGAGGAACTTAGCCGGCGCCAGGCCGGCCTCAGCTTCAAAAACCACGGACGATGCGCGCGCCGCTCGGGGCGGCTGGCGTGCAATATCCATTCAATCCAAGGGAGGGAACGTTATGGCGGTTGCGTTTACGGTCAATGGCACGGCACAGAGCGTCGAGGTGGACGCCAATACGCCGTTGCTCTGGGTGGTGCGCGAGCACCTCAAACTCACCGGCACCAAGTTCGGGTGCGGCTCGGGACTGTGCGGCGCTTGCACGGTCCATGTCGACGGCAGGGCGGTGCGCTCCTGCCAGACCACCATGTCCGAGGTCGCGGGCAAGAAGGTCACCACCATCGAGGGCCTGTCGCCCACGAGTTCGCATCCCTTGCAGAAGGCGTTCATCGCCGAGCAGGTGCCGCAGTGCGGGTACTGCCAGTCCGGCCAGATCATGCAGGCGGCCGAGTTGTTGCAGAAAAACAAGAAGCCCTCGCGCGATCAGATCGTCGCCCACATGGACGGCAACATCTGCCGCTGCGGGACCTACCCGCGCATCGTGCGGGCCATCCAGCGCGCTGCGAAGGAGGCCTGATCATGAACATGAACAAGCCCATCATTGAAAATCTCGACGTCTCCCGCCGCGGCTTCGTCAAGGGCGCGGCCGGCTTGAGCTTCTCGTTCGCGCTTGGAGGCGTGCTGCTCGGCCGTCCTTCGGAGGTGTTCGCCGCCGAGGGTGCCAAGCTCAACGCCTATGTGACGATCGCCGCCGACAACACCATCACCATCCTCTGCCCGACCTCGGAGATGGGGCAGGGCGTGCTCACGGCCCTGCCTCTCATTCTCGCGGAAGAGCTCGACGCCGACTGGTCGAAGGTGAAATGCGAACTCGCGCCCGGCAATCCCAGGCTCTATGGCGGCGCGCACAAGATGTTCCCGGGCGCGCAGGTGACGCTCGCGAGCGTCTCGGTGCCGGCCTACTACATGCCGCTCCGCACCGCAGGCGCGCAGGCCCGCAAGGTGCTGCTCGATAACGTGGCCGCCGAATGGAAGGTGCCGGTCGGGGAACTGACCACGGACAAGAGCATGGTGGTCCACGCCAAGTCCAAGCGCCGCATCTCCTACGGCGACATCGTCAAGTTTGCCAAGGTCCCGGCCGAGCTGCCGAAGATCGCGGAAGGCGATCTCAAGAAACCCGGCCAGTTCAAGCTGATCGGCAGGAAGGACATCAAGCGCGTCGACGTGCCGTCGAAGGTCAACGGCACCGCCAAGTACGGCATCGACGTTCAGGTGCCCGGCATGGTCTATGCCTCGCTGATGCACTCGCCGATGGACGGCGTGAAGGTCGCGAGCGTCAACGCTGACGACGTCAAGAAGATCAAGGGCGTCACCCACGTCCTGTCGCTGCCGTTCGGCGTGGCGGTGGTGGCCGACACGGTGGAAGCAAGCCGCGCCGGCCGCATGGCCCTGAAGGTCGAGTGGGACACGAGCGGAGCCAAGGCCGCGCCGTTCGACTCCGAGAAAGCCAAGGAGGAGTACGCCCGCAAAGCCAAGGACCCCGCCTCGGAGGCCATGGAGGCGTTCAAGACCGGCGATGCCGACAAGGCGCTTGCTGGCGCCGCGAGGACGCTGGAGGCCCTGTACTGGTCCGAGCACACCTATCACGCCCAGATGGAGCCGATGAACGCCGTCGCCAAGGTTGCGGATGACGGGCAGTCGGCGGAAATCTGGGTCGGCACCCAGGTGCAGCCGCTCGCGTCGGCGGTGGTGGCGGGCGTGCTCAAGACCACGCCGGACAAGATCAAGATCCACCCGCAACTGCTCGGCGGCGGCTTCGGCCGGCGCATCTGGCCGGACGCGCCGGTGCAGGCGACGGTGATCGCCAACATCGTCAAGAAGCCGGTGAAGCTGATGCTCACCCGCGAGGATGACATCATGGCCGCGCGCCCGCGGCCGATGACGCATCACGTCATGAAGGCAGGCCTCGACGACAAGAAGAACCTGGTGAGCTGGCATCACCGGATCGTCGCCGAGAACGTGGACGCGGTGGCGGCGCCGCCGCGATTTGCGGCCACCAAGGGCCGCGACTACATCGGCTGGGTCGGGATGAGCCAGGACTTCTACAAAATTCCGAACCTCAAGGCCGATGCGATCCGCGAGCAACGCGGCATGCGCGTGCATGCCTGGCGCGGCATCGGCGCGGGCTACAACAAGTTTGTGAGCGAGTCCTTTCTCGACGAGGTCGCGGCGGCGAGGGGCGTCGATCCCCTCGACTACCGGCTGGAGTTGACGAAGGATCATCCCCGCGCGCAGGCCATCATCAAGACCGTGGCGGCGATGTCGGACTACAAGCGCAAGCGCCCGGGCCGCGGCCTCGGTATCGCCTTCTCCGACTATCACGACACCCTGACGGCGGGCGTCGCGGAGGTGTCGGTGGACAAGGCGACCGGCAAGATCAAGGTCCACAACTACTGGATCGCGGTCGATCCCGGCCTTGTGATCCAGCCGGAAAACGCCCAGGCGCAGATCGAAAGCGCGATCGTCTACGGCCTCTCCGGCGCGCTGTCGGAGGAACTGTCGATGAAGGGCGGCGCGATCCAGCAGTCTAACTTCAACGACTATCATGTGCTGCGCATGAGCGACATGCCGGAGCTGCACATCAAGATCGTCGCCAGCAACAACCCGCCCACCGGCATGGGCGAGGTCGGCATCCCCACCGTTGCGCCCGCCATCGGCAACGCGGTGGCGCAACTCACCGGCAAGCGGCTCCGCCACCTGCCGATGTCAGCGGATCGGGTGAAGAAGGCGCTGGCGTAACGCCGGCAATCGCCCAACCATGCCCGCCGCGTCCCGCCGGGGACGCGGCGGGCTTCTTTTTGGTTCCCGGCATTCGGGCTTCTCTTGGCCTCATGCTGAGGAGCCGAGCGAAGCGCGGCGTCTCGAAGGATGGGGGCGGCCTC
>CAMAWG010000191.1 GCA_945861855.1 Rhodoplanes serenus
AGCTTCTTCTACCGCCAGCTCGGCGACATCAGCATCGACACGGTCGGCGGCGAGGAGGCCAAGGGCGGCACGCCCGGCCAGCGCGCCACCCAGCCCGTGGCGATGATCAAGAGCCGCGTGCAATGGAGCAAGCCGATCAATGTGCCGGATTTCGAATTCATCCGCGCCAACACCGGTCTCGTTCCGAAGATCACCATCCCCGGCCCCTGCGCCCTGCACTTCCGTGGCGGCGACAAGGCCGTCCTCGCCGGCGCCTACAGCGACCTCGACCAGTTCTGGGACGACACGGTTGTGGCCTTCGGCAAGGAGCTGAAGGCCCTGGCCGACGCCGGCTGCCGCTACGTGCAGATCGACGAGACCGCCTTCGCCAAGTTCGGCGATCCCGAGGTGCAGGCGCAGTTGAAGGCACGCGGCGACGACTGGAGCGCGCTGATCGACAAGTATGTCGCCGTCACCAACCGCGTCCTCAAGAATGCGCCCGCGGGCATGCAGATCGGCATGCATCTGTGCCGCGGCAACCGCGGCGGCCAATGGCACGCCGAGGGCAGCTACGATTCGGTCGCCGAGCGGCTGTTCAACGCGCTCAACATCCCGTTCTACTTCCTCGAATACGACTCGCCCCGCGCCGGCACGTTCACGCCGCTGCGTCTGGTGCCGCGCCACAAGACCGTGGTGCTGGGCCTCGTCTCGACCAAGACGCCTGTGATGGAGAGCAAGGACGAGTTGAAGAGGCGCGTCGAGGACGCAGCGCGCCAGCTCGATCTCGACTGCCTCGCGGTCAGCCCGCAATGCGGCTTTGCCAGCGTCGACACCGGCAACCCGATCACGCCGGAGATCCAGGAGCGGAAGCTTCGGCTGGTGGTGGAGCTTGCGCGCGACATCTGG
Organism: Rhodoplanes serenus; assembly: GCA_945861855.1. Lineage (GTDB taxonomy): Bacteria > Pseudomonadota > Alphaproteobacteria > Rhizobiales > Xanthobacteraceae > Z2-YC6860. Next base: position 886 of record CAMAWG010000191.1, read on the forward strand.
GGCGAGGCGTGAGCGAAAACGACACCCTCTCCACGTCATTCCCGGGCGCACGATGCGCAGACGCGGAATGACGTGGAGATACTGCCAATGAAGTACGGGGAGCAACGAACATGCGGCTGACTTCGGCAATTCTGGGCTTCGCGATGGCGCTGGCCATTCCATCCACCGCGCCGGCGCAGGGCGACGTCTGGCCCACGCAAACGGTGCGGCTGATCGCGGCCTCGGGGCCGGGCGGCAATCCGGACGTGCTGGCGCGGCTGCTGGCCGAAAAACTCACCGCCACGTTCGGCAAGCCATTCATCGTCGAGAACGTGCCCGGCGCCGGCGGCATCGTCGCGGCCAACATGGTCGCCAAGTCCCCGCCCGACGGTCACGTCCTGATGTTCGGCGATTCCGGCGCCATGGCGATCAATCCGGCGCTCAACCCGAATCTCGGCTACGACCCGATCAAGGACTTCGCGCCGGTCACCGCGCTCGTCAGCCTGCCGACGATCTTTTCCGCGAACCCTGCGGTGCCGGCCAACACGCTCGCGGAGTTCATAGCGCTGGCCAAGAAGGAGCCCGGAAAGATGAGTCACGGCTCGGCCGGCGCGGGATCGATCCATCACCTGACCATGGCGATCTTCGCCGAACGCACCGGCATTAACCTGCTGCATGTGCCCTATCGCGGCGGCTCGGCGATGGTGAACGGGCTCTTGACCGGCGAAATCCAGGTCGGATGGTCCGGCATCCCCAACGTCATGGCGCTGATCGAGTCCGGCAAGCTGCGCGGCTACTGCATCAGCACGCTGCAGCGTTCGCCGTCGACGCCGGCGATCCCGACCTGCAACGAACTCGGCCAGAAGGGCTTCGATGTCGCGACCGTGATGGGGCTGCAAGCACCGGCCGGCACGCCGCCGAGGGTGCTTGCACGCCTGCAGGCCGAAGCCGCGAAGACAATGCGCGAGCCGGCGATGGCCGCGCGCATGAAGCAACTCGGCATGGTGATGGAGGAGAACGGCACCGCCAACTACGTGCAGTTCATGAAGAACGACATGGACCGCTATGCGCAGGCGGTGAAGAAGCTCAATCTGCAGGTCAAGTGAGCGTCAATCGCCATCAATTCAGCTCGATCCTGGCCGCCGCCACCGCACGCTTCATGCGCGCAACCTCACGCGCGATCTCGGCCTTGAACGCCTCCGGCGAATTGCCGACCACGATGGCCTGCTGCGCCGCGAGCTTGTTACGGAGTTCGGGCGTGGCCAGCACGCGAACCAGCGCCTCGTTCAGCCGCCGCACGATCGCCGGCGGGGTATCCTTCGGCGCGATCAGGCCGAAGAACGCCATCCAGTTGATGTCGTCGAGCTTGAGCTCGCCGAAGGTCGAGATGTCCGGCAGCGCCTCGACGCGCCTTGCGCCGGAAATCCCGAGCGCGCGCAGCTTGCCGGACCTCACCAGCTCCAGCGAGGTCGGCAGGTTGTCGTAGATCACCTGGATCTGCCCGCCGATGGCGTCGTTGAGCGCCGGCCCCATGCCGCGATACGGCACATGCAGGATGTCGGTGCCGGTGGCGAGCTTGAACTGCTCGCCGAGCAGATGCCCGACGGAGCCGTGCCCCGGCGACGCGTAGCTGAGCTTGCCGGGCTGCGATTTCGCCAGCGCGATGAACTCGGCCATGTTCGCCGCCTGCACCGCGGGATGGATCGCCATGATGTTGGGCACCGCCGCGATGTTGCCGATGGTGGCGAGATCGCTGAGCACATCGAACGGCAGGCTCTTGTAGGTCGCGGGGTTGATCGCCAGCGTCGAGGCGGTGCCCATCCCGATGGTGTAGCCGTCGGGCACAGCCTTCGCGATGGCGGCGGTGCCGAGCGAACCGCCGGCGCCGGCGCGGTTGTCGACCACGACAGACTGGCCGAGCACGGTCCGCAATCCTTCCGCGACCAGCCGGCCGATCACATCGGTCGAGCCGCCCGCGGCGAACGGCACGATCATGGTGATGGTCCTGTCCGGATAGGCGTCCTGCGCGCGCGCGGGCACGTTCAGGGCGAGCAGCGCCGCGAACCCAACAGCAATGCTGCGGATGCGCATCACTTCGGCGCGGGTTTGAACGTGGCGATCTGCTCGATCACCGGCTTCCACAGCGACTGCTCGGTGCGGATGTAGTCCTTCAGCTCTGCCGGCGACATCGGGTTGATGTAGCTTGCGATGTCCTCGAACCGCTTCTTCATCGCGGGCTCGCTCAGCACGGCGCGCAGATCCTCGCTGATCTTCCGTGCCACCGGCTCAGGCGTGCCGGGCGGCGCCATCAGCGCGAACCAGCCGAGCGCGCGCGGGATCGCGGGCAGCGTCTCGGCGATGGTCGGCGTCTCCGGCCGGTTCGGCAGGCGCTTGGCCGAGCCGACCGCGACGAGCTTGAGCTGGCCGCCGTTGATCGCGCCGGCAAGGCTCGGCAAGCCGTCCATGATCACCTGCACGCGGCCGCCCATGACGTCGGAGAGGCCCGCCGGCGTGCCGGGGTAGTTGACCGAGGTCCACTCCAGGCCGGCTGCGCTCTTGATCCACTCCGAGGTCAGGTGCGGAATGCCGCCGCGGCTCAGGACCGCGACGTTGATCTGGCCCGGCCGCTTCTTCACGTGCTCGATCAGCTCTCCCAGCGTGTTGATGCCGAGCGAGGTTGGCACCGCGACCGCCATCGGCTGCTCGCAGACATAACCGATCGACACGAAGTCGCGCACGAGATCGTAAGGGTAGTCCTTGGCGATTTCCGGCAGCGCCACGAAGCTCGACGACAGCGCGAACAGAAGCGTGTAGCCGTCCGGCGGCGAGCCGCCCGCGACCTTCATGCCGATCGATCCGGCCGCGCCCGGATGATTGGCGACGAACACCTGCTGGTTCCATCGCCGCGACAGCCCTTCCGCGACGATGCGGGCGATCACATCGGGCGCGCCGCCGGCGCCGGTGGTGACGATCAGCTTGACCGGCGCACTGGGGAAGGTTTGCGCCGCGGCGCCGATGATGCCGGACAGCGAGAGCCCCACCAGGCCGGCGAACACAAGCACGGTGCTCAGCAAACGTCTCATGTGGTCGTCCCCTTTGCGAGCATCGATGCTCAATTGATCTTCTTCGCCGTCTCCGCGATCACCGGCCGCCAGATCTGCTGCTGCTCGCGGATGAAGCTCGTCAGTTCCTCCGGAGTCGTGGGGCGGATGTAGGTCCCCAGATCCTCGAACCGCTTCTGCAACTCCGGGCGAGCGAGCACGGTCTTGAGATCGTCGCTGATCTTCTTCGCCAGCGGCGCAGGCGTGCCGGGCGGCGCCATCAGCGCGAACCAGCCCATCGCCTCGAAGCCCTGAAACGTGTCGGCCACGACCGGCAGGTCGGGGAAATTGTAGAGCCGCTTCTTCGCCGCCACCGCGAGCGGCTTGATCTTGCCGCTCTGGATCGCGCCCTTCATGCTGGTGATGGCGTCGACCATGATGTGCACGCGGCCACCGAGCACGTCGGTGATCGCCTGCGACGCCGCCGGATAATGCAGGAGCGTGACGTCGAGGCCGCCGGCGATGCGAAACCATTCGCTGGTCAGGTGCAGGATGCTGCCGCGGTTGCCCGCGGCCACGTTGAGCTCGCCCTTGCGCTTCTTCGCAAGCGCCACCAGCTCTGGCAGCGTGTTGACGCCAAGATCGGCGCTCGCCGCGATCACCATGGGATGCTCGCCGACGAAGCCGATCGGCACGTAGTCGCGCACCACGTCGACGGGGAAGTTCGCCTGCAACTCCGGCAGGGCGATGAAGTTCGAGGCGAGCGCCATGTAGAGCGACAGCCCGTCCGGCGGCTGCGCCGCGACCGCGCGGATCGCGACCGAGCCCGCGCCGCCGGGTTGGTTGATGACGACGACCTGCTGGCCCCACAGCCGCGACAGATGTTCGCCGACGACGCGGAGGATCACGTCGGGACTGGAGCCCGGCCCGACCGCGACGGTGATCTTCACCGGACCGGACGGAAAGCCCTGGGCGCGCGCCCTGCCTGGCGCCAGCGCCAGCGCCGCGCCGCCTGCGAGCAGTGCCCGCCGCGTCAGCGCCTTGTTCATTCCAGGCATCGCCCCTCCCCGACTGTTCAACCGAGCTTCATCTGCTCCAGCACCGCCGCGCCCAGGAGGCTCAGCGGATTGCCGATCGCCTCGGCGATCTCGAAGTGATTGTAGCCCTCGGCGACCAGCAGCGTGACCGGCTTGCCGGCCGCCTTCACCGCCGCGGCAAACTCGCGGTTCTGGCGCTGGAATTCCGGAGTCTCGAAGGTGCCGTAGGCGACGATCACCGGGCAATTGAGCCGGTCGAGGCGGCGCTGCGACGACAGCTTCTCCTCGGCCTCGTCGGTGAAGGCGACATACTCGGAGCGCTTCGACAGCCGCACCGGTTTCAAGTCGTACATGCCCGAGCACAACAGCGCGCCCTTCACGATATCGTTGGGAACGCCGTAGTCCTTCCAGTCGGTGGTCACCACGTTTCCGGCCAGATGCGCGCCGGACGACTGTCCTGACACATAGATGCGGTCCGGATCGCCCCCGAAGCTCTTGGCATTCTTATAGACCCAGGCGACGCCACGACGCACCTGGTCGGCCATCGGCAGCAGATCGCCCTTGGTGCCTTCGACGCCGTCGAAATCGAGCCCAACCCAATGCCCGCCGCCGCGCACGACCATCTCGGCGAGGAATGCGTAGTCCTTCACCGAGCGCGTCCGCCAGGCTCCGCCGTGGATGAAGACGTTGATCGGCGCATTGGGTTTGCTTGTCGCGAACAGGTCGAGTTGCTCGATCGGCTTCGAGCCATAGACCAGCCGCTTCGGCGCCCCCAGCCGCGCGCGGACGCGGTCGCTGTTGAACATTTTGCGCTTGTGCACCTGATCGCGGTTCGGCGCGTAGACGAGCTGGTCGTAAGCGTCGTCGAGCGCCTGCTGATCCATGTCGAGCCAGACGAGCGGGCCCAGAATGCGTGCGGCTTGGGCGGATGGTGGGTTCATGAAATCCCCGTCGTTGCGTGGTGTGCGGGGCAATCTTAACCCAGCGCGACAGCACGACCAATTATCCACAGAGGATGGGTGCCCCTCGGGCTTTGCGTGGGACAGCCGGCCCGATCGATGCAACTGAAACGACTTAATACCCATATTTCCCATGCAATTAGGTTTGCCGTCCTGTCCGCTTGTCGTCGAAATGCAACGGCCGATTCAAATTGCCCGCCGCGCCGGCCGGGGGATGGAGCCGGGCAGCGCCGCACCATAATATTTCGGGCGTATGTTGGATTGAGGGGGTGGCAATGCGTACTCGCGCAATCTCGTTGGTTTCCTGTCTCGTTGTCGGCGTCGGTGTGTCGGCTTCGGCATTCGCCGCCGACTTGCCGGTGGTCAGAAAGGCACCCCCGGCCGCTGCTCCCATGATCGATCGATTTGCCGGCCCCTATGTGGGCGGCGGCGTCGGCGCTCGGCAGACGGTCTGCGATGACTGGCGGACCACGGCGCTGCTCTCCGACGGCATCGCGGCGCCCGATCCGATCCTGGGCACCCCGACCGCCTGCCTGAGCTCCGAATTCAGGGGCGCGTTGTTTGCCGACTACAACTGGCGCGTCGCGCCGTCATGGATCGTCGGCATCGAAGGCGATGTCGGTTTTGCCGACGATGAGGGCACCCAGCGCGGCATTCCAGGCACCGGCTTCCTGCTCGGCCTTGGCGGTGGCGCAGCGGCGAACGACAGCCTGACGATCAAGAAATCCTGGGACGGCAGCATCCGCGGTCGCCTTGGCTACAATGTCACGCCGCAACTGCTCGCCTACGGGATGGGCGGATTTGCCGCCCAGCGTGTCCAGGCAACCCTGATCTGCGCCGCCACCGGCGCCTGCGCCGCCGTCACCGGCCCGGCCACCACCACCGCCTCCGCATCCGACACGATGACCGGCTGGACCGCCGGCGGCGGGCTGGAATACGCGGTCGCCAGCAACTGGCTGGTGCGTGGCGAGTATCGCTATTCCGACTACGGCACGTTCACCAACACCTACGGCACGAACGTGGTCGGATCGATTGCGCTGACCTCGGACATCACCATGCGCACCCACACCTGGATGTTCGGCGCGGCATAGTCGCCCGTGAACAACTTCTAAGCCATTGAGTAAGAGTCGATTGTCAGCGCCCAGCCGCGTTTGAGATTGCAAGGTTTTGGGGATTGAGGCCCCGGAACCCTGCAATCTCGTTTTCAAGGTTCCCTCGAATCTGAAGCCGTGATTCTCTTGCTCTCGCTCAACGAGCGGAGTGAAGAGCGATGCGGCCGAAGA